>JADGHL010000005.1 GCA_019686135.1 Myxococcaceae bacterium | reverse complement strand
GGCCGGGACCGCCTGCGCACCGGGGGCCGGCGGAGGCGGCGGGGGCGGCGGCTGCCCATAGGGATTGTCATAGCTGGTCGGCTGACCGGACGAGGGCGGCGGCGACTGCACCTGCCCCGGCGGGATCTCCGTGCCGATCTCCTGCGCCAGCGCCGAAGCGCAGACCAGCGCACACACCACGGTTGCGAACCTGTACATGTAGCTTCCCCTCCGAAGCGCGCGGCGCCGGCCGCTACGCGTGCGTCTTCACGTTGACGATGAGCTTGCAGCTTCTGGACACCTGCGCCGGGTTGAACGCCTTCGCGAGGAAGAACTCCACCTCGAAGGTGCCCGGGTTGCGCGGGGTGAAGAAGAACTCGCGGGTGGCCGGCCCGTTCGCCTGCGGCTCGAAGTTGGCCTCGCGCAGCCCCACCCGCTTGGCCACGGTGGGCTCGATCGCCCAGATGTGTCCCGCCTTCTCGGTGAGCCGCACCGAGAGACCCTGGTTGATCACCACGTCGACCGTCTTCGGCTCCGAGGACAGGCCCTCGACCTGGGTCACCTGCAGGTTCTCGCGGGACATCCCGCGGCCCTCGGTCGGGCGCACGTCGAAGGACTCGAGGTCGAGCTTGCCGCCCCACCCCGATGACTTCTCCGCGATGCCGGTGACGTACAGGGTTTGGCCGACGTACTTGCGCAGCCCCTTCGCCGCCTTGCCGGTGATCAGGAAGGACACCTGCTGACGGGTGCCGGCACCGGAAGCCACGAGGAAGAAGTCATCCCCGGTCATCTCCAGCTGACCCTTGAAGCGGGCAAAGCCGGTGAGGCCCGCGCCCATGCCGCCGGTGATGAGCTGTTCGATCTCTCCCGGCGACAAAAAGCGGAGCTTCTGTTCCGCCGCCTCGGCCGCCTCGGCCTCCGCCTCGGGCTTCTTGGCGGTCCACTTCCGCACGTCCACGGTGCCGCCGTAGTTGTTGGTCTTCTTGATCAACCCGGACACCGACACCTTGTGGTCGACGTAGGCGGGCAGGACCTCCTGATCAGGGCCCTGCAAGAGGAAGGTGAGCTCGCGCTTATCGCGGCCGACGACGTGGAGGTACGGGAACCCGTCCTTCACCATCAGCCGGCCCTTGAGGCTGCCCTCGCCGGTGACGCCGCGGCCCTGCCCGGCCGTGAGCAGCTGTTCCATCTCACGCTTGTTGAGCGGGTGGCCCACCGCCGGCAACTTGGTGGCGCGCGGCCGGGCGACGGGCGCCGCGGCGGGCTTCTGCTCCACCTCGGTGAGGGGCGCCTTCTCCACCCGCGCGGACTTCTTCTCCACCTTCTTTTCCGGCTTCTTCGCCGCAACCTTCTTCGGTTCGGCCTTCTTCACCGGGTTCTTCTTCTCGGACTTCTTCGACCCGGCGCCCCGGGTCACCTTTTTCGCAGCGGATTTCACCGCCCGGGAGACCTTCTTCGCGGCCTGGCGCGCCGAGGCACCCGCCGGTGCCTCCTTCTTGCGGACCACCCTGGACCAGACGAGGCGGGCGGCGCGCGCCACGACCGACTTCGCGGACTCCCCGGACCCCGACCTGGGCTGCTTCGCCATGAACGCCATCTCCTTGATTTCTCGTGACTTTCCGACGCAGGCCCGGATCCCCGGACAGCCCCCCCTGAGCCGAGAAAAAACGCGCCCTTGTAATGTGCTTACCCGACCGTGTCAAACCATGACTTGACAACCCTCCTTCGTTCGAGAAGGCGGTGGACATGACCGACGCCGACGACGCGCAGCGGTGGATTCTGGAGAAGACCCCGACGCTTTCGGCCCAGACGGTTCCGGTGGCGGATGCGTTGGGGCGGGCGCTGGCCGCAGAGGTGGTCGCCGAACGCACCCTTCCCCCCTGGGACAACTCGGCGATGGACGGCTACGCGGTGCGGAGCGCGGACGTGTCCGGTGCCCCCGTCACGCTGAAGGTGGTGGAGACCGTCTACGCCGGGCAAATGCCGAAGCGGGCGATCGGCCCCGGCGAGGCCACCCGGGTGATGACCGGCGCGCCGCTTCCTCCGGGCGCGGACGCGGTGGTGATGCAGGAGAAGACCCGCGCGCTGGACGACGGGGCCCGGGTGGAGATCCACGAAGCGGTGACGGCGGGAACCTTCGTCCGGCCGAAGGGCGGCGACGCGCGGCAGGGCGCGGTCCTGCTCCCATTGGGCACGCCGATCGGCATCCCCGAGGCGGCGCTGTTGTACGCGCAGGGCATCGGGGAGGTGCCGGTCCCGCGCCGTCCGAAGGTGGCGCTCCTCTCCACCGGCGACGAGCTGTGCCGCTACGACGAGGCCCCCGGCGACCGCATCGTCGACACCAACGCGCCGGCCCTGGCGTTGGCGGTGAAGCGCGCCGGCGGGGAGCCGACGATCCTCGGCATCGCCCGGGACGATCCGGCAGAGGTCCGCGCGCTCTTCGAACGGACCCGCGGCTTCGACCTGGTCCTCTCCAGCGCCGGGGTCTCGGTGGGCGAGCGAGACTTCGTCCGCGACGCGCTCGAGGCCCTCGGCGTCCAGGTGCACTTCTGGAAGGTGGCGATCAAACCCGGCAAGCCGCTGTTGTTCGGCACGCTCGGGTCGGCGCTTTACTTCGGGCTGCCGGGCAATCCCGCCTCGTCGTTGGTGACGTTCGAGGTGTTCGTGCTGCCCGCGCTCCGGCGGATGCTCGGGCATCAGCAGGCGCTCACGCCGCGTGTGCCGGGCCGCGTCGCCGTCGCGCAGCACAAGCCCGCCGGGCTCACGCATTTCCTGCGCGCCACCGTGGAGGTGCGGGACGGAGCGCTGTGGGCGAAGCCGCTGCCCACGCAACTGTCCGGGTCACTGCGCTCCACCACCCGGGCCACGCACCTCATGGTGTTCCCGAAGGACGCCACCCGCCTCGAACCGGGCGATCCGGTGGAGCTCATCCCGGTGAGCTGGGCAGCCTGACGAGCGGGCGTAACCAAAACGCGCCTCGGGCATCAATAAGGTCGCCTCGGATCCTGTTGGTCCGGGCGTCACGCTGCCTTATAGAGACGCGGGAGAGATCACGATGTCCGACGGATCGAAGGTGCTGCGGAAGAAGAGCGCGCTGGTCGAGCGATACGCCGAGGCGGACGTACCGACTTCGCGCGGCATCCTGCGCACCGTGGTGTTCCGGGAGAAGCGCACCGGCGTCGAACACGTGGCCATCGTGGTCGGCAACGTCGAGGGGCTCGAGGGTGTGCCGGTGCGCGTCCACTCCGAATGCCTCACCAGCGAGGTCTTCGGGTCGCTCAAGTGCGACTGCCGCCAGCAGCTGGACGCCGCGCTGGACCTCATCACCGCCCACGGCACCGGCGTTCTCGTCTACCTCCGCCAGGAGGGCCGCGGGATCGGCCTCGGCAACAAGATCCGCGCCTACGCGCTGCAGCAGCAGGGGCTGGACACCTACGAGGCGAACCAGAAGCTCGGGTTCCCGGACGATCTGCGCCGGTACGACGTGGCGGCGGAGATCCTCCGGCAGCTCGGGGTCCGGTCGGTCGAGCTCATCACCAACAACCCCTTGAAGATCGCGGGGCTCGTCGACGAAGGTATCCCAGTGCGGCGTCGAATCGCTTCCCGAACGGTGCACAATCCGCATAACGTGGACTACTTGCGCACGAAGCGAGAGCGCTCCGGACACCTCATTGAGCTCCACGCAGAGGACGACGACGAAAAAGCGAAGGTCGGCTGAGCGGCGCCGCGCCGCCCGGCCTGCCCGGCGTTCGCGCACCCGCACGAAGGCCCGGCCTTCCCGTCGCACCGACGGAATCCGGGTGAGGTTCTGGGGCGTCCGCGGCTCCATCCCCTCCCCGGGGACGGCCACCCGGCGCTTCGGCGGCAACACCCCGTGTGTGGAGGTCCGCTTCGGCGATCAGCTGGTGATCTTCGACCTCGGGTCGGGCGCGCGCGGACTGGGCGAGTCCTTCGGACGGGAGGGCACGAAGGCGGCGATCTTCGTCAGCCACTACCACTACGACCACCTGCAGGGCCTGCCGTTCTTCACGCCGATGTTCAACCCGAAGAACGCGTTCGTGGTCTACGGGCCGTCACGGAACGGGCTGGGGATCAAGGAGATCCTCGCCGGCCAGATGGTGCAGCCCTATTTCCCGGTCACCGCGGAGATGGTGTTCCGGGCACACGTCGAGTACCGCGAGTTCTCCAGCGGGCAGACTCTGGAGATCGGCGGCGCGAAGATCAGCGCGATCGAGCTCAACCACCCCGGCGGGAACCTCGGCTACCGCATCGACTACAAGGGCAAGTCGGTCGTATACGCGACCGACATCGAGCACGGGTCGAAGCTGGACGAGCGCTTCTACGAGTTCAGCCGTGGCGCGGACCTGCTCATCTACGACGCGATGTACACCGAGGACGAGTACCGCGGCCGCGCCGGCCCGCCCAGGACCGGCTGGGGACACTCCACCTGGCAGGCCGCGGTGGCCGCCGCGGACACCGCCGGGGTCAAGCGGCTGGTGCTCTTCCACCACGACCCGACCCGCGACGACGAGGGCATGGAGAAGATGCTCCGCGAGGTGCGCAAGTACCGGCCCGAGGCCGTCGCCGCGCGCGAGCAGATGGTGCTCACGGCCTGAAAAAAGTGACCCGCGTCCCCTCGGAGGGGGACACGGGCCTTAGGACAATCCGGTCCGCGCCGGCTCAGGCCACGCCCGCCTCCGGGCCGGCCTGCACTCCCGCTCGCTTGTAGACGTCGTTGAGCATCACCTGAAGCATCGGGAGCTTCGCGCCGCGCATCTTCTCCAGCCACGCGATGCCGTCGGCCGCCGAGGCGACGAAGGAGGTGTCGTACTTCGGCTTCTTCTGGAACCACGAGAAGAGCGTCAGCACGGTCTGGATCGCCTTGTTCGGCGCGACGAAGGCCACGTACGGATCGTACCCGGGCTGATTGGTCAGCTCGGTGAGCCGGGTGCGGCGTTCGGTGGGGGGCATGTCGAACCCCTTGGGGATCAGCAACACGGCCGGCCGCACCCCGGACTTCTCCGACCAGGTGGCCATGTCCTCGAGGTGCTTGAAGTGCAGGTCCCAGTCGGCGTCGGTCATCTTGTCGAACAACCAGACGGCGAGGCCCATGGGCTGGTTGTGATCGTAGAAGTACATGTCGTCCTCACGGGAAGGTGGCCGTCAGCCACGCGTCGATTGCATCCCACGATTCGTCGTGGGTGAAGTGGCCGTTGAACGAGTGACCCATCTGGTCGAGCGACTGGACGGTCACCGACGGCGAGCTGGGGAAGAAGCCGGCCTCGGTGGGCGGGTCGTTCACGGTGGAAGCGGGGGCGATCGCGAAGTCCTGGTTGCCGGCCTGGACGAGCACCGGGACGGTGATCAGCTGGGTCTTCGTCAGGGTGGTCATCCCGCCCGGGCCGAGGTTGGTGATGTCCGCGTGCACGCCGATCAGGTCGAGGAACTGGTGACGGGGCATCGCGTTGTTCAGGTTGGCATTGTCGTAGGCGATCAGGTCCGGATCGGTCTGCGGCGGAAAATAGAACAGACCCTGCCGCGCTTCACCCGGCAGATGGATGTACGGGGTCGACAGCGCCTGCTGGAAGACCGGATCGTTCGGGTCCACCGGCAGCCCGCGGTAGCCGTGGACCCAGCCGGTGGTGATCACCGCGTCCGCGCCGCCGTAGATGCCCTGCGACCACAGCGACGTCACCGACCCGTTGGAGTGACCCACGTAGACCAGCGCGCGGTGCTTGCCGATGTGCTGGCGGATCTGCTCGCCCACCTGGTACAGCGCGCTGCCCGCCTCGGCGAGGCCGAACAGATCTCCGTCCGGCTTGTCGCTCTGCCCGGCGCCCAGCTGATCCATCACCACCACGATGTAGCCGCGGGACGCCATGTCCTCCGCGTAGGAGTACGAGACGCCGTTGATCTCCGGGATCTCCCAGTAGCGGCCGTCGTAGGTCGCGCCGTGGAGCGCCAGCTGCACCACCGACCGTGCCTTGCCGTTGTGCGGCTCATAGACGCGGGTGGCCACCTTGAGGTGATTCCCGATGCCCGGGAGATCGACGTAGAAGTCGACGTTCTTGACCTTGAATGCAGCGTGGCCGTGACCGTGGCCATGGCCGGCGTTCAGCGCCTGCCCGACCGCCCCGCTGGAAACCGCCTCGAGCTGAGCGGTGCCATCCGTTCCAACGCCACAACCTGCGAGAAAGCCGACAACCAACAATTGCGCGATGAGTTTCATAGGCCCTCCGAACGGGATGGTACGGAAGGCGTATTGCGCTCGTCGCTGAAGTTGTTTTCGCGCAGAAGTGCCCAAATGTGGCCGCTCTGACTGAATTTCTACAATTTCTCCACAAAAAGTCTTGACCTGCCGCCGCTAGCGCACCAACGCGCGCCGTGAGGCGATCCGGAGCCCGGCGAAGGGTAGCCGCTCCATTGCTTCGGCCACGCTGACCCACGCCAGCTCCGTGTGCTCGCGCGGGTCGATCGACACCGGCGCATCGTCCGGCCACGCGGCGGCGAAGGCGGTCTCCTCCACGAGGCCCGGTGGGGTCGTCTCGCCGAACGCGAACGCGTGCACGTAGTCGAGCGGCCGGACCTCCAGCGCGCGGCCGGTCTCCTCGCGCACTTCGCGCGCCGCCGCCGCATTCGGCGTCTCGCCGGACTCCACCGTTCCGGTCACCAGCTGCCAGAACCCGCCCCGCTCCGGCGTGCGCTTGAGCAGAAGCACCTTCGCGTCGTCCCCCTGCCCCTTCGTCACCGCGACGGAGATCGTCCGGCGCTCGGGCCACAGGTGCCGCAACGGCTTTCCGAACAGCGCGGCGAAGTGGGAGGCGACCTCGGATTCGACCTCGGCCAGGGGCACCTCTCGGCCGATCTCCGCGGCGATGGAGGTGACGCCCTTCTCCTGGATGCCGCAGGGGACGATCACCCGGAAGTGCGACAGATCGGTGTTCACGTTGAGCGCGAAGCCGTGGCTGGTGATCCACCGCGCGATGTGCACACCGATCGCCGCGATCTTCCGTGCATCCGGCGAGGTCTCATCGCCCAGCCATACGCCGGTCAGCTTCGGGATGCGCCCGGCGGTGATGCCCCACTTCGCCACCGTGCGGATCAGCGCCTCCTCGAGGTCGCGGACGTAGCGGCGCACGTCCTGCCGCGCGCCGTCGAGCTTGAAGATGGGATACCCCACGAGCTGACCGGGCCCGTGGTACGTGACGTCGCCGCCGCGGTTGGTCTCGAAGACCTCGAAGCCCATCTTCTGCAGCGCGGGCCGCGGAAGGAGGATGTTCGCCGGCTTCGCCGCGCGCCCCAGGGTCAGCACCGGGGAGTGCTCGAGGAGCAACAGCACGTCGCCGATGAGCCCCTGCTGGCGCGCCTTGAAGAACCGCTCCTGCAGCACCAGCCCGTCCTCGTATTCGACCCGCCCGAGGTGGACGACGTTGATCGCATCGAGCCCTGGGTCGCTCACGTCCCGTCTCCCTTCCGCCTGGCCCGCCGCTTCGCGTTTCCCCCGGGCCTCGGGGGCGTCACCGCTTCGAGCTTCCACGCGCCTTGCGGGAGCCGTCGGACCAGCGCGACCAGTTCGTGCGCGCCGCGGGAGGACGCGAGCGCGCTCTTCGCCAGCGCCGGCGCGGCCTCCGCGATGAACGACTCCGCGAACCCGCGCGCCCCCATCAGCGTGCTGGCCATCGCGCCCAGAGCCGGCTCGTCCAGCGCGTCGAGCACCACCACCGCGTCCACCTGCTCCGCCACCTCCAGCGGCAGCGCGCCGTAAGTGGCCGCGACGATCGCCTGCGTGGAGGCGAGCGGCACCCGCGCGTCTTCGGTCAGGACCGCCGCGTCCGGCGCCGGCGCACAACCCCGCGTCGTGAGGATCACCACGCCGCCATGCCGTTCCCAGAGCGTGCGCGTGCGCGCCCAGCCCTCCTGCGTGGTGGGCGGCGCATCGTCCAGAGCGATGAGCCAGTCCTCGGGCACGCTCCGCGGCGCGGAGGACGGACCGAACAGAAAGCCGCGCCGGCTCTCGACCACCCGGCGCACGACCGTCGACTTCCCCGCTCCGGCAGGGCCGATCACCAGGATCCGCCGGCGGCCGCCGTCCAGCGCCTGCTCCAGCTCGCGCTGCGCCGCCGACTGGCTGGTGACTTCCGCGTCCGCGCTCGCGGAGGCCTGCGCCGAAGCTGGCCGCGTGAGCGCCTCGAGCGCGGTCCCCGCGATGGGGATGTCCTCGTCCAGCCGCGACAGCTGGAGGATCTGCGCCACCGTGCCCTGGGGCAGAGGCTGAAGCGACGGTGCGGCCGGAGCGGTCGCGGGCGCGGGCACCAACACATCGCCCAGAAGACGCGTGGATTCGCGCACGCAGTCGCCACAGACGAACGCGCCGGCGGGGCCGGCCACGAGCCGCCCCGCCTCTTCGGTCGGCCGGCAGCAGAACGAGCACCACGCAGACGCGTCGGGGTCCGCCAGCGTCGGCCCCTTCTCGATGAGGTTGCGCCCGACGCCCGGCAGGGTGGTGTCCGGCTCGCCGGCGATGCTGATCTCCCCGTCCGCGCTGTCGACGGCCATCGCCTCGAGCGGCTCCAGCACGCGCTTCATCTCCGCCTCGAGGTCGTCGTGGCTCCGCTTGAGCGGCTGCTCCGGCAGCCACTCCAGACGCTGGATCTCCTCGGCCAGCTCCTCGCGTGACGGATCCAGCCGCTGCGCGTGCCTGAGGACGCTGAGCGCGCGCGACGACTTGCCCTGGCTCCGGTACAGCTGCGCCGCCTTGAAGAGCAGCTCCGCCGCATGGGTCTTGTCGCCGCGCACCTCGGCGGCCTGTGCGGCGCGGAGGTATTCGCGGGGTTCGTCCGCCATGGCCTCAACTTATCGGGAGTGACAGCCGCGCGCAGCGTCCGGCTCAGGCGTGATCGCCGCGGGCGGCGGGCCCCGCCCGGCGCAGGTACTCCAGGTACTCCTCCCGCTGCTCCAGGATGTTCCAGGGCACCTCGGCATAGAGGTCCTCGAACATCGTCTCGTCCGCGGGCGGGCCGTAGGACTCGGCCTCCTTGATCGCCGCGTTGATCTCCCCGAGCAGCTCGGTCC
Organism: Myxococcaceae bacterium; assembly: GCA_019686135.1. Classification (GTDB taxonomy): domain Bacteria; phylum Myxococcota; class Myxococcia; order Myxococcales; family Myxococcaceae; genus JADGHL01. The sequence continues at coordinate 93,363 of JADGHL010000005.1, read as the reverse complement.
GCAGCGCCTCGTCGCGCCGGGCGTCCCACACCTTGAGCTTGAGGAGCCTGGCCTGCAGCCGGTCCAGCGGGTCGCGCGTCTTCCAGAGCTCGACCTCCTTCGGATCCCGGTAGCGGGTCGGATCGTCCGACGTGGAGTGCGCGCCCATCCGGTAGGTCTCGGCTTCGATCAGCGTGGGGCCTTCGCCCCGGCGCGCGCGGTCCACTGCGGTCTTCGCCGCCGCATAGACCGCCTCCACGTCGTTGCCGTCCACCTTGACGCCGGGGAAGCCATACGCCTTCGCCTTGATGGCGATCGACTCGGAGGCGGTCTGCTGGTCGGTCCGCATGGAGATCGACCAGTGGTTGTTCTGGCAGACGAAGACCACCGGCGCCTTGAACACGCCGGCGAAGTTGAGCGCCACGTGGAAGTCCGACGCCGAGGTCGCGCCGTCGCCCATGTACGCCATGAACACCGTGCGGTCCCGCTTCAACCGCGCCGCCATCGCCGCGCCCACCGCCTGCGGCAGCTGGGTGCCGATGCAGGAGGACCAGCTCACCTGGTTCACCGCCCGCGCCGCCTGGTGCGACGGCATCTGGCGGCCCTTGGTCACGTCCGCGCTGTTGCCGAACACCTGCGCCAGGTACGGCACCAGGGGAAATCCGCGCAACAGCATGGCCGAGGCCTCGCGGAGCGCGGGGAAGATCCAGTCGGTCGGTTCCAGCGCGTACGCGCTGCCGAGCGTGGCCGCCTCCTGCCCGGTGCACGCGCCGTAGAAGCCGATCCGCCCCTGGCGCTGCAGCGTGATCATCCGGTCGTCGAGAATCCGCACCCGGAGCATCGCGCGGTACAGCTCGAGCAGCTGATCCGTAGACAGCGCCGGCCCACCCGCGGAGGCGGATCCGGCGGAGGCCGGACGGGAGGCCTTCGTCGCGCCGTTGCACGAAGCGTGCCCTTTCGGCTTCACCGCGGCGGAGGTCTTCTGGGCGCGGGAGGCCATCAGGTCATCTCGAGGAAGAGCATCTCCGGCGTCTCGAGGTACCGGATGATGGCGTAGGTGAACTCGGCGCCGACCTGCCCGTCGATCACCCGGTGATCGAACGAGAGCGACAGGTACATCATGTCGTGCACGACGATCGCGCCGGAGTCGTCCACCACCGGGCGCTTGCGCATCTTGTGCACGCCGAGGATGCCGACCTCGGGGTGGTTGATGATGGGCGTCGCGAACAGGCCGCCGGTCTGACCGAGCGAGGTGATGGTGAAGGTGCCGCCGGACAGCTCCTCCGGCTTGAGCTTCTTCTCCCGCGCGGCAGCACCCAGGCGCGCGATCTCGACGGCGAGCTCGCGGATCGACAGGCGGTCTGCGTGGCGCACCACCGGGACGGTGAGCCCCTCCTCGGTCGCCGCGGCGATGCCGATGTTGTACTCGCCCCGGATCACGTGCTCCTGCGTCGCCTCGTCCATGTTGGCGTTGAGCGCGGGGAACTGCCTGAGCGCGGCGATCACCGCCTTGACGATGAACGGCAGGAAGGTGACCTTCGTGGTGTCGCCCGAGGCGGCGAGCGTCTCGTTGATCCGCTTGCGCAGCGCCACCAGCTGGCTGGCGTCCATCTCCTCCACGAAGGTGAAGTGCGGCGCGGTGAACTTCGAGCGGACCATCTTCTCCGCGATCCGCTTGCGCAGCCCGCGCAACGGAATCCGCTGATCGCCCTGGGCCCGCGGCAGCGGCACGACCGGGGCCGGCTGGCTGCGCGCAGCGGGCGCCGCGGCGCTCTGGGCGACCTGGTTGCCGGTGGCCACTGCACCCTCGCCGGCGATCACCGCCAGCACGTCCGCCTTGGTGACGCGCCCCTGCGGCCCGGTGCCCGAGATGTCCGAGAGGTTGAGCCCGTGCTCGCGGGCGATGCGACGGGTGACCGGCGTCGCCAGCACGCGTGCGCCCGAGCCGTTGGTGGCAGCTCCGGCCCGGGACGGCGCATTGCCGCCCGGGGCGGCCGTGGAGACCTGCGCGGCGGGGCCGCTGGAACGGCCGGCGGCGTCCGTGACCGGTTGGGACGAGGCGGACGATGCGGCGCCGCCGTCGAGTTCGAGCGTCACCAGCGGGTGGTGGACCCGGGCCATGTCGCCCTCGTTTCCGTGCGTCTTCACCACCCGGCCCGACTTCGGGCTGGGGATGGTGACGGTGGCCTTGTCGGTCATCACCTCGACCAGCGGCTGATCCTCGGCGACCGCGTCGCCGGGCTTGACCAGCCACTTCACGATCTCTCCCTCGACTACGCCTTCGCCGATGTCCGGCAGCTTGAACTCGAACGTCGCCATGTCGTGTGTCGTCTCCCGATCGTCGACCCGCGAAGCTTTTACGCCTCGAACGCCGCGACCTCGTCGATGCCCATCAGGATCCGCGGCGCGCGCGGCAGGTACTCGTTCTCCAGCGTGTACGGGAACGGCGTGTCCCAGCCCGTGACGCGCTTTATCGGCGCCTCGAGGTGGACGAAGCAACGTTCCTGGATCAGCGCGCAGATCTCGGCGCCGAGCCCGCAGGTCCGAGCGGCCTCGTGCACCACCACCACCCGGCCGGTCTTCCGGGCGCTCTCGGTGATGCAGTCGATGTCCAGCGGCCACAGCGTCCGCAGGTCGATGAGCTCGCAGGAGATCCCCTTCTCCGCGGCCTGCTCCACCGCCCGCTCCGCCTCGTGCAGCATCGCGCCCCAGGCGATCACGGTGACGTCGTCGCCTTCGCGCACGACCTTCGCGCGCCCCAGCTCCACCGTGTAGTCGCCCTCGGGGACCTCGCCGCGCGCGGCGCGGTAGATGCGCTTGGGCTCGAAGAAGAGGACCGGATCGTCCTGCCGCATCGCCGCCAAAAGGAGGCCCTTGGCGTCGTAGGGGTTCGAGGGCGAGACGACCTTGAGCCCGGCGGTGTGGATGAACAGCGCCTCGGGCGACTGTGAGTGGTAGTGCCCACCCTTGATCCCGCCGCCGTACGGCGTGCGGATCACCACCGGCGCCGCGTACTGCCCGCCCGAGCGGTACCGCAGCTTCGCCAGCTCGTTCACGATCTGGTCGAACGCCGGGAAGATGAAGTCGCTGAATTGGATCTCCGGGACCGGGCGCAGCCCGTACATCGCCATGCCAATCGCGGTGCCGATAATGCCGGACTCCGCCAAAGGCGTGTCGATGACGCGTTCCGGACCGAACTCCTCATAGAGGCCGGCGGTGGCGCGGAAGACGCCGCCGAACTTCCCGACGTCTTCTCCCATCACCACGACATCCGGGTTGCGCCTCATCTCCACCCGGAGCGCGTCATTGACGGCCTGAACCAGGTTCAAGGTGGGCATGCGGCGTCCGCTTCTTCCAGGCGCTTCTTGTCCATCAGACCCTTCATGAAGAACTCGGCCGCGCGGTAGCTCGAGCGCACCAGCGGCCCGGCGGCGACATAGAGGAAACCCATCTCCTCCGCCGCCTTCTTGAGCGTCTCGAACTGCGCCGGCGGCACGAACCGCGCCACGCGCAGGTGGTACTGCGAGGGCTGCAGGTACTGGCCGAGCGTGAGCACGTCGACGCCGACACTGCGCAGATCGCGGCAGGTCTGGAGGATCTCCTCGTCCGTCTCGCCCAGCCCCACCATGATCGACGACTTGGTGTACACGCGCTCGGGCCGCTGCTTGAGGTACTCGAGCACCTTCAAGCTCTGCCGGTAGCCCGCACGGCGGTCGCGCACCGACGGCGTGAGGCGCTCCACCGTCTCGATGTTGTGGGCAATGACGTGCGGCCGGGCCTTCGCCACCGTGGCCAGATCCTTCTCCACGCCCTTGAAGTCGGGGATCAGCACCTCGACGATCGTCTTCGGGCTCTCGCGGCGCAGCGCCCGGATCGCGTGCGCGAAGTGGCCGGCCCCGCCGTCCGGACGGTCGTCCCGGTTGACGCTGGTGACCACGATGTAGTCGAGCCCCAGCTCGCGGACCGCCCGCGCGAGATGTTCGGGCTCCTCCGGATCCAGCGGCGGCGGAGCGCCGACCTTGACGTGGCAGAAGCGGCAGGCGCGCGTGCAGACATCGCCCATCAACATCACGGTGGCGGTTCCACCGCCCCAGCACTCGGCGATGTTCGGACAGCGCGCCTCTTCACAGACCGTGGCCAGCTTCGTCGACTTGACGATGGCCTTGACCCGCTCGTAGCCCGGGCCGTGCGGCATCCGGACCTTGAGCCACTCCGGTTTCCGAGTCGATTCGGGAACCTGGGGCAATGGGAACCGATCGGGAGTGGCCATTTCGAAGCGGCACATAACGGTGGGGGCCAAAGCGGTCAAGGAGGTTGGAGCGTCGGGCAGGCGGCGTGCGGGCGGAGGTGGCGCTTCGGTGCGGTGCGTCGTGGCACCCCATCCCTGCGGCCGGGCAGGCGGCACTCGACCGGGCGTGGTGGCGTGCACATTTTCCGGCGCATGGGCGCGGACGTCGCGGTGCGGACATCGGGGAGATCGCTCGGCGCGCGGCTCGCCTCGCGATGGTTCGTGCGGAGTCTCCTCGTGGGCGCGTTCGCCTCGGCCTGCGACTGGGGGACGGTGCTGTGCTGCGCGCGGGCGCTCGGGTGGCCGAGCGCGTTCTGCGCGGCGTGCGGCCTCACCATCGGTTCGACCTTGAGCTTCACCCTCAACCGCAAGGTGGCGTTCACCGACTGCCGGTTGACGCTGTGGACGAGCGCGCTGCGCTACGCGGGTGCGATCGGGTGTCTGATGGTGGTGCACGCCAGCGCGGTCGGGATTCTCACCGATCGTTCGCGGCTGCCGATCCTCGTCTCCAAGCTGATCGCCGATGTGACGATCCTGTCATTCGGCCAGCTTTTGCTCTTGCGCTACATCGTCTTTCCGCGAAACAAGGCGGCCGCCTCCCCGGCGGTCGCGCCCCGGCCGCCGGCGGAGCTCGCGTAGCCCAACGCCTCCGGAGTCGATCACATGGCCACCCAGGTCCCTGCGAGCGTCGAGCTCGCGCTCAAGCAATTGCTCGCCGGCTTCAAGGCGGTGGGCCTCCCCGAACTGGATCCGACGAAGTCGTCGTGGGTCGAGATCGAGAAGGGCGTGGCACGGCTCCTCGGCGGGCCGCTCGACCTCAAGCGGCCCGATCATCAGGCGGTGGTGCTCGGCGTGGCGGCGGCGCTGGGCGTGCGGCTCGCGCAACAGGACGGCGCGTTCTGGGTGCACAACCGCGAGTCACCGGATGGGCTGGTGCTGGGCTTTCCCGACGCGCTGGTGATGCTCTCGCCCTTCGGCGCGGCGATGGATGCCCTCTCGCGCGCGAACCTCGCGCAGCTACAGGACGTGCAGAAGGAGATCCGCGCCGCGCTCGGGCGCGCCCGGTTGTCGATCGCCGCGGGCCCCCAGCCGAAGCTTGCGCCGGAGGACTACGAGCGGCTCTTCGATCCCGGCTTCGTGCAGTTCGTGCTCCTGGACGAACAGAAGCTGAAGGAGGCGTGGGAGAACCCGGTCTCCGCGCTCACCCGCAACCTGCGCGATGCGCTCGACCGCGTGACCCAGGTGCCGCCCGAACTCAAGAAGCAGCTGGACGCGCAGCTCCTCGGCGCAGTGGCGTCGCTGGATCAGTCGAAGTCGCTGATCTCGCAACTGGGCGTGGCCGGGCGGATGGTGGAGCTCATCGCCCACCTCGCCGCGACGACGGAGGCGACGCCCCCGGCGCCGGAGGACTTCTGGGCGGCGGTGGTCCTGCCGCTCCTGTTCATCGGCACGCCGGAGAAGTTCCCGCCGTTCGGCCACGAGGAGAAGGAGGCGGTCAAGCAGGGCGTCGATCCGCTCTTCCTCTATCTGGACGTGGTGCCGTACCAGATGCCGGCCGAGGAGGACGGGCTGCTCGGCGCCTTCGGCGCGGAGGACGTCGGACTGCTCCATCCGGATCTGCGCGGCCTGTCGCCTCTGCGCCTTCTGTCGCTGAAGCTGGATCGGATCGGCCCTGCGCTGGAGAAGCTGAACCCGGCTCAATCCAAAGAGGCCTTCGGGCGCTTCTGCGAATACGTGAAGCAGCAAACCGGCACCCAGCCTCCGACCGGCCCCTCCGAACGGGTGCTGGGCGAAGCGCTCACGCTGTTGGGCGAGTTGAAGAAGATCTGGGACGCCCGCGCGAAGGGAAAGACCGCGCTCAGGCGGATCACCGAGGCCGAGGCCGCCAGCGACGGCGCGCTCAATGCGGTGCGCAAGGCGCTCACCGGGCCGCGGATCATCCTGACCCCGTAAGACGCGTGGCGGGCCCGCATCCCGGTCCTCGAGGGATGCGGACCCGTCGATCCGGCACGCGCGCCGATCAGCGCCGCGGCACGATGTCCTGCGATGGCGTGACGAGCTGCCGCGACGCGAGCTCCTTCTGGATCGTGAACGCCTCTTCGAGGTGCGCCTGGGCGGTGTCGCGCTCGGCGGTCAGCTCATCTTTGAGCTCGGTGCGCTGAGCCTGAGGCATGAGCACCATGTCGCTCCAGAACAGAAGGCCCGAGTGCATGGCCACCTGCGCGTCCATGTATCCCAGGTCGAACGGTGCGTTGGTCTGCTTCGACAGGATGTCCAGCTTCTGCGCCGCCTCCGCGCGCAGCTGAACAGAGACCGCGCTGTCCTCCGGCGTCAGGCCCAGCTGCGTCGCCAGCGCGTCGAGGCGCTGGTTGGCCTGCGTGTGCTCCTCGACCATCTTCTCGGCGAAGGCGCGGACCTGATCGCTCTTCGCCTTCTGCATCGCCACCTGGGCCTGGGCGATCTCACCGTCGTTGCCGGTCCTCAACACCATGAGGATTTGCGCATCGCTGAGCGTGGGAACGCCGGCGTCGGGCGCAGGGCACAGCACGGTCTGCGCATCGTCCGTCTGATTCTGCTGCGCGGTCTGCGGATCCGCGTCGGCGCCGCAGGCCAGGACCCACGGCAGAAGCGCGAGCGAGACGATCCCCGTGAACTTCAGCCTCTTCGGAACGTTCATGTGCGGCTCCCCCCTTCGTGACTGCAAGGGCCAAGGTGGCCTGCGCCCGCGCGGGTCGAAACCGGTCCTGCCGGTGCAGCCGGAACTGAACGGAGCGCCCCGCCCCGGAACGGGCCGCAATGGCTTCGGGCCGAAACGGCAGGCGCAGCGCGTCATGACGCTTTAGGGGCTGGGAGGCATCCGACCCTCGCAATCGGTTCCTGATGCTGTATAGGAACCGCGTCACTCATCTCCGGGGGAGCGCTTTTTGTCCCGTCCTCGTCTCGTCGATCGCAAGGAAGAGAAGTCCAGCCTCGGCTCTTTGCCCGCGGAGCTGCTGATCCGGATGCACGACCTCATGGTGAAGGCGCGCGTGCTCGAGGAGCGTCTGATCCAGATGTACAAGTCCGGCCACGGCTATTTCTGGATCGGGGGGCCGGGCGAGGAGGCGTTCAACGTCCCGCTCGGCCTTCTGATGAAGAAGGGCCAGGGGCCCGCCTACGACTACCTGCACGCGCACTACCGCCAATCGGCGACGCTGCTGGCGCTGGGCGAAAGCCCGATCGGTGCGTTGCGGCAGATGAAGAACACCGCGACCGATCCGTACTCCGGCGGGCGCAACTTCGCCGGTCACTTCTCCAAGCGTGAGTGGAACATCGCGCCGGTCTCCTCCCCCATCGAGGTGCAGTACGCGATCGCGCCGGGCACTGCGCTGGCGCAGAAGCGCTTCGGAGGGGATGGCATCACGATCGTCACCGGCGGGGATGCGGGCACGGCCGAGGGCGACTTCGCGAGCTGCCTCATCTGGTCCTCGAGGCCGGGCAACGAGCTGCCGATCCTCATTATCGTGACCAACAACCAGTGGGGCATCTCCACCGCCGCCGCCACGCAGCACGGCGAGAAGCACATCTCCGACCGCGGGCGCGCGTTCAACATCCGCTCCCGGACGATCGACGGCAACGACCCGGTGACCAGCTACCTCGAGCTGAAGGAGGCGATGGAGTACGTGCGCAAGGAGCGCAAGCCGTTCTTGCTCGAGGCGATGGTCTCGCGCCTGTACGGGCACTCCTCCGCGTCCGGCGCGAACTTCGTCGGGGACGAACCGGACTGCATCAAGTCCTTCGAGGAGCGGCTCGAGGCCGAGGGCGTCCTCACCCGCGCGGAGATGGACGCGCTCCGCAAGAAGTACACCGAGGAGATCGCCGAGATGGCCCGGCAGGTCCGCGACGAGCCGCAGCCGGACGGCGCCAGCATCTACGACCACATCTACTGGGAGAAGAAGTAACCATGGCGAACATGGCGCAGGCGATCCGCATGGCCCTGCACTATGCGGAGGAAAACCTCGGGTTGACCGACGTGTTCGGCGAGGACGTGGGTCCGCCGCTCGGCGGCGTCTTCACCTGCACCCAGGGCATCCAGTCCGCGTGGAACTCGCCGCTGGACGAGCGCGGGATCATCGGCATGGCGATCGGGCTGGCGCTCGCGGGCCAGAAGCCGTGCGCGGAGATCCAGTTCTGCGACTACATCTACAACACCATCGACCTGCTCAAGATCGCGGGCAACACGTGCTGGTCGTCGAACGGCGACTGGAACGTTCCGATGATCGTGCGTACGCCGGTGGGTTCGGGGATCCGCGGCAGCATCTACCACTCGCACTCGTTCGACGCGACGGCGACGCACATCCCCGGGTGGAAGATCGTGATGCCGTCCACGCCACTGGACGCGTACGGCCTGCTGCTCGCCGCGGTGCTGGAGGACAACCCGGTGATGTACCTCGAGCCCAAGGCGCTGTTGCGCATCAAGGGCGAGGAGCTCATCCCGGGCGAGCCGGCGGACGACAAGATGCTGTCGAAGATGATCGACGCGCCGCTGGGCGAGCGGTCGAAGTGGAAGCCGCAGTGGCCGGCGCTCGAGAAGTACGTGGTGCCGATCGGCAAGGCGAAGCTCGTCCGCGAAGGGTTGCACGTGACGGTGGTTTCCTGGGGCCGCACGTTGCCGCTCGCGGCGAAGGCGGCGAAGGCGCTGGCGGAGAACGAGGGCATCGAGGCAGAGGTGATCGACCTGCGGACGCTCTGGCCCTACGACTGGGAGATGGTGTCCGCGTCCATAGAGAAGACCGGCAAGGTGCTGTACGTGAACGAGGACACCGAGGTCACCAACTTCGGCGAGCACCTCATCCGTCGGACGATCGAGGACCACTTCTACAAGCTGCTCGCGCCGCCGAGGCTTCTGGCAGGCAAGTTCGTCCCCGGCATCGGCCTGGCCGACAACCTGGAGATGGCGTCGGTGCCGCAGCTCAAGGACATCACCGACGCGATCCGCGCGCTGGCGGCGGAGCAGCCGTAAAGCGTCACGGCTCACGTTGGTGCGAACCGCCGCTAGGGCGGCGGAGCACTGACCGCAGGCGCTCTACAAGCCAGCTCCGCCGCTTGAAGTCCTCGCAAAGCTCGTATCCGGCAGAGCGTTCCGATGCCGACGGCCAACCGTCGATGCCGCACGCTGGCGGGCTCCGTCCACGCAACGACGAGCTTTTGCGCGATCCTCGCAGAGCTCTTTTCGGGCGCAGCGCTCGACGCCGACGGTCGAACCTGCACTGAGCGCCGATACACGCCCAGCGGCAACGCCCCGATCGAAGTGCGCGCCACGCCAACCCAGCCATCACGGCCCACCGGGCCGTGATCGCACTCGTCACGAGTCACTACGAACAGGTGCGAGTTCAGAAGTGGAGCGGGTGGCCGAGCGCGGCTTCGGCGCCCTCATGCATGATTTCCGAGAGCGTCGGGTGCGCGTGCATCGTCCGCGCGATTTCCTCGGTCGTGGTTTCCAGCTTCAGGCCCACGCAGGCTTCGGCGAGGAGCTCGGTGGCGTGCGGGCCGATGAGGTGGACTCCGAGGAGCTCGTCGTACTTCTTGTCGGCGACGAACTTCACCAGGCCGAACGACTCATCGCTGATCGCCGACTTGGTCACCGCGCCGAACGGAGCGATGCCGACCTTGACGTCGTAGCCGCGCTCCCTCGCCTTCTTCTCGGTGAGCCCCACCGAGGCGACCTCAGGGTAGCAGTAGGTGGCCGACGGCGTGTGGTCGTAGTTGATCGGCTCGACCTTCTTCCCGGCGATGTGCTCCACCGCGAGGATCCCCTCCGCCGAACCGACGTGCGCCAGCATCGGCGTGGGGACCACGTCGCCGATCGCGTAGACGTTCGGCTCGGTGGTCTGCATGAAGCCGTTGGTCTTGATGAACCCGCGCTCGGTCTTGATGTTGGTCTTCTCCAGGCCGATGTCCTCGGTCACCGGCGCGCGGCCCACCGCGGAGAGCAGGTACTCCGCCTCCAGCACCTTCGTCTCATTTCCGACCTGAACGGTCGCGCGCACGCCCGTGTCGGTGACGTCCACCTTCTCCAACCGGGCGCCGAGGAGGAAGTCGATCTTCCGGCGGCGGAACTGCTTCTCCAGCTCCTTCGAGATGTCCTCGTCCTCGATCGGCAGCAGGTGCGGCATGTACTCGACGATCGTCACCTGCTGCGTGCCGACGTGGTTGAAGATCGACGCGAACTCCACGCCCACCGCGCCGGCCCCGAGCACGATCAGCGACTTCGGGATCTCCTTGATCTCCAGGATCGAGTCCGAGGAGAGGATCCGCTTGTCGTCGATCTTCACGTTCGGCAGCGACTTCACCACCGACCCCGTGGCGATCACGATGTTCTTCGTGTCCAGGGTCTGCTTCTTCCCGTCGGCGGCGGTGACCTCGACCTTGCCCCGGCCGGCGATCCGGCCGGTGCCCTTGACCACGGTCACTTTGTTCTTCTTCATCAAGAAGTCGATGCCGTTGGCGCCCTTGTTGACCACGCTCTGCTTGTGAGCCAAGGCCTGCGCCCAGTTCATCTTCGGTTCCTTGAGGTCGATCCCGAACTTCGCCGCGTGCGTGATGTGCGCGTAGAGCTCGGCCGACCAGAGCAACGCCTTGGTGGGGATGCACCCGCGGTGCAGACAGGTACCGCCGAGCCGCGCGTCGCGCTCGACGATCGCCGTCTTGAGCCCGAGCTGCCCCGCCCGGATCGCCGCCACGTAGCCGGCCGGGCCGGAACCGATGATCACCACGTCGAACACGTCCGCCACCTGATGCCTCCGCTGAAGAGCTGAAGTCGTGCGGCAATTAGCCGTGGAACACGGGTGAAGCAACGTGTTTTGTGCGGCGAGAAGGAGCGCTGCTTGAAGCGATTCCCCCTGCGCACGCTGCTCTTGATGATCCTCGCGCTGGTGCTCTTCGTCCGGTTGTGGTGCACCACCCACCCGGGCAAAGAAGCGTCCTTGCGCTCAGGCGTGGTGGACGTGACGCTTCACGGCCCGCCGGATGCGGGCGCAGCGCGCGACGGGGAGTGAGACATCCATGAAGGACGTGCTGATCATTGGCGGCGGGGTGATGGGCTGCGGCATCGCGCTGCGGCTCGCGCAGGCGGGCGCGAAGGTCACGGTGCTCGAGCGGTCGATCCCCGGCGCCGAAGCCTCCAGCGCCGCCGGCGGGATCCTCGCTCCGCAGATGGAATCCGAGGGCCCCGGCCCGATGCTGGAGCTGTGCCTGCGCAGCCGCGCGATGTACCCGAAGCTCGCCGAGGAGCTCCGCGAGCTGACCGGCATCGACATCCAGTACCTCCCCTGCGGCCTGCTCCAGGCGGCGTTCGACGAGGCGGCGCTGCACCGGCTCGAGGCGACCGTGGCCTGGCAGAAGGCGCAGGGGCTCCGCGCCGAGTTGATGGACGGCCGATCGGCGCGGGCGCTCGAGCCGGCGCTCTCCGACAGGGTGCTGGGCGCCGCGCACTTCCCGGACGATCACCAGGTCGACAACCGCCTGCTGGTCCGCGCGCTCTCGACGGCGGCGGCGCGCGCGGGAGCGACGTTCCGCACCGGCTACGTCCGCGGCCTCCTCACCGAGGGCGACCGGGTGCTCGGCGTGGACGTCGACGGCGAACCTCTGCACGCCGGCGCGGTGGTGATCGCCGCGGGCTCGTGGACGGGGCTCGTGCACGGTTCGCGCATCGATCCGCAGAAGGTGCGGCCCGCGCGCGGTCAGATGGTCGAGCTCCAGCTGCGCGTGCCGCTCTTTTCGCGCGTCCTCTTCGGGCCTGCGGGGTACCTGGTCCCGCGCCTGGACGGACGGGTGCTGGCGGGCTCCACGATGGAGCTGGTCGGCTTCGAGAAGCAGGTGACCGCCGGCGGCCTGCAAGGAATCCTGACGATGGCGATCGCGCTGTGCCCTGACCTGGCCGACGCGCCGGTGTCCTCGTTCTGGGCCGGGCTCCGGCCGTACACCGACGATCATCTGCCCTACCTCGGCGAAGGGCCGCTCAAGGATCTCTTCCTCGCGTCCGGCCACTTCCGGAACGGGATCCTGCTCGCGCCGATCACCGCGCGCGTCGTGTCCGAGGCGGTGCTCGGACAGCGGACGACGGTCGATCTCACGCCGTTCCGGTTCGATCGTCCGGCACGTTGAACGCGCACGTCCGGCCGCTTTGCTACCTGCCATTCCGGACTGTCGCGTGGGCCGTGCGACTCCCGCTTACACGGTGGCGGCCTGGGAAGGAAAACCCCTACAATCGCCAACCGTGGAAGCCACCCCTCCTGCCCCTCCCCGCATCCTAATCGTGGACGACGACGAGTCGGTCCGGGACGTCATCTCGGTCCTGCTCCGTGAAGAGGGGTACAACTGTGTGGTCGCCACGGGCCCGGAGATGGCCCTGGATCTGGCCGCGCAGGAAGAGACGCCGCTGGTCATCAGCGACATGAAGATGCCCGGCAAGGACGGGCTCTGGCTCCTCGAACACTTCCGCGCCCGCTACCCGGACACCGCGGTGATCATGCTCACCGGTTTCGGGGACACCGAGGCAGCGGTCGACTGCCTGCGTCGCGGAGCGGTCGACTACCTGCTCAAACCGCCCAAGCTCACGGACTTGATCCGGGCGATCGAACGGGCGCTCGCCAAACGGCGCGTCGAGCTGGCGCGGAAGCGCTATCAGAAGAAGCTCGAGCGCAAGGTCCGGGATCGGACGACCGAGCTGCGCAACGCGCTCAAGGACATCGCCACCACCTATCAGAACACGCTGCTGGCGCTGGTCGCGGCGCTGGACGCGCGCGAGCACGAGACCTCGGATCACTCCCAGCGCGTGGTCCGCTACACGGTGGCGATCGCCGAGAAGATGGGGATCAAGGGCCAGGAGCTGGAGGAGATCGGCCGCGGCGCGCTCTTGCACGACATCGGGAAGATCGGCGTGCCGGACGCTGTGCTGCTCAAGCCCGGCAAGCTCACGCCCGAAGAGTGGAAGGAGATGCGCAAGCACCCGGAGACCGGCTACCAGATGATCCAGGCCATCCCCTTCCTCAGCACCCCGGCCACCATCGTGCTCTCTCACCAGGAGCGCTACGACGGCGGCGGCTACCCGCGGGCGCTGACGAAGAACGAGATCCACATCGGCGCGCGGATCTTCGCAGTCGCGGACACGCTGGACGCGATGACCAGCGACCGCCCGTACCGGATGGGGACGACCTTCGCGAACGCGATCGCCGAGATCAACCGCTGCGCCGGCACGCAGTTCGACCCCGAGGTGGTGCGCGCGTTCAACGCCATCGGCGAGCTCGGGCTGATGAAGATCAAGAAGGACATGATCGCCGAGAAGCAGGCCGCGGCGGAGAAGAAGCCCGCCCCTTTGGCGGCCGTCCCCGAGACCCGGGACGACGACGAGGAGATCTCCGACTTCGCCGCCGAGCCGCTCGCGGACGACGGCAGAAAGCAGACCGGCGGCAACGCCTGAACGTGCACATTCGCCCGTCCGTCGATATGTGCGGGACGCGATGACGCCTCCCGTCCCCACCGCCGCGCGTCCTTTGCCCAAAGCACGCGATGTGCTCGCGCCGCCGTTGTGCGACGCACAGGGCCGGGTGATGACCTACCTGCGGCTGTCGGTCACCGACCGGTGCAACTTCCGCTGCGCCTACTGCTCGCCGGCGCACTGGGGCGGAACGAAGGATCTGCTCACCCCGGACGAGCTGGAGCGCTTCACCCGGGTGTTCGCGAGGATGGGTCTTCGCCGCGTGCGGCTGACGGGCGGCGAGCCGCTCTTGCGCCCGGACATCGTCGACATCGCGCGCCGCGTCTCACGCGTCCCCGGCGTCGCCCACGTGGCGATGACCACCAACGCCTCGCGCCTCGCCCTTCTCGCTTCGCCTCTGCGCGACGCCGGCGTCTCGCAGCTGAACGTGTCGCTGGACACGCTGGACGAATCCACCTTCCGACGGATCTCCCCACGCGGCGAGCTTTCGGACGTGCTGCGCGGGATCGACGCCGCCGCCACCGCCGGGTTCGCCTCGCAGAAGCTGAACGTGGTGGTGATGAAGGGCGTCAACGACGCCGAGGCGCCGGCGATCATCCGGTACGCGCACCAGCGCGGGTACACGCCGCGCTTCATCGAGCTGATGCCCTTCGGCCGGGGCGAAGGCGTCCCCACGCGCACGCTGATCGAGTCGATCCGTCAGGCCGGCATTGCCCTCGAGCCGGACGATGCGCCGAAGGAGGACACCAGCGGCCCCGCCCGCTACCTGCGCGCGCCCACGGGCCGCGTCGGCTTCGTCTCGCCGATGACCGAGAACTTCTGCGGCGGGTGCAACCGCCTGCGCGTGTCCGCGAAGGGGGAGCTGCGCAGCTGCCTGGGCGGACGGAGCCAGGTGCCCCTGGCACAGCTCGTCCGCGGCGGCGCTTCGGACGAGGAGCTCGCCTGGGCAATCCGCCGCGCGCTCGGCGAGAAGCAGGAGGGACACCGGTTCAACGATCCGCAGGCGACCGGCGCCCTGCTCTCCATGATGGGGATCGGCGGCTGAGGCCGCCCGGCGGACCTACCGGTAGAGCTCGCCGCCGCCCTTGCGGAACTCCTCGCTCTTCTCCGCGAGGGCCGACTCCAGCGCCGCCTCCGCGGACACGCCCTTCTCCTCGGCGATCGCCCGCACGTCCTGGGTGATCTTCATCGAGCAGAACTGCGGGCCGCACATCGAACAGAAGTGGGCAGTCTTGGCGCCCTCGGCGGGCAGCGTCTCGTCGTGGAACTCCTTCGCCTTCTCCGGATCCAGCGAGAGGTTGAACTGGTCCGCCCACCTGAACTCGAAGCGCGCCTTCGAGAGCGCGTTGTCGCGCGCCTGCGCGCCCGGGTGGCCCTTGGCGAGGTCCGCCACGTGGGCGGCGATCTTGTAGGCGATGACCCCGTCGCGGACGTCGTCCCTGTCCGGCAGCCCGAGGTGCTCCTTCGGGGTGACGTAGCAGAGCATCGCCGTGCCGAACCAGCCGATCATCGCCGCGCCGATGGCAGAGGTGATGTGGTCGTAGCCGGGGGCGATGTCCGTGGTCAGCGGCCCGAGCGTGTAGAACGGCGCCTCATGGCACACGGCGAGCTGCCTCGTCATGTTCTCCTGGATGAGGTGCATCGGGACGTGGCCCGGGCCCTCGATCATCACCTGCACGTCGTGCTTCCAGGCGATCTGCGTCAGCTCGCCCAGCGTCTGCAGCTCCGCGAACTGCGCCTCGTCGTTGGCGTCTGCGATCGACCCCGGCCGCAGCCCGTCGCCGAGCGAGAACGAGACGTCGTACGCCTTCATGATCTCGCAGATCTCTTCGAAGTGCGTGTAGAGGAAGTTCTCCTTGTGGTGCGCCAGGCACCACCGGGCGAGGATGCTGCCACCGCGCGAGACGATACCGGTGACGCGCTTCGCGGTGAGGGGGATGAAGGCCAGCCGCACGCCGGCGTGGATGGTGAAGTAGTCCACGCCCTGTTCGGCCTGTTCGATCAGCGTGTCGCGGAACAGCTCCCAGGTCAGCTCCTCCGCCTTGCCGCCCACCTTCTCCAGCGCCTGGTAGATGGGCACCGTGCCGATGGGCACCGGGCTGTTGCGGAGGATCCACTCGCGGGTCTCGTGGATGTTCTTCCCGGTGGAGAGGTCCATCACCGTGTCGGCGCCCCAGCGGATCGCCCACACCATCTTCTCGACCTCTTCTTCGATCGACGAGGACACCGCGCTGTTGCCGATGTTCGCGTTGATCTTCACCAGGAAGTGACGGCCGATGATCATCGGCTCGAGCTCCGGGTGGTTGATGTTGGCGGGGATGATCGCCCGGCCGCGCGCCACCTCGTCGCGGACGAACTCGGGGGTGATCTCCCGCGGGATGACGGCGCCGTGCGGGTTGCCGGGGTGCTGCGCGCCGTATTCCCCCGAGACCAGCTTCTGGTTCTCGCGGAGCGCGACGAACTCCATCTCCGGCGTGATGATGCCTTTGCGCGCGTAGTGCATCTGCGTGACGTTGCCGCCCGGCTTCGCCACGCGCGGAGCGCGCCGGCGCGGGAACCGGAGCGCATCCAGCCGCGGATCCTTCGCCCGCTGCCGGCCGTACTCGCTGGAGACGTCCGCAAGCTCGTTCGTGTCGCCCCGCGCGGCGATCCAACCTGCGCGGATTGCCGGCAGGCCGTTCCGCAGATCGATCGTCGCGGCCGGATCCGTGTACGGCCCCGACGAGTCGTACACGTAGAACGGAGGGTTGGGCGTCTCCTTCGCGCCCGGGCCGTGGCCGGAACGCGTGGGTGTCTGCGTCACCTCGCGGATGGGCACGCGCACGCCCGGGTGCAGCCGTCCTTCGACGTAGATCTTCCTCGAGGCCGGGAGCGGCCCGCGGGTGATTCCGGCGAGCGCCTCGGCGTCGACGCGGAGCGCGTTCTTCTTCGATGACGGAGATGACTGGCTCATGCTGCCTCCCTACGCCGGTCCAAACCGGGTCAGGTTCGAAGGGTTGGCCGGAATTGGCCCTCTCAGCCGCGCGCAGGAAAGCGGAACAGCGCGCGCGGCACCCCTGGCGAGGTCTGGTTGATACGGGCGGGGTCGGGCGCTGTCAACGCACCGGGTGACCGGAAACTGTCCACTCGGAGTGTCCGGTTCAG
Organism: Myxococcaceae bacterium; assembly: GCA_019686135.1. Taxonomy (GTDB): domain Bacteria; phylum Myxococcota; class Myxococcia; order Myxococcales; family Myxococcaceae; genus JADGHL01. The sequence goes on along the minus strand of JADGHL010000005.1, from coordinate 76,474 downwards.
GCCCCGGGATCGGAGTACGTACGCTTCGCCTTCACCCGGACCAGCCGCCGCTCGGGGAGGATCAGCGCCGTGAGCTCGCGGCCGTACACGCACCCCGTGTCGAGTCCGGTGGCGTGCGGATGTTGCTGTAGCCCGCGGATCGCGTCGTGGCCGAAGATGACGTGCTCCGGGCCCGGCCACTTCGAAGCCCAGGGCACCCCGTCGTCGATCTTCCGCGACCACGTCCCGTCCGGCCGGAGACTGCGGATGTTGATCATCGCATCGCGCTCCTGCCGGTCGAATGGCACGCCCGGCACGAAGCCCGCGTGCACCACGATGGCACCGAGCGCCGGATCCAGCCGCCGATACAGCGGGCACGCTTCAAGGAAGGCCCAGTCCGCGGCGGTGAGACGGCGTGCGACGGCCGCGTGCGTCTCCTTCGGCGGCTTGTCGAGCGTTCCGGCGCGGATCCGCAGCACGTGCGCGTCGTGGTTCCCCAGGACCGCATGAAAGCCACGCTCGCGGATCAACTGGACCGTGCCCTGCGAGTCCGGGCCCTTGGCCACCAGATCGCCAACGAAGACGACCTCGTCGTCCTTCGAGACCTCGCACGCAGCGAGCAGCGCCTCGAGCTCTTCGCGGCAACCGTGGACGTCGCCGATCACGATGGTGCGTCGGGGGCTCATCGAGGATGAACATCGCCGCTCGATCGGAGGCTGCCAAGGGCGGAATACGGTTGAAGCGGGTGGAAGCGCCCAGCCGCACGCGTGCGGGCGCTGAAGCCCGCTCGTCCACCGCGCGGCCCACCAGCCAGGTGCGTTGCCGGGCGGGGATCGCGCTGGCATCCTGCCCCGGTCATGCGCGCCGGCCGGAGGCGCAGGAGTCGGGCTCTTGGTTCGGGCAGTCGCGCGCACGCTGTCGATCGCCGCACTGGTGCTGTGCGCGGCGGCGTCTGCGGCCCCGCGCGCCATCTATGAAGGCCCAAGGCCGGACTGCCCCACGCCCCAGGCGCTCGCGGCCGCCCTGCGCACCTTCGCGCCAGCCGAAGGCGGCACCGTGTACATCCGGCGGCTCGGCAGGCATCACGTGTTCGTGCGCTACTCCGTGGCGGACGGCGCGAGGCCGATGGCGCGGTCGCTGGACGCGCGCGACTGCGCCTCGATGCCCGATGCGATCGCCCTTCTGGTCCGGAGCTGGGCCAACACGCGCCTCACCACGCCGCCGCCTCCGGACGACCAACGCGAATCGACGCCGCCGCCGACCGAGCCCGCCGCCCCGACCGCCCGACTCCCGGAACAAACGCCGACGCAGGACGGACGAACCCACTCAACGTCCGACGTGGTCCAGGCTGTCGGCGAGCGCGCCGCCGCCTCATCGAGCGGCGCCACCGCGAGCGCGACCACTGGGAGGCAAGGGAGCGTGGTGGCCCTCGCAGCAACCGCCCACGCGCGGCGTTCTGATGATCGGCACATCGCAGGCGCGACCGTGGCCGCCGCCACGAGCGCGACCAGCACAGCGAAACACAACGCGGCGGTGCGCGCAGATACCTCTCACGCGAAGCCTCATGCGCGCGCAGCAGGTTCCTCCGGCGTTGAGAGCCCGACCACCGCGACGCAAGGCCACGTGGCAGCACGCGCGGATCCCATCCACGCGCCGCCCGACGATGAGGACGGTGCGGGTTCCTCCAGCGCCGACGCGAGCGCCACGATCGTGCTTCCCGAGTTCACCGACTCGGCGAGCGCCGCCACACGGACCAGCGCCACGTCAGCGGCTGTGACGAGGGCAGGCCTCCCCGCACCTGACAGCGCGTTCATCGCGCCGGGGACGGTGACGGATGGCGCAGCGAATCCCGGTACGCGCGCGACGGACTCCGTGCGAACCGCAACCCGCGCCAACGACGCAGCGACGACACTGGCGCCGGACGTCCGCGCGACCGACCTCAGCGCGAGCGCGGGGACATCCACGTCCGAGAATCCCCGAACCACGATCGTCGCTGAGCTGTCTGCCCCACCGAACGCACAGCACGCGGAGGATGTCTCGCCAGCTGAGCGTCGCCAGGCGTCGCTGCAACACGACCCATCGCTCACCACCCACAACAGCCCGGAGCCTGCACTCCGACCACGGGCTGTTCCCCCGCGGGACACGTCGCCCGCCGAGCCGCGCCAGGCGCCGCTCCACCACGACGCACCACCCACGACCGACGCCGGCGCGTTTTCACGCTCCGCACCTCTCACCGTGCTCGTCTTCGCCGCCGAGGGTGCGCTGATCGGACGCACAGGAGATATCACCGCGAGCACGGCGGCCACGCTCGCCGGAGGCATTCAGGTCGAGACCGCGCTTGGCTCTCGCTTCTTCGCCGGGCTGCAGGGCCGCGCCGAGACGCCCCGCGTCCATCGCCGCTTCCCCGGGAAGGTTCAGGCGGAGCTTGCCGCCCTCGATGCCGTGGTGCGGTATGCCTTCCACGCCCCCGGCGCGCACGGCTTCGAGCTGTGCGGCGGCCTCGGGATGCAGCGCATCGCCGCTTCCTCGAGCGGCTACACCGTCAACCGGGCGGTGATCCTCTTCGATCCGGAGCTCACCGGCTCCGTACAGTGGCGGCAGGAGGTCATGGGCGGATTCTTCTTCACGCTGTTCGCTGGAGGGGAGCTCCGCCTGCGCACCGAAACCCTCGAAATTGCACCCTTCGGGACCGTGACGACCCTCCCCGCGGCCGGTGTCCGCGCCGGGATCGGCGTCGGGTGGGCGGCGCCATGAAGCAACACAGCCTCCCGGAACAGGAAGGGTCCAAAGGCGCAACCGACGCCGCCATGACCACTTCCGTGTCCCCCACGCTCCCAGCAGACCCCAGGCGCGCTCGAGCTCCCCAGGGCGATCTGACCGTTCTCAAGCGGGTCTACGAAGAGCACGGGCCGTGGATCCGCGCTACGCTGGCCCGCCTCGCGGGACCGGGGATCGACCCCGACGATCTGCTCCACGAGGTGTTCCTGGTCGCGCTCCGCCGGACGGACGTGTTCGTCGACAACCCCGAACCGCGCGCGTGGCTCTATGGCGTCGCTGTCCGGGTCGCGCAGGCGGCCCGCCGCCGCGCACGCGTCCGCCGCTTCTTCGGGCTGGAGTCTGCGGAGGACATCGCCGACGCCCTCACCCCGGAGCACGCGGTACACGCCAGCGATGCGAAGCGGCGGGTCTACGCGGCGCTGAACCCGCTCTCGGAGAAGAAGCGGACCGTGTTCATCCTGTTCGAGCTCGAGGGCCTCAGCGGCGAGGAGATCGCCCAGATCGTGGGCTGTCCGCTCAAGACCGTCTGGACGCGCCTGCACCATGCGCGCCGCGAATTCCAACGCAACCTGCAGCGAGGAGCCGGCCATGCAGCCTGAGTCCTGGCGGAAGGCACCCCCTCCCGGTCCGGAGGGCGCGGCGCTGCAGCAGCTGCTGGAGGAGGCGCGGCAGGTGGAGCCGTGGACCACGTCTCAGCGCGCGCTCGGCTGGTGGCGGATCGCCGATGCGGCGGTCCCGTCGAAGCGGCGGTGGCGGTCGCCCCTCGCCCTCGGCGCCTTCGGGTTGGGCACGCTCGTGGCCGCAGCGGTGGCGATCGCGCTGCTCTGGCCGAGCAGGACGACGGCGCCGCGCGCCTCCACTCCGAATGCAGTGACCGGCGACGTGTGGGCGGCGGAGCGGCTTCTGGACTCCGGAGAGGTGCTGCGGGTCGCCGCGGGCGCGCAGTACACGGTTGCGGACGGCACCGTCCGACTCGACGCAGGCAGGATCGAAGTCAGCGGACACGGCGAGCCGATCACCTTCGTCACGCCGCATGGATCGCTCATCGTGGCCGGCACGCGGTTCCTCGTGGCCGTCGAGAACGGCGTCACCTCGGTCCAGAGCTTCGGCGGCGAGGTGGCGGTGCGCGGCGACTCCGGAAGGAAGGTCATGCTCGGCAGCGGCGAACAGGTGCGCGCGGACGATGCGCGGCTCCGCCGGCCCAAAGACCGCGCCGCGCTCCGGCTGCCCCCGCTGCAGATCCACGCGCCCGCCACGCGGTGCGATGCCCCCGCGACGGAATCCGCGCGCACGGCGTGCCTGGTCGAGGCGTCGCGCGGCAATGGGCTGGGTGCGCAGACGGCGCTGTTCGCCCTGGGCCTGAAGGAGACCGCGGCCGGGCTCGACGCGCGACCCCGCTGGCAGCAATACCAGGCGCGCTTCCCTGACGGCCTCTTTGCGCCCGAGGTCAGTCTGTCGCTGATGTCCGCGCACGCGGAGCGCGGGGATCGCGGCGCGGCGATCGACGAGGCGGATCGGTTCCTGAAGCGCTTCCCAGACGACGCGCGCGCGGAGGAGGTGCGTGCCTGGCGCGCCGCCCTCCTCGAGGCGATGCGCACGACCGATCCCGGCGAGGAGGGCCAATAGCCATGCGGCAGATGCGTGAAGCTCCCGGCGTCGGCGATCCGCGTGCCCGCCCCACGCGCGTTGCGTGCGCTTTGCTGATCGCCACCGTTCCGCTCTGGGGCTGCACCCGCACGACCGAGTTGGGGCGCCAGGAGTTCCCGTCGTACGACGCCGGCGTGGACCTGCCCGGCGGCCCGGCCACGGACGGCGGCATCGATGGCCCGGTGATTCCCATCCTGCCGGACGGCGGCTGTCACATCACCTGGGCCGCAGGCATCGACAGCGCAGACGTCACGACGATGGCGACGTTCGGTGACCGGGTGATCGCCGGCACCGGCAACGGGTTGTTCTACTCCACCGACTCGGGCCAGACGTGGAGCGCGTCGGCGGCGCTGGAGAACCTCGAGGTCGTGGGTGTGGCGGCCGGGCGGACGCGCCTTGCGGCGATCGTCGAGGACGGCGACGGCAGCATCGCCTACTCCTCCGAGGACGGGCAGGTGTGGTTCCCGTCGGGAGAAGGGCTCCCCGCGAACTTCGAGGCGCGCGTCCTGGTGACGGACGGCGACGAGCCGCTTCTGGTGACCACGGCGCCGGATCAGAACGTCTTCCGCTTCGACTCCATGACCGGCGTGTGGTCACCCGTCGACGCGCCCGCGGGCGTGCGCGATTTTGCCTCGCGCGACGGCGTGGAAGTGGCGGTGAGCGGAAACGGCACGCAGGTGTGGGGGCGCGAAGGCCAGGGCCCGTGGACGGAGGCCCTCCTCAGCCCGCCGGCCCCGGAGATCCGCGAGGTCTGGACAGCCGGTGCGGGCTTCGCGCTGTCCACCGACAGCGCGCTCTACATGTCGGCAGATGGCCACTCGTTCACCGCCATCGCGCTGCCCCCGGGCGAATCGGCTGGGCCGGATGCGATCCTCCGCCCTGCTCCGTCGATCGTCGCGGCCTTCCCCCACGGCGTCTGGCGCACCGACGACGGCACAAACTGGACGCGCCTGGGCGATCCGATCGACCGCGCCGGGCAGCGCAGACAGGCGCTCGCTTCGGACGGCGAACGGCTCTACGTGGGCACGCCGGAGGGCGTGTGGCGCTCCGATCCCGGCGGCACTTCGCTCGCGCCGTCGAACCAGGGACTCAACGGCGCCACCGTGCGCGCGATCAGCGGCGAGGGCCCGCGCCTCATCGTCAGCACCGGCACCGATCGCCTCTACCGCTCCACCGACGGCGGCCGGACCTTCACCCCCAGCCCGGTGCTTCTGGCCGACGCGAAGATCGGGGCGCTCGGCCGCAGCGGTACGACCGTCTTCGCCGGCACGCAGGGCCAAGGCGTGCTCCGCTCCACGGACGACGGCGTCTCGTTCTCGCTCTCCAACGAGGGCTTTCCGACGCGGATGACCCGCGAGGGCGAGCAGTACTTCGAAATCCGGGCGATTGCCGCAGAGGGCGAGATCGTAATCGCCGGGCTCTCCAGCGGCATGGCCCGGAGCGCGGATGCCGGCCAGACCTGGACCGCTGCGAACGCGGGGCTTCCGACCGCCGGTGCTGACGCGTTCCCGGAGGTGTACGCGCTGTCCACCGTGAACAGCGCGTTCTTCGCCTCGACCTCCAGCGGACTGTTCCGCTCCACCGACGGCGGCCAGAGCTGGCAGGACGTGAGCGAGGGTCTTCTCGTGGAGACCGGCGGCGCCTTCCCCACGCTGGGAGCGGTGGTCGCCGCGGGCAAGTCGCTCTTCGTCGCCGGCAACCAGAGCGACGACACGAAGGGCCCGGTGGTCGCACGTTCGGACGACGGCGGAGCCTCGTGGATCGACCTCAGCAAGGCGGTTCCGTCCGATGTCGTGATCACCGGGTTCAGCACCGACGGCGCGCGACTGTACGCGTTGTTCGCGCACGAGCCCTCGCTGCCGAAGGATTCGGTGCAGACGTCCGAAGACGGCACGGAGTGGACGCGCCTCGGCGCCGCTCCGCGACGCAGCGTGTCCGGTGCGTTTGCGCTCCTCGAGGGCGCGCTGCTCGTGGGCACCCAGGGCCACGGGCTGGCGTGGATGACGCTGGCCGGGTGCCCGTAGTCGGGCTCACCCCGTGGCAGCGGCCGGTTCGGCCTGGGCGGCGGGCGCGGACCGGCGCTGACGGCGGCGCTCCAGATCGCTCGCCTCTTCGCTCGTGCCGACGTAGCGGTGGCGCGTGCCCATCACGTAGTCGAAGAACGGGTGGGTCACGCACCAGTTCTCGTTCTGGTTGCGGCCGAGGTGGTGATCCACGTGCCACGGCAGATGCTCGCGCGCCCACTGCGGTTCGAGGTGCGCGCGCTTGTGGATCCGGTAGTAGCGCCAGTGCTGTACCCACACCGTTGCGGTGAAGAACGGGAACAGCGGGAACAGCGGCGCGTGTGCAATCGCGCTGGCGATCAGCGCCGCCACCTCCCGGGTCTGCGCGTCCCAGCCGCGGAACAACGGCCGCGTGTACTGCGCGTCGAGCATGTCGTTGCGCCGCGACTCGCGGTGGTGTTCGTGCCAGTGGAAGCTCCAGAAGCTGTTCTTGTTCTTGCCCAGCCCGTGCAACACGTACTTGTGGATGAGCCACTCACCCGCGTTGGTGTAGACCCACCCGATGGGAATGCCGATCATCTCCCGCTCCTCCCGTCTGCGCCGGCCCCCTTGCCCCTCGCAGACAAAAACTGACTGAGCGGTCACATTATGCCCAAAGCCAGGCCGAAGTCGAGGAACGCGAGCGACAAAGTCGAGCGCCGGACGCCCTCCCGCCCGGTGCGGCGCCCCGGGCAGCCGGGCGGAGTGCGGGACACCAACCGCAGGGAGCGGATCAACGCGCTCTCGACCGCGGCGATGCAGCTGTTCCTCGCGCGCGGGATCGAACCCACGACGATCGACGACATCACCCAGGCGGCCGGGATGGCGAAGGGCAGCTTCTACCGGTACTTCGAGGACAAGACCGCGCTGGTGGCCCACCTCTTCGATCCGATCCGCGAGGAGATCGAATTGGCGATGCAACAGGCCAGCCGCGCGCTCGAGGCCGAGACCGACCGGGCGAAGATGGTGGAGGCCTGGCGCACGCTCGGCGAAACGATGGCCAACATCGTCTTCAGCCACGTGGGGGCCGTGCGGCTGTATCTGCAGGAGTCCCGCGGACCGTCGGGCGGCGCGCGCACCCCGGTCGTGTCGATCTCGGACATGGTGGGGCGCTACGCGATCGAGCTGACCCGCAAGGCGCATGCGCACGGGCTTCTGCGGCGGAGCATCCACCCGGCCGTCAGCGCGCTCGCCGTCGTCGGCGCGGTGGAGCGGCTGCTCTCGGCGCTCTTCGCGGGCGAGGAGATCGGCAACCCGCTGGAGGTGCCGCGCGCGCTCACGTCGTTGATCATGGACGGGCTCGCCGCCGACCGCGAGCCCGGCACCACAGCGCGGAGCTGAGCGGACGGACCGCCGGCGGTGCAACGGGCGGCAACTCGAGTCGGCCCACCGGATCGCCCCATCGCTCGCTCCCGCCCGGGTGCCGCGCATGCTCACCTCGCAAACGTCGACGGTGCCACCGGCCGACCGCGATCCCTTCGGCGCAGGGCATCGGTGGGCGCCGGGAATGTCTGGCCTGGGCAGAACGGGCACGAGCCCCGGCTTCAGCCAGCACCCGGGGCATGGCGCTGGCGCGGCCCGGATCGGCGGCGTGAATGCGGGTCGTCACCTCCCGCTCCTGCGCGCCGTCGAGGCGCTCGGGCGGATCGACCCGCTCGAACGAAGGAGGAAGGCGAGCGGCAGGCACGGTGGTGTCGACCCGGAGCCGGTCGTGCCCGAGCGCCCGGTCGGTGCGGAGCGGAACGAATCGGCCGGAGCGCACGTTGCGCTCTGAAGGTGCCGGTCCGCGCCATCAGTGCGCGGCAGGCGCGGCGCGGTCGCTTCTGAGCGCGGCGATCGGCTTCGACGACAGCTTGAGGAACCGCACGAAGAGCGCAAGCGCCACCGCGGTGAGGCCGGCCGCGAGCCCGTACCACAGGCCCTCCACGCCGAGCCCGAGCCGGATCCCGGCGAAGAGCGCGATCGGAAGCCCCACGCCGTAGTGACCGATGAGATTGGCGACGAAGGCGAACCGCGTGTCGCCCGCGCCGCGCAGGACGCCCGCGCCGACCGCCTGCAACCCGTCGGAGATCTGGAACGCCGCCGCCACCGCCAGGAGCGGGACCGCAGCCCGAAGGATGTCCTCCTGATCGGTGAGCGTGGACGCCAGCCACCTCGGCGCGAGCAGAAAGAGCAGCGCGCTCGCCGCCATGAACCCGCCTCCGAGCGCAAACGCGAGGAGCCCGCTGCGCCGCGCCGCCCCGGTGTCCCCCGCGCCGATCCCGTGGCCCACGCGCACCGCGCCCGCGGACGACACGCCCACCGCCACGCAGAACGAGACCGAGGCCAGCGTGATGGCCACCTGATGGGCGGAGGCGGCGGTGGCGCTCATGCGCGCAGCGAGGAAACCGGCGAGCGCGAACACCCCGACCTCCGCGCCCATTTGCAGCCCGACCGGCAGGCCCACGAAGAGCGCCTGCTTCATCATCGCCGGGTCCATCCGCCGGAGCGCGCGCGAAAACTCCGGCACGCGCACCGTCCAGAGCCCCACGCCCAGCACGCCCAGCTGGAGCATGGTGCCGATCACCGTGGCCACCGCCGCGCCGGCGGCGCCCATGCCCGGGATCGACCCGGCGCCGAAGACGAACACCACGTCGAGGAAGAAGTTGGCGATGTTGGCGAGGATCACCGACACCACCATCGGCCAGGTGATCCGGTGCGCCTGCAGGTAGCTCCGCACGCCCACGAACAACAGCATGGGCGGCAGCGAGAGCGCGCGCAGCCAGGTGTACCGCTGCGTCTCGGCGGTGATGTCCGAGGCCACGCCGAGCACCTCAAGTGGCAGCGGCAACAGCACGATGGGGATCGCCACCACCGCGCTCACCGCGAGCGCCAGCCAGACCCCCTGCCAGAGCATCCGCCGCGCGCCCACGCGATCGCGCGCGCCCAGCGCCTGGGCGACCAGGGGATCGAGCCCCATCATCATGCCCTGCCCCACGACCGCGAAGGCGAGGAAGATCGCGTTGCCCAGGCCCACCGCCGCCAGAGGCACGCGGCCCAGCCGCCCGACGATCGCCACGTCGACGAAGCCCATGGCCACCAACCCCACCTGCGCCGCCGCGAGCGGCACGGCCAAACGGGTGAGCGTCCACAGCTCGCCCGGTCGCTGAGCACGGTTCGTCGAAGTCATCGCCATGGCCACGAAACACGAAAGGCCCCGCCCGGGAACGTTTCCGGGGCGAGGCCTTCGAAGAGCCGGTGGTCGGGATTGAACCGACGACCTACGGTTTACGAAACCGTTGCTCTGCCACTGAGCTACACCGGCGAAAAGCGCGCGCCACGTACCACACTGTCCGCGCCGCGCAAAGCCAAACCACCTCGCGCGCTGTGGACGTCGCCGGCCTTTCGAAGCTGACCGGCGCCGGTACATCCGGAGGCGGGCGAAAAAGCCCTCGCTCGGCCCCTCGCGGCGCCTTGTGAGCGATCCAAGCGCTGCTTACGACGCGTCGCGTAAACACTCGGAATTGAAAGCGAATCGCTCCCAACAGCGTTTGACCGTCTGCACCCCCGGGCGTATGAGGGCCCGCGCTTTCCCAACCCCTTCTGGAGTGTTTGCAATGCCGCCGAGTGAAGAGAACTTCATGCGCGCCCCCGCGCCGCAGCCGCGCAAGACCGTCTACACGGAGGCGATGGAGATCTTCCATCGCGCCGCCGACCTGATCGGTCTCGACAAGCGCGTGCGTCTCGAGCTCGAGGAACCGGACTACGAGCACATTTTCTACGTCACCGTGAAGCTGAAGGACCGGCTGCAGCCGGTTCCACCGGAGGTGGCGAAGAACTTCACCGATCTGCCGGTCACCCAGGTCCGTAACCCCGACGGGCTGGAGCTGCTGGCGGACGGGCAGTTCATCCTCAACGGGCGCGCGCTGCTGGGTTCGGACGTGTCGATCCGGCGCGGGCACCTGCGGCTGCCGGACGGCAAGGTGTACCAGCTGGTGCCGGGCGAGTCGCAGCGCTTCAAGGCGTACCGCGTGCAGCACAACCAGGCGCGCGGTCCGTACAAGGGCGGGCTGCGCTACCACCGCGAGGTGTCGTTGGACCTGTTCAAGGCGCTCGCGGCGGAGATGACCTGGAAGACGGCGATCGCCGAGGTGCCGTTCGGCGGCGGCAAGGGCGGGATCCAGCTCGATCCGCGGACCCTGGGCAAGGAGGAGCTCCAGACCATCACGCTGCGGTTCATGTACAAGCTCAAGTCCCTCATCGGCCCGAACATCGACATCCCGGCGCCGGACGTGGGAACGAACAGCGAGATCATGGCGCTGTTGATGCGCCAGTACATGGACGGCGAGCGTGACCGGCACGCGGGGCGCGGGATCGTCACCGGCAAGGACGTGCGGATCGGCGGCTCCGAGGGCCGGACGGCGGCGACCGGCCGCGGCGTGGTCTACACCATCGAGGACTACTACGCGGACAAGGGCGAGTCGCTGCAGGGCAAGACCTTCTGCGTGCAGGGCTTCGGCAACGTCGGTTCGCACGCCGCGCAGATCTTCGCGAAGCTGGGCGGCCGGCTGCTCGCGGTGAACGACGCCGACGGGACGATCTTCAACGGCGACGGGATCGACGTCGAGGCGCTCATCGCCTACGTGAACGATCCGAAGAACCTGCGCCGGACCGTGGCCGGGTTCCCGGGCGCGCAGAAGATCGAGAAGAGCGACTTCTGGAAGATCAAGTGCGACGTGATGATCCCGGCCGCGCTGGGCGGGGAGATCACGGGGGATGTGGCCGAGTCGCTGCAGTGCAAGCTGGTGGCGGAGGGCGCCAACGGCCCGACGACGCCGGAAGCGGACAGGGTGCTGCTCAAGCGCGGCATCGACCTCATCCCGGACATCATCTGCAACGCCGGCGGCGTGACGGTCAGCTACTACGAGTGGATCCAGAACAAGCGGATGGAGTCCTGGACCGAGGCGGAGGTCAACGCCCGGCTCGAGCACGCGATGAAGCGGAACTACCGCATCATCCGCGACATCCAGCGCAACAACCCGCGCAAGACCGAGATGCACGACAGCCGGCGTTACTGCATCGGCCGCGAGGTCGATCCGCGGGCGGCGGCGATGATCCTCGCGCTCAAGCGCATCGAGGCGCACTACTTGCTCGAGGGCTTCTCGCAGTAGCGCCCGGGCGGCTCGAAACGACCGCGGCGGCGACATCCGGCCGCCGCGCGTCCAGGACCGGTCCGCTGGAGGCGGCCGGCGCGGGGCCTCCGCGCCGCGTGCTTCGGCGAAGCGGTCGCGTTAGAGGTGAGCGCATGATCCAGCTCTACAGCGCAGACGGGTGCCCGTACGCCCAGCGCGTGCGGGCGTTGCTCACCCACCTTCAGGTCCCGTTCGACCTGCACGAGATCGACCTCAAGAACAAGCCGAAGCAGTTCCTCGAGCTCTCGCCTACCGGGCGCGTGCCGCTTCTGGTGGACGGCGACCACAAGCTCTACGAATCGTTCGTGCTGCTGCAGTACGTCGCCGAGAAGAGCAGATTCACGCAGGCGTTCTCCAGCGACGTCGGGCTGCGCGCACGCCAGCGGCTGGCGATGATCCAGTTCGACGGCGTGATCTCCCCCGCCGTGATGAAGGCGCTCCGGGAGGCGAAGTACGAGCCAACGGAGCTGGTGGAGCGGGAGCTCGACGAACTGGAGGAGACCGTGCGGCGCACCGGCTCCGGGCCGTCGCTGCTCGCGTTCCACCTCGCGCCGTTCTGGCTCCGCTGGGGCTGGGTGCGCCCGCACATCCCGCTGCTCGCGAGCTTCGACCGTCGGACCGACCTCAAGCGGTGGCTCGACGAGGCGGTGGCGATGGCGCCGGTGCAGAAGACCCAACCCGACCGCGCAGCCACCGTGAAGCTCTATCTCGAGCGGTTCGGCCCGCAACCCGCAGCCACTGCTCCTTAACGGCAATCCACGAGCCCAACCGCCCACGAGGCCCAAGCTTCGCGCTCGGGCCCATCGTCGAGGGGCCGCGCGAAGCGCCACATCACACGCGGCTCACGGCGCCACGACTTGCCCGAATCTCCGGCGAGTCGTGGGCGGGAGCCGGGCGAAGCGCCGCACACCACACAGCCCACGAACGCCCGAGGCCTCAGCCCGGCCCGTCATCCGTCCCAGCCGGGCCAAGCCCAACACCAACGACTCACTGCTCACGACGAACGTCAGTGGAGGACGCGTTCGCGGTCAATGAGGAGGAGCGGCGCGTCTTCCTTCACTTCGTAGGCGACGATGCGGAGGCCCATCCCGCGCGTGTTGCCTTCGCGGCCGTCCTTCCCGCCGTAGGAGAGGGCCACCTGGTAGCGGACTTCGCACAGGCAGGTCATTTCCGTGCCGTCCTCGCCGCAGAAGGTCACCTTGAGACGCCCACCCAGCGGCGCCGGCTCCCGTGTCTCCACGAACATCCCCGTCGCGCTGATGTTGCGGCAGATGCCCCGGCTCATCCCGTCGGCGGTGCTGATGTAGACGGGGAAGACTTTGTCGAAGCGGAGATGCCTTCTGCGATCAGTCTCGAGCAACGTTGCCTCCGAAAGCGTTGATGCTCCGGAAGCGTAGAGGGTGGGCGGATGTAGTCAAAATATCCACCATGACGCACCATGGCCAGGCAGGCGGCCGTGGCAAGATGGCGTACTCACTCAACGGAGATCGTCGTGCGCCGAATCACCCTCCCCTTCGTCCTGTCCATCCTGATCGTCCCCGCGCTCGCGTCCGCCGACGTGGATCCCCGCTTCGCGAAGTTGCGTGACGCAGCCCGGCCGGTGGGCTCGCTCGGATCGTTCCTGGAAAACTACATCGGGGAGTGCAGCGACTTTCTGGCCGGGGCGGAGTGCCGGGAGCGCGCCGCCGAGTTCCGCAAGGAGGCCAACACGTCGAAGTGGTACATGATCATCAACGAGGACCAGGCGAACATGCTCAAGCCCGGTCCGTACGACCCCGTCCGCGGCGAGTACACGGTGAACATCGCGCCGCTGTTCGCCGCCGGCGGGTACGCGGTGACCCACGGCCAACCCCGCCACACCGACGCCAACGGCAACCCGGTCGTGATGTACGTGCAGGCGAAGGGGAGAGTGCCTCCCGGCTGGAACGCGATGTCCATTAGCCGGCTGTTCTCCACCCGCTCGCTCCGGGTCCAGGTCGTCTTCACGCCGCAGGGCGTGTGGGCGCTGGCGAAGAAAGGCGGCGGAAAGATGTACGGGGTCAAGGCGAAGGTGGACGCGATCTACGTGACCATCGGCCGCACCGGCGAACCGGTGGCGCTGTGGACCTCGGACAGGAAGTAGCGGAATCGACCGGCACCGGGGCTACCGCACCGGCACGGCCACGTAGCGCACGAGGTCTCCGCGCCGCAGCCGCAGCAACACCGCGTCGGCATCGCTGGCTTCGACCGCGGCCTGCAGTTCCTTCACCGCGCGGACCTGCCGCTTGTTCGCCTCGGTGATGAGGTCGCCCGCGCGCAGCCCCGACTGCTCGGCGGCGCTGCCCGGAATCACGCCCGCCACCAGCACGCCACTGCGCGGCTCGAGCCCCAGCGGCCGCGCCAGATCGGCAGTGAGCTCGCGCAGGATCAACCCGAGCGCGTCCGCGCGGTCCGCCTCGGCCAGCGTCCGCAGCATCCTCGACGAGGGGCGCTGCGCGAGCGTGACGGTCAGCTCGAGCTGTCGCCCGTCACGCTCCACCAGGAGGGTGGCCCGCGTGCCCGGCGCGAGGAAGGAGATCTTCCGCAGGAGCTGCTGGAAGCTCTGCACCGTCGCGCCGTTCACGCCCAGCACGCGGTCCCCGGGCGCCAGGCCCGCCTGCGCCGCCGGGCTCCCGCGGAACACGTCCGAGACCACCGCGCCCTTCCCGTGCGCGCTCACGCCCTCGACGATGTTCACGCCCAACCAGCCGCGCGCCAGCTTCCCGTTGTCGCGCAGGTTGGGGATGAGCTCCTTCACCATGTTGATGGGCACCGCGAAGCCGATCCCCTGGCCCTGGCTCATGATCGCGGTGTTCACGCCCACGACCTCGCCGCGCATGTTGAACAGCGGGCCGCCGGAGTTGCCGGGGTTGATGAGCGCGTCGGTCTGGATGAAGTCGTCGAACACGCCGATCCCCAGCACCCGCTCTTTGGCGGAGATCATCCCGTGGGAGATCGAATGGTCGAGCCCGAAGGGGTTGCCGATCGCCACCACCCAGTCGCCCACCTCGAGGGCGTCCGAATCCCCCAAGTAGACGGTGGGCAGATCGCCCGGGCTCCCCTCCAGCCGCAACAGCGCCACGTCGGTGGACGCATCGCGGCCCACCACATCCGCGAGGTACTCGCGCCCATCCGCCAGCTGCACGAGGATCGACTGCGCGGACGCGATGACGTGGCTGTTGGTGACCACGAAACCGTCCGGGCTGATGATGAACCCGGAGCCGAGCGACCGCCGCGCGTTGCCGCCCCGAAGCCCGCTGGAGGGCGCATCCAGGAGCGAGCTCACGTTCACGACACCGGGGCTCACCGCCTTCACCAGCGGGGCCAGGGATGTGGGCGGCACGAAGTCGGGGAGGAGCGGCCCAGCGCTGCCGCGCTCGCGCCACAGCGATCCGCCCCCCCCACCCTTCTTCTGCACGTCCTGCAGGTGCTGCGAGTGCGCGCGCGCCTGGGCGGCGATCCAGTCGGACAGCTCGCCGGCGCCGGTGGCCGTCGCGGCGATCGACAACGACAGGGCGAACAGCCGGTGCATGCGACCACGCAACATGCCGCCCCGCTTACTATTTCGCAGGCGGGCTTTCACGTGCCCGCCCGCGCCGCCGCCTTCGTTACGCCTTGGCCGGCTCCACGTAGCGGGCCACCTTCACCTGCCCCGGACGGATGATGCGGTCCTTGAGCCGGTACGCCGGCCGGATCTCCGCAACGACCTTCTGGTCGTCCTCCGGGTTGGCGGTGATCTCCATGTCCAGCGCCTCGGCGAGGTTGGGATCGAACGGCTTGCCGATGAGCTCGACCCGCTCCACGCCCAGCGTGTTCAGCTTCGACAGCATGCCGTCGCGGATCATCCGCACGCCCTTCGCCAGCGGGCTGTCGTCGTTGGCGGACTTGAGCGACAGATCGAGCTCGTCCACCGCCTCCAGGAGGGTCTGCGCGACGTTGCCCTTCTCCACGTCGATCATCCGCTCGCGCTCGCGGGTCAGGCGCTGCTTGAACGCCTCCCGATCGCGCTCCCCCGCCTGGATGGCGCGCGCCAGCTCGTCGATCCGCCGGTGCGCCGCGGCCAGGCTCAGCTTGAGCGACTCCACCGTCTCCACCGGCTCCGCAGGCGCCGCCTCGGGCTCCGGCTGGGGCCCTCTGGCGCCTTCGGGCTTTTCGGCGGCCTCCTCCTTCAGCCCGGTGTCTTCGGCCTTCGCTTCGGGGGCGGGTTCGGGCAAAGGCTCGGAAGCGGCAGCCTGCGCCGGAGTGTCGGGGAGTGGCTGCTCCACGGCCCGGCCCTCGTCGACCTTCGGTTCACTCATGAAAACAAAGCTCCTTGGACGCGCCGCAACGTAAGCAGGGCCCCCACCCTGTCAACCTGCCGCCTTCACTGGGGATTCAGCGCGCCGCGTCCCCCTCGTGGGGGATCAGCGGCTCGGCGTCGACCTCCCCGGTGACCGCGTCGACAATCTCCACCTCCGCGGCCTTCAGCGAGTAGTACAGGAGCCACCGCTCGGCCGCGGTGAGCGTGCCGGGCGGAAGCGCCTCTTCGATCTCCTGCACGGTGAGCCGCCCATCCTTGAGCCCCTTCTGGAACAGGGCCTTCCGGGCCAGGTAGCTCTTGCCGATCTTCGCGTCCGCCATCGGTGTCCTCTCGTTCAAAGCTAATCGTGGCCAACGGCTCGCGCCCGGGTCGCTGACGCGGGGAGCCCAGGCGTTCTGAAACGTGATCCCTCACATCCAGCCGGGCCCGCTCTGCTGCCTGCTCGAGGCGTGACAAACGCGCGCGGCCGCCCCCGAAGGAGGCGGCCGCCCGGGCAGAACGTCACGGCCGGTCTATTTGAGGTTCATCTCGCCGCTGACCGCGGGCACCGGCTCCTCGAGCGACGGATCGTGCGGCGCCACCATGGTGCCGCGATCCGGGATCAGCGTGTCCGGCGGGCGCACCTTGGGACCGAGGATGTTCTTGATCTCCTCCTCCTCGATCACCTCCTGCGCGAGGAGCCGGGCCGCCAGCATCTGCAGCTTGTCCTTGTGTTCGCGCAGCACCTGCCGCGCGCGCTCCAGGGCTTCGGTGGTCATCGCCCGCACCTCGTCGTCGATCATCTGCTGGGTGCGTTCGGAGTAGTTCCGCGGCTCTCCTCCGCCGACCTGGCGCAGGAAGTTGTTGGGGCGCCCATCGCCGTAGGCCACCGGGCCCAGCCGGCTCATCCCGTAGTCGCGCACCATCGCCCGGGCGATCTCGGTGGCCTGGGTGAGGTCGTTGGCCGCGCCGGTGGAGATCTCACCCACGAAGAGCTCCTCCGCCGCGCGGCCGCCCATCATCGCCGCCATCTTGTCGCGCAGCTCCTCGGTGGACATGAGGTAGCGGTCCTCGAGCGGCAGCGACATGGTGTAGCCGAGCGCCGCCAGCCCGCGCGGGATGATCGACACCTTGGTCACCCGCTCGGCGTACGGGAGCATCCAGCCCACCACCGCGTGGCCGGCCTCGTGGTGCGCGACGATCTCCTTCTCGCGGTCGTTCATGCGGCGGTTCTTCTTCTCCAGCCCCGCCACCACGCGTTCGATCGCCTCCTCGAAGTCGGCGCGCAGCACCGCGTCGCGGTTCTTGCGCGCGGCCAGGAGCGCTGCCTCGTTCACCACGTTCGCCAGATCCGCCCCCGCAAAGCCCGGCGTGCGCGCGGCGATCGCCTTCAGATCCACGTCCGGCCCCAGCTTCACGTCCCTGACGTGGATCCGGAGGATCTGCTCGCGGCCGCGCTTGTCGGGGCGGTCCACCAGCACCTGCCGGTCGAAGCGGCCGGGCCGCATCAGCGCGGAGTCGAGGATCTCCGGCCGGTTGGTGGCGCCCAGGATGATGAGCCCGAGCTTGGAGTCGAACCCGTCCATCTCCGCGAGCAGCTGGTTGAGCGTCTGCTCGCGCTCGTCGTGCCCGCCCATCACGCCGGCGTTGCGCGACTTGCCGATCGCGTCCAGCTCGTCGATGAAGATGATGCACGGCGCCTTGGCCTGGGCCTGAGCGAACAGATCGCGCACGCGCGCCGCGCCCACGCCGACGAACATCTCCACGAACTCGGAGCCGGAGAGCGAGAAGAACGGCACCCCCGCCTCTCCGGCCACCGCGCGCGCCAGCAGCGTCTTGCCGGTGCCCGGCGGTCCCACCAGAAGAACGCCCTTGGGGATTCGCCCGCCGAGCCGGCGGAACTTCTCCGGCGTCTTGAGGAACTCGACGATCTCCTTGAGCTCGTCGACCGCCTCGTCGATCCCCGCAACGTCCTTGAAGCCCACGCCGGTGTCGGACTCGGCGTGGATCTTCGCGCGCGTCTTCCCGAACGACATCACGCCCTGGGGGCCCTGGCCGATGCCGCCGGCCACCCGGCGCATCATCACGCTCCAGAACAACAGCGCGAGGCCCACCGGCACCAGCCAGACGAGGAGCACGTCCGACAGCCCGCCGTCCTGAACGCCCTCGTACTCGATGTGCTTCTGCTCGAGCAGCGGGACGAGATCGTCATCCCCGGGTACTCGGTGCGCCATCCACGGCAGCTGCGCGGGCTCGGAGCGGAAGCCGCTGTCGTCCCGCACCGTGGCGGCCTTGTTCGGCGGCAGATACCCCTTCACCGCCTCGTTGCTGATCTGCACCTTCGTGAAGAGCCCGTCCTCGACGCCCTTCTTGAACTGGCTGTAGCTCACCCGCCGGACGCCGACGTCCTGGAAGACGTTGCGGAAGAGCAGAAAGCCGAGCGCCAGCAGCAGCAGGTAGCCGATCGGCGATCCGAACTTGAACGCGCGGAAAGGGCTTCTGCCTGGGGACTGGCCCTTGTCCTTCTTCCCGCGCGGGTTCACGCCTGGAGTGTTTGGGTTCATCCCGTCCGTCCTTCGGCCCTCTGAACGGCGGCCGGGTGGCCGCATTCCGGGCGTGAAAGTCCGCACACCAAGATGTGCACCTCCCTCCGTCCGTCAACGGGTGGGCACCCGGATCGGCCATGGCGTGCGTGCGCGCGGACCCTGCGCGCTGTCGTCGGGTGTACGTCGAGCGCTCAGGGCGCCCCTGCATCCGACGACCAATTGACCATCCGCTTGCGAACCCGGCCGTTCGCCCTTCCGCGCGCAGGCGCTGCCAGTAGGCTCGCGCTAAGCGCAATGGGTCCCGGCATCGACTTCGAGACGCTCTTCGCACGCTCGCCCAACGCCTACATGGTGCTGGACCGCGAGCTTCGCTTCGTGGCGGCCAACGAGGCCTGGAGGCGGATCACCGGCGCGAAGATCGAGGACCTCCTCGGCCGCCCGCTGTTCGACGCGCTCCCGGACGATCCCGACGATCCGCGCCACGCGCCCGCCCGGCTTCTGCGCGCGTCGTTCGAACGCGTGCTGCGCGACGGCGTGGTCGACACGCTGGCGCTCATCCCCTGGGTCGCCCCGACGGACGCCTCCCAGGGCGCGCGCCGGGCGCAGCGCCTGTGGAGCGCCACCCACACGCCGCTGTTCGACGGCCGGGGGCAGGTCGCCTTCATCCTGCAGCACACGGTCGACGTCACCGACGTGCACCGCGAGCACCTCGAGGCTCTGGTGCAAGAGCGCACGCGCGCGCGGGACGAGGGCGAGGCCGCGCTCCGCCAGGCGCAGAAGCTGGAGGCGGTGGGCAAGCTCACGGGGGGCGTGGCCCACGACTTCAACAACCTGCTGCAGGTGATCACCGGGAACCTCCAGCTCCTGCACCGCGAGCTGGAGGACGAACGGATGCGCCGGCGGATCCAGACGGCGCTCGCTGCGGCCGAGCGCGGCGCGCGCCTGTCCAGCCAGCTCCTCGCGTTCGCGCGCAAGCAGCCGCTGCAGCCCACCGCGGTGAACGTGGGCGCGCTCGTGGCGGACATGGAGGACCTTCTGCTGCGCGCGATGGGCGAGGACGTGGAGCTGTGCCGGGAGATCGAGTCTTGCGTGTGGCACACCTTCGCGGATCCCGACCAGCTGGAGAGCGCGATCCTGCACCTCGCGACCAACGCGCGGGACGCGATGGGGGGTGAGGGCCTGCTCACGATCGAAGCGCGCAACGTCACGCTCGACCGCGACTACCAGGAGCGGCACCCGGACGTGGTGCCCGGCGAATACGTGGAGCTGGCGGTGACCGACACTGGCTGCGGGATGACCCCCGAGGTGATGGAGCAGGCCTTCGAGCCGTTCTTCACCACCAGGGGCGAAGGCCGCGGCACTGGGCTGGGCCTGAGCATGGTCTACGGGTTCGTGAAGCAGACCGGCGGTCACGTGGAGATCGAGAGCGAGGTCGGCCGCGGGACCACGCTGCGGCTGTTTCTGCCCCGCGCGAAGCACCTGGAGGCGCTGGTGGACGAGAGCGAGGCGTTCGAGGTGGAGGGCGGGACGGAGACGATCCTCGTGGTGGAGGACGACGCGAGCGTACGGGAGACGGTGGTGGACGTGCTCTCCGACCTCGGCTACCGCGTCCTCGAGGCCGCGGACGGTCAGGCAGCGCTGGCGCTGTTACAGGGCGGGGTGAAGGTTGACCTCTTGTTCACCGACGTGGTGATGCCCGGCCCGGTCCGGGCCACCGAGCTGGCGCGCACGGCGCGGGCCCTGCTGCCGGATCTGGAGGTGCTGTTCACGTCTGCCTACGCGGAGAACGCGATCGTCCACAACGGGCGGCTGGATCCGGGCGTCTCTTTGTTGAGCAAGCCGTACCGCCGCGAGGATCTCGCGCGGAAGCTGCGGCACCAGCTTCGCAACCAGCAGCAGCGCCGGATGATCCGGGAGGCGTTGGCGAAGCGGCGGCTCACGCCGAATTCGATGCAGTAGTCAGTCCCGGCAGTCGATCCGCACCAGCGACGAGCCCTTTCCTTC
Source organism: Myxococcaceae bacterium (assembly GCA_019686135.1). GTDB lineage: Bacteria > Myxococcota > Myxococcia > Myxococcales > Myxococcaceae > JADGHL01. The sequence continues at coordinate 56,010 of JADGHL010000005.1, read as the reverse complement.
GCTGCCAATGAGGTAGTGCCTCCCGTCCGCGGACCAGGCGATCGCCTCGCTCTGGGGCTGGCCGGGCGCTCCGGGGATCTCCACGGCTTCGGACCCGAGCAGCTCTTCGACGGTCGTCGCGCCCGCGCGCCGGAGCTCCCACACGCGGTCGTAAGTGCGGATGAGCAGGCGCAGCACGTCCGGGTGCAGGTCGGCGGCGGTGCTGACGTGATCCGACGGAAGGCGGCTGTGGACGGGTCCCACCTTCACCGCCTCGACGACCTCGCCGGCTCTGGGCCGGTCTATCCGATACAGGTCACCGAGCGATTCGACGGTTTTGGTCAACACATACAGGGTCGCATTTTTGCGATTGAGAATGAGAGCCTCTGCGTTGTGCGGACCGTCGGGGTACGTGAATGTCAACACGGTCGCGGGGAGCGGTCCGTCGCGCAGCTCGGCGGGCTCGTGGGCCACGAAGATCCGCACCTGTGGCCGGGACTCGAGGTTGTCGCCGATGTCCGCAAGGTAGATGCACTCCGCTTCGTCGCCGCTCTGGCACGGGCCCACCGCCACGTCTTCGGCGTCTTTTGCGCTGTAGTCCGCGGCGAGGGGAAAGCGCGCCACGACTTCGCCCGTCTCCCGGATCGCGAACAGCTCGGCGGCGTTGCCGGAGTCGTTGTGCGCCCACCAGATGCCCGGGTGCGTGTGGCTCGCGGCCAGGCCGGAGAGCTCGGAGAGCTCCGCGGGCGTGGTCCCGACGGCGTGCCGCGTGGGATCGTACTGGCGGCAGGCGCCGTCCTCGGGCCCCGGCGGCGTCTCCACCATCGCGCCCGATTCTGCGTCGCGCCGGCTGCAGGCGGCCGCGCCAACCCCGAGGAGCGCGAGCAGCGCGAACGTCCGGATCACGGCTCCAGCCCGAGCAGCTTCTCGAGCGTCTTCGCGTCGGCGTCCGGGAACCGGTACGTCGACATCTCCTCCAGCGTCACCCACCGGTGGTCGTGCACCCGGAGGTGCTGGATAGCGCTCTCCGGGGACCGCAGCCGGCAGGCGTAGACGGAGAAGTCGATCTCGTAGTTCGGGTACTCGTGGTGCGTGTGCATCACCCGCTCGCCGACCGAGACCTCGATGCCCATCTCCTCGCGCAGCTCGCGCGCCAGCGCGTCTTCGTGGCGCTCGCCCTCCTCCACGCGCCCGCCGGGGAACTCCCACAACAGCGGCAGCGACGACGTCGGCGGGCGCTGGGTGATGAGATAACGCCCGCCCTCCTTCTCCAGCATGGCCCCGACGACCTCGATCTTCCGCTTGCTCATGGCGAAGACCTCCTCGCCGGCGGGCTTACCTCAGAAGCGTCACTTGCAGACGCCCATCGTGCAGTTGAGTTGACCGCTGAAGATGTCACACGGCGCGCAGAAGGCACCGCCCGTGCCACAGAGCGCGATGTTTTGGTCCGCGTACGGAACACACTCCGGACCGTTCGGGCCAAAGAGGTTGCAGCAGCCCGAGGTGCAGTTGCTGCACAGGCCGGGGAAGCCGCCATCCAGCCCCGGGAAGCCCCCGTCCAATCCGGGGAACCCGCCGTCGCCCGTCGACCCGCCGGTGCACACGCCGCTCTGGCAGGTCTGACCGCTCGCGCAGGCCATGCAGACCTGGCCCCCGGTGCCGCACCGCTGATCGCTCGTCGAGGTCACGCAGGTGGTTCCGTTGCAGCAGCCGTTGGGGCAGTTGGTGGCGCTGCAGGTGGTGTTCTTGCAGATGCCGTTGTCGCAGATCTGATCCTGCTGGCAGGCCACGCACAGCGAGTTGTTGGCGCCGCAGGCGGAGACCGAGGTCCCCGGCTGGCAGTTGCCGACGGCGTCGTGGCACCCGGTGCACGGGTTCTGGCAGCTGCCGTTCACGCAGACCATCCCGCTCGGGCACTCGGTGCACACGCCCCCGTTCGCGCCGCAGGCCGCGGGCGCGAGGCCGGGCTTGCACTCGCCGTCCGAACCGCAGCAGCCGGTGCAGGTGGACGGCCCGCACGCGGTGCTGCCCGCGTCGGTCCCTGCGTCCACGCCGGCGTCGAAGTCCTCGCCCCCGGTGTCGCCGCGGCACGCGCCGTCAATGCAGAGCTGCCCCGTGAGCGTGCAGTCCGCGCAGGTCGCTCCGAGCTCACCGCACGCGGCGGTCGACCTGCCGTCCCGGCACACGCCGGTCTTCGCGTCGCAGCACCCGTTGCAATTGGATGGCAGACATCGCGCCGATTGAGTCGGACCACACGCGATGGCGGCGATGAGACCCACCGCCGCTCCCACAACGAGCGCTCTTGCGACCATGGAACTTCCCCTCGAAGGTGATGCCCCTTTTGCTTACGGCGGCGCACCAAAGCACACCTTCCATTACCAAATCAATGGCAAGGGTGCCGGCTGCGAGAGGAGTGATGGACACGCTGCAGCCGGAACATGCGTGTTATTCAATATTCTCAAAATCTGAAATTCCCGTTGGACGACTTGACTCGACATGGGCACACACGGCACCCTCCGCGACCGATTTTGCGCAGCATGTGCGCAGACGGGGTGGAGGTCGGACGGTTTTCCATCACCGTCCGGCCGTCCGTCCGGGGAGGACCGGATGATGTTTCGTTCGCTCGGGTTCGTCGCCGCGGCCGTGTTCGGGGCAGTCACCATCGTCTCCGGCTGCGACTGCGCGCGCACAGGTCAGACCAACAAGTCGTTCGGCGAGATCGGCGTGGTCTGGATCGACGCGCAGCAGAACGTCGTCACCTCGCGGGATGCGACCTACGAGTTCGGCACCGTCGCGGTGGGCGACTCGGTCACCAAGAAGATGGTGGTGAAGAACCTGGGCACAGGTCAGCTCATCCTCACGAGCCTCGAGTACCTCGAGGGCGACGGGGTGAACATCGCCGACGCCACGATGGACAACGCGTCCTTCGACGTGCGCTTCGTCCGCGACACCACCCTGGGCGCGTCCGAGTCGGCGGAGTTCGACATCACCTTCCACCCGGTCCCGGCGCCGACCCGGGCGCACTCGGTCAAGCTCCTGCTCCGGGCGGCGGGCACCCGCGAGGGGGAGGAGACCGCCACCATCACCCTCACCGGCGAGGCGACCAGCGACACCTGCGCGCTGCCGAACACCATCGACTTCGGCAAGGTGGCGCTCGGCGCGACCGGAACGCAGACCATCACCTTCTCCAACACCTCCGCGGCGGCGACGAACGCGTTCTTCGGGCAGATCGCCGGCGTGGACGCGGCCTCGTTCAAGTACGCGCCGGGCCAGACCATCGGAGAGGTGGCGCTGCAGCCGGGCGCCTCCCGCGAGCTGGTATTCGAGTTCCGCCCCACCGAGCTGCGCGCCTACGAGGCGAAGGTGAACCTCCGCGCGGCGTCCACCTGCCCGGCGAAGGATGTGACGCTCACCGGCCTGGGCGTGGACACGGTGCTGGAGTGGACCCCGGCCTCGCTGGACTTTTTGTTCGTCCAGCCGGGGAGCAGCGCCAACCGCCAGGTGGTGTTCAAGAACTACGGCAGCAGCGACATCGAGCTGTTCAACGTGCAGTCGTCGCTGCCCTCGGACTTCGCGGTGAAGGCGGACACCGGCCAGGATCCGACGAAGTTCGTCGTCCCCGCGCAGGGCGAGCGGGCCATGAACGTGGTGTGCAGCCCCTCGCAGCTCGGGCTCCGCGAGGGCACCCTCACCTTCAACACGCCGCTCACCAAAACGCCGCAGGGAGCGATCCCTTTGACCTGCTTCGGCGGCGGCCCGGACATCCAGGTCATCCCCTCGGGCACGCTCAACTTCGGCAAGGTCGCGTACTTCCCCAGCGCCAACCCGCCGACCTCGGTGGTGCGGCGGATCACCGTGATGAACGTCGGCTCGACGCCGCCGGACGCCAACCCCGACGCGAACCTGAGGCTCGGGCAGGTGAGCCCCTCGGGCGAGCCGGGGCAGCTGCCGCTCATCAAGCTCACGCCGACCAACGGCAACACCGCCGCGGACGAGTTCAGCGTCAGCTTCCCGCCCTCGTACGATCCCGCGGTCGGCCTGCAGGCAAAGGCCGGGGCCAACCTGATGGACCTCGCGGTCACGCTCACGCCGAAGACGCTGGGCGCCAAGCAGGCGGAGCTCATCATCTACTCCAACGACCCGGACGAACCGGAGACGAAGATCACCCTCGCCGCGGACGCGGTGCAGCTGCCGCCGTGTGACTACTCGGTGACGCCCGCCTCGGTGAACTTCGGGCTGGTGACGCCGGGCACGTACCGGGAGGTGCCGATCACCTTCCACAACAACGGCGTCAACCCGGGCGACGTGTGCCTCATCAGCGGCGTGGATCTGATGCCCGGGACCGACCCCGCCTACTCCATGGTGGGCGGCGCGATCCCCTCGAAGGAGCTGCAGTCGGGCGAGTCGTTCCAGGCGCTGATCCGCGTCGAGCCGCAGGGCCAGGTCCCCAACGCCGTGGTGAACCTCACCGGCACGCTACAGTACTTCGCCTCGTCGCCGACCCGTCCCAGCGGCACCGTCCCGCTCAGCACCGCGGTGGGCCCCTCCTGCCTCACCATCGCGCCGGCGCACGAGGACTTCGGCGCGGTCAAGCCGGGCTGCTCGTCGACCACGCGGACCTTCAACATCTACAACATCTGCTCGAGCGCGGTGATGCTGGACCAGATCTCCGTGAGGGAGGGCGCGGGCCAGCAGCCCGGCGGTCCCAACTGCCCGGGTACGAGCCCCTGCCCCGAGTTCTTCCTCACCTCCACCCCGCCGATCCCGACGGGCGGGCTGTCCATCCCCTCCGGCGGGACGCCCGTCACGTTCCAGGCGAAGTACAAGGCCATCGACGTGGGCTCGGACAGCGGGGTGATCGCGGTCGACGTCCACCAGACCGGGCTGCCCGTCACCTACCTCGTGACGCTCGCCGGCAAGGGCGATCCGGCCGGCCAGAACACGGACATCTTCACCCAGGACGCACAGCCCAAGGCGGACCTGCTGCTGACGATCGACAACTCGGGGTCGATGGAGCCGTATCAGACCAGCCTCGCGAACAACTTCGCGTCGTTCATCCAGTACGCCACCAGCGCGAACGTCGACTGGCACATCGGCGTCACCACCACCGACATGGACGACGGTGAGCCGCCGATCACCCTCCCGGGCCTTCCGCCGATCCCGGGCATCCCGCCCGGCGACAAGGGCAGGCTCCGCGGGGACGCGAACAACCCGAAGGTCCTCACCCCCACCACCCCGAACGTGGTGCAGCTGTTCAAGGACAAGGTGAAGGTCGGGACGAACGGCTCCGCGACAGAGACCGGCCTCGCGCCGTCGCTGGCTGCGCTCACGCCGCCGCTGTCGGTGGGAGAGAACGCGGGCTTTTTGCGACCGGATGCGAACCTCGCGGTGGTGGTGATCACCGATGCACCGGATCAGTCCGGCCAGCCCGCCAGCTACTACGTGAACTCGTTCCTCAACATCAAAGGCTTCAACCGGGCGAACATGTTCACGTTCAACGCGATCGCCGGCTTCGCGCCCACACCGCCTCAGGGCTGCGCGGGCTACGACGGCGGCCCGGACGATGGGACGTACGCCTTCGTCGTGGCGCAGACCAACGGCGTCAAGGACGAGATCTGCACCCAGAACTGGGCGGCCACGCTGCAGGGCCTTGGGAAGACCGCGTTCGGCTTCCGCACGACCTTCTTCCTCAACTCCACGCCGGACGTGAACCAGCCGATCACCGTCAAGGTGAACGGCGTGCCGGTGCCGCCCACGCAGGGCGCGCAGACGAACTGGGCGTATGACTCGGCCACCAACGCGATCGTCTTCAATCAGCAGACGGCGCCCGGACCCGGCGAGTCGCTCGAGATCACCTACTTCGTCGGCTGCCTCCCGTAGCCAGCGAGGCTCGGTGCACCGTCCCGGTCGCGGCTACACTCCGCAGCCATGGCTTCGATCCAGTTCCTCGGGGCGGCCGGGACGGTCACCGGGTCGAAGTTCCTGCTCGAGCACGACGGCCGGCGCGTGCTGGTGGACGCCGGCCTGTTCCAGGGGCGCAAGGAGTGGCGCGAGCGGAACTGGCGGCCGCTGCCCGTGCCGGCGTCGTCGCTCGATGCGATCGTCCTGACCCACGCGCACATCGATCACACCGGCGGGCTGCCGCGCATCGTCGACGAGAGCTTCTCCGGGACGGTGTTCTGCACCAGCGGGACGCGCGACCTCATCCACCTGCTGCTCCCGGATTCGGCGCACCTGCAGGAGGAGGAGGCCCGCTACGCGAACCAGACGCACTACTCGAAGCACTCGCCCGCCCTGCCGCTGTACACGGTCGAGGCCGCCTACCGCGCGCTCCAGCGCTGCGAGACGATCGACTACGGGCGCCCGAGGGAGATCGTCCCTGGCATCCGGCTCACCATGGTCCGAGCCGGACACATCCTCGGGTCGGCGGTGTGCGTCTTCGAGCTGCTCTCGACCGGGGAGCGGGTCGTCTTCACGGGCGACTTGGGCCGCTACAACGCGCCCATCCTGCACGATCCCCAGCCAGTGCCCGCCGCCACCACGCTGATCGCCGAGTGCACCTATGGCAACCGGGAGCACGACGGCGCAGATCCAATCGACGCGCTGGCGGACGCGGTGAACGACGCCTTCCACCGGGGCGGGATGCTGGTCATCCCCGCGTTCGCGGTGGGCCGCACCCAGGACATCCTCTACCGGCTCCGCAGGCTGGAGGATCAGAAGCGCATCCCCGTCCTGGACGTGTTCGTCGACTCCCCCATGGCGTGCGACGTGACGCCGCTGTACCTCGCACACCCCGAGGACCAGGACGTGGTGATGTCCACGTTGATCGAGCGCGGGAAGACACCGCTGGCGACGGAGAAGACCCATTTCACGCGGACGGTGCAGGAGTCGAAGGCGATCAACCAGCACCGCGGCCCCGGGGTGATCCTCTCCGCCAGCGGGATGGCGACCGGCGGGCGCATCCTCCACCACCTCGCGCAGCGGCTGCCGGACGAACGCAACATCGTGCTCTTCGTCGGCTACCAGTCCGATGGCACCCGCGGCCGGCGGCTCCTGGACGGGGAGAAGGAGATCAAGATCCACGGCCAGTACGTGCCGGTGGCTGCGCAGATCCGGAACATCTCCGGGTTCAGCGCCCACGCGGACTGGCGCGAGATGCTGCGGTGGATGGACGGGCTGAAGACGCCGCCGAAGTTGACCCTGCTCGTGCACGGCGAACCGGACGGGCTGGAGGCGATGCGCGGGCGCGTGGAGGCACGTGGGTGGAAGGCGCACGTGCCCCGCTACCTCGAGCGCGTCGAGCTCCCCCGCGCCTGACGGCCTGCCCGGCCCGGCTGAGGCGCACAGCCCACTGACAAGCGGCCCGTCGCGCGCTATGGGCCCGCCCATGGCCCGAACGATTCGTGCACCCCGCGGCTCCGAGCTCTCCTGCAAAGGCTGGGTCCAAGAGGCCGCGCTGCGGATGTTGATGAACAACCTCGATCCGGAGGTCGCCGAGCGCCCCGAAGACCTGGTCGTCTACGGCGGCACCGGCAAGGCCGCCCGCGACTGGCAGAGCTTCGACCGGATCGTCGCCACGCTGAAGGTGCTGGAGAACGACGAGACGCTGCTGGTGCAGTCCGGCAAGCCCGTCGGCGTGATGCGGACGCACCCGGACGCGCCGCGCGTGCTGATCGCCAACTCCAACCTGGTCGGCCACTGGGCGAACTGGGAGCACTTCCGCGAGCTCGAGCGGAAGGGGCTGATGATGTACGGCCAGATGACCGCCGGGTCGTGGATCTACATCGGCACGCAGGGGATCCTGCAGGGCACCTACGAGACGTTCGCGCAGGCCGGCCGCACGCACTTCGGGAGCGCGGATCTGACCGGCCGGCTCGTGCTCTCCGGCGGGCTCGGCGGGATGGGCGGCGCGCAGCCGCTGGCGGCGACGATGAACGGTGCGGTCTTCCTGGGCGTGGAGGTCGATCCCGCGCGGGCGAAGCGGCGGGTCGAGACGCGGTACCTGGACGTGATCGCCAAGGACGTCGATGAGGCGCTGCGCCTGTGCGACGAGGCGCTGAAGAAAAAGGAGGCGAGGTCGATCGCGGTCATCGGCAACTGCGCGGACGTGTTCCCCGAGCTGGTGCGGCGGGGCGTGAAGGTGGACCTCGTCACCGACCAGACCTCCGCGCACGATCCGCTCAACGGCTACGTCCCGAAGGAGCTCACGCTCGACGAGGCGGCGTCGCTGAGAAAGAGCGACCCGAAGGGCTACGTCGAACGCGCGTATGCGTCGATGGCGGATCACGTCCGCGCGATGCTGGCGTTCCAGAAGGCCGGGTCGCGCGTGTTCGACTACGGCAACAACCTCCGGGCCGGCGCGCAGAAGGGCGGCGTGGAGAACGCCTACGACTTCCCCGGCTTCGTGCCGGCGTACATCCGGCCGATGTTCTGCGAGGGCCTTGGGCCCTTCCGCTGGGTGGCGCTCTCCGGCGATCCGGAGGACATCCGCAAGACCGATCGCGCGGTGGCGGAGCTGTTCCCGCACAAGCAGTCGCTCCGGCGGTGGCTGGAGCTAGCGGGCGAGCGCGTCGCGTTCCAGGGCCTGCCCGCGCGGATCTGCTGGCTCGGCTACGGCGAGCGCGACAAGGCCGGCTTGAAGTTCAACGAGATGGTCAAGCGCGGCGAGCTCAAGGGCCCCATCGTGATCGGCCGCGATCACCTCGACTGCGGCTCGGTGGCCTCGCCCAACCGCGAGACCGAGGCGATGAAGGACGGCACCGACGCGGTGGCGGACTGGCCCATCCTCAACGCGCTGGTGAACGCGGTGAACGGCGCCTCGTGGGTGTCGTTCCACCACGGCGGGGGCGTGGGCATCGGCTACTCGCTGCACGCCGGGCAGGTGATCGTCGCGGACGGCACGGAAGCGGCGGCCCGGCGCATCGAGCGCGTGCTCACCAGCGATCCCGGGATGGGCGTGATTCGGCACGTGGACGCGGGGTACGAGGAGGCGATCGCCGTCGCGAAGGAGCGCGGCGTGAAGATTCCCGGTGTGACGATGTGATCGGTCTGCCGTCCACCGTCTGCCGCCGTCCGCAGGCCTCCCGGCTCCGGGCCTGGCCGGGGCTCTGCCGCGCGGGGATGTTCGCACTCGACATCGAGGATCGTCGATCTCCGACGGCCGTTCGCGCTCGGGTTGCCGTCGCTGACGGACCGGACGCGAACGACACCCGGCCGTCGCCGAGACGGACCGCAACGGAGAGGGCAAGGACGAACCGTTGCCCGCAACCGCAGGATGCCTCCGGTGTCCCAGGCCACCACCCCAACTGCAGACGGTAGACGGCAGTTTCACACAAGGTGCTCCCCATGACCGTCGCCTTCGATCTGTTCGTCCGCAACTGTGCCGAGCTCGTCACGGCGCGCGGCACGCTCTCCCCCAATCAGAAAGCGGAGGCAGCGCTCGACATCATTCCGCGCGGGGCGGTCGGGATTGCTGCGGGGAAGGTCGTCTTCGTCGGTCCGGAGGCCGACGTTCCGCCGGCCGCAGTCGCGCCTTTCACTGAGGTGGTGGACGCGGACGGCGGCGTCGTTGCTCCCGGGCTGGTGGATCCGCACACGCACCTCGTCTTTGCCGGCGAGCGCTCCGCCGAGTTCGATCTGCGAAATCAGGGCGCCACCTATCTGGAGATCGCGAAAGCCGGCGGGGGGATCGTCTCGACCGTCCGTGCCACGCGCGCCGCATCCCTCGAAGAACTGGTGGCGCTGGCGCGGCCGCGGCTCGTTCGCCTTCTGGAGCAGGGCGTCACCACCTGCGAGGTCAAGTCCGGCTACGGCCTGGACGTGGAGACCGAGCTGAAGATGCTCCGCGCGGTGCAGCAGCTCCGGCGCGAGGTCCCGGTCGACCTCGTCCCCACCCTGCTCTGCGCCCACGCCATCCCCGAAGAGTTCAAGGCGAACCGTGAAGGCTACGTCGAGCGCTGCATCCGGGAGATCATCCCGGCGGTGGCGCGCGAGGGCCTGGCCCGCTTCTGCGACGCGTTCGTCGAAGAGAGCGCCTTTACGCACGACGAGGCGCGGCGCATCTTCGAAGCCGCGCGTGCGCATGGGATGCGGATCCGGCTGCACGCAGACCAGCTCACGGCCAACGGTGGCGCACAGCTCGCGGCCGAGGTCGGCGCGCTGTCGGCCGACCACCTCGAACAGGTGAGCGACGAGGGGATCGCCGCGCTCGCGCGTGCGGGCGTCACCGCGCTGCTAGTGCCGACTTCCACCCTCTTTCTGCGCATGCGTCCCTATGCGCCCGGGCGGAAGCTGGTGGATGCCGGCGTGAACGTCGCGCTCGGGACCAACGTGAACCCCGGCTCGTCGATGACCGAGAACGTCGGCGTGGTCCTTTCGCTCGCCTGCCTGGAGAACGGGCTCTCTGCCGCGGAGGCGCTGTGGGGCATGACGCGGGGCGCGGCGATCGCGCTTGGGCTCGCGCAGCACGGTCAGCTGGTGGAGGGCGGGCCGGCAGATCTCGTCGTCTTCGGTTGTTCGACGTACAGGCATCTGCCCTACCACCTCGGCGTCAACCACGCGCGAGTGGTGGTGAAGGGCGGCCGGGTCGTGGTGCGTCCGGGTGGCGCCGGGGTCGCGGTGTGCAGGTAGCCCCCCGGCTGCCCCACAGCAGGCTTTCCGCCTCCCGCAGGTGCGATAGGAAGAATGCATGTGCCGGTTGTTCGGCTTCAGGTCCGACACCCCGGGGAGGGTCCACGAGTCATTGGTCCATGAGGCCAACTCGCTGCGCGTCCAATCGCGTGAGCACAAGGACGGCTGGGGCATCGCCAGCTACGAGGACGGCGCGCTGCCGCGCGTGGCCCGTGGCACCGGACCGGCCCACGAGGATCCGGAGTTCGAACGCGTCGCCTCACGGGTCAGCTCGCATGCGGTGATTGCGCACGTGCGGCAGGCGTCGGTCGGCCCCATCCGGCCCGAGAATGCGCACCCGTTCACCTTCGGCCCGTGGACGTTTGCGCACAACGGCACGCTGCAGCGTTTCGCGGATCATGCCCTCGAGCTGGAGCGGCGGATCGCCCCGGAGTTCCGGGCGCTGATCCAAGGGGACACGGACTCGGAGCGCTGCTTCTATCTCTTTCTCACCGAGCTGCGCCGCACGGGTCCGCTCGAGAACCGATCGGTGGAGGACGTCGCCTGCGCGCTCACCACCACCGCGCGCGAGGTGGTGCGGATCACCGAGCCGGGTGCCCCGAAGCCGTCGTCGACCAACTTCCTCGTCACCGACGGCCGGCTGATGGTCTGCACGCGGCGCCACCGCACCCTCTTCTTCTCCGAACGGAAGAAGCGCGCCACCTCCGACGCCGTTGTCCGTCCGAAGGACGGCGAGCGGCTGCGGCAGATCGTCATCGCCTCGGAGAAGCTCGAGACAGAGTCCCACTGGTTCGAGGCTCCCGAGGAGTCGGTGATCGCCGTCGATCACGAGCTCCGCTTCCGGAGCTGGACGTTCGACCAGCTCGCGGCGCGGTGACCCCGGCGTGCGCCTCGTCCATGACCTCCGCTGAAGGCCGACATTCGGCCGGATCATCGCGGGCGATGTCCACGCAATCGCCGGGCGCCCTCCGCCGCGCTACGGAACGCGCGACGCCTCGCCGGAGGAACGAAGAATGTCCGCCCCACGCCGCGTCCTGATCGCCGGAGCCGGCATCGGCGGCCTGACGCTCGCCGCCGCGCTCCGGCGGCACGGCTTCGACGTCCAGGTGTTCGAGAAGGCCCGGAAGCTCGAGGCGCTCGGCGCGGGCATCGTGCTCGCCGCCAACGCGCTGTGGGCGATCCAGCGGCTCGGGTTCTACGAAGAGGTGTGCAGCGCGGGGCTGCGCCTTTCCGGAGGCGATGTCCGCACGTGGAAGGGCTGCGTGCTCAGCGGGAGCGACTTCGAAGACCTCGAACGGGAGCTCGGGGTCTTCGTGCTGGCGTACCACCGCGCCGATCTGCACGAGGCGCTGTTGCGATGCGCCGGCGCAGACTGCGTCCGGCTGGGGACCTCCGTCGAATCGTTCGATCAGGACGATGACGGAGTGCGCGTGCTGCTGGGGGATGGGACGCAGGTGGACGGGGACCTTCTCGTCGGCGCGGACGGCCTGCACTCCCGGGTGCGAAGCGCATGGCGCGGGCGCGAGGCGCCCTGCTACTCCGGCTACACGAGCTGGCGCGGAGTGGCTCCGGCGGAGGCCGCGCTTCACCCCTCACGCAGCTCGGAGAGCTGGGGCCCCGGGAAACGCTTCGGCATCGTCCCGCTGAGCCGCGGACGCGTGTACTGGTTCGCCGTGGAGAACGCCCCGGCCGGCGGCAGCGATGGTCCGGCGGGACCGAAACCGCACCTGCGGGAGGCGTTCGGTGGCTGGCACGAGCCGATCGCGCAGTTGCACGAGCCGATCGCGCAGTTGATCGACGCGACGCCAGAGGAGGCCATCGTGCGCACGGACATCGTCGACCGCGATCCGATCGACCGGTGGGGCGAAGGACGCGTCACGCTTCTGGGCGACGCCGCCCATCCGATGACTCCGAACATGGGCCAGGGCGCCTGTCAGGCGGTGGAGGACGCGTTCGTGCTCACCCAGGAGCTCACGCGGCCCTCGGTGTCCGTCGCCCAGGCGCTTCGCGCGTACGAGGCGCGGCGCATTCCGCGGACCTCGGCGATCGTCCTTCAGTCCCGCAGGTTCGGCGAGGTGGCGCAGTGGTCGAACGGCGTTGCACGGTGGCTCAGGGACCGCGCGATGAGCGCGCTTCCGAAACGCGCGGTGGTGAATCAACTCCGGCGCACGCTGCTCGACCCGTCCTTCTACTCGGCCGGGTGATCCTCCGGGCGGCCCGTCCCATGGACTTGCCCCCGTCCTCGTGCGGCCGATGACACGGCCGGCGCGGTGGTTCGGCACCTTCGACAATCCAGGCGCGTCACTCCTCGCGGCCGAACCACGGCTCCATTCCGGATGAGCGCCGTGGTGGCCTTGCTCTCAGCCGCGCTCGCCGGTGTCCTGATCACTCGCTCCACGCGCCCGATCTTTGCGCTGGCGTGAGCAGCGATGCGGCATCCGCTCCCTGCTCCTGCGTGGCCCGTCGCCGTCGCGCTTCAGGTGTTCTCCGGCGATCCGAGCCATTCTGCGGCCCGCTGGGCGTAGCGGTCCCCGAAAGCCATCGCGGCGATGCGCCGTGCATCCGGCCCGCTCGCCAGATCGAGCTCGAAGCGGATCAGCAACAGCTCCTGTGGCGCCGCCTGCGGCACCTTGTCGATCCACTCCACCAGCAGCGCTCCCTCGCCGCCGATGAGATCGATGAAGCCGGTCCCGTAGAGCTCGTCGTAGTCCGCGAGGCGGTACAGGTCCGCGTGGAACAGCGGCACGCGCCCGCCCTCGTAGGGGTAGACGATGGCGAAGCTCGGGCTGGCCACCTGCGAGCGATCGACTCCGACACCGTCCGCCACGCCGCGCACGAATTGCGTCTTGCCCGCGCCCAGCTCCCCCACCAGCCCGACGAAGTCGCCCGGCTGGAGCACCCGTCCCAGGCGCTCTCCGAGCGCCCGCGTCTCCTCTGCAGACCCGGTGCGGACCTCCCGGACCAGCGTGGGATCGCTCAACGTCCCCACCTCACCCAGACCTCGCACAGGCCCGCCAACAAGTCCGTGGCGATCAACCCGAGCTGGCCGGTGCGCCGGGCCGCCAGATCGCCCGCGAGCCCATGCGCGAACACGCCCGCCACCGCCGCGTCGTCCGGGCTCAGCCCCTGCGCGAGCAGCGCGCCCAGAACGCCCGAGAGCACGTCCCCCGAACCGCCGGTGGCCATGCCGGGGTTTCCGGACGGGTTGATGAACACCGTCCCGTCCTCGAGCGCGATCACCGTGGAGGCACCCTTGAGGACGACGACCGCCTGGTGTGCCGCCGCCACCCTGCGGGCCACGCCGACGCGGTCGTGCTGCACCTCCTTGGTGCTCTTCCCCGTCAGCCGCGCCATCTCGCCCGGATGCGGCGTGAGGATGAGCGGGCACTTCGCCTGCCGAAGAGCGTCTGGCCGCGCGGCCACCGCATTGAGCGCATCCGCGTCCAGCACGCACGGGATGCTGATCTCCTCCAGAAGCGCGCCGATCAGCTTCCCGGTCTCCTCCCCGCGGGGGATTCCGGGGCCGATCACGATCGCGCTCTTGCCGTCCGCCGCCTCGAGCAGCGGGTTGAGATCGCCGAGCCCCAGCGGGCCGTTGGCCAAAAGCTCCACGCCCATCAGCTCGGGCGCGTGCGCCATCACCGGCACAAGCGCCTCCGGCCGGGTCGCCACCGTCACCAGCCCGGCGCCGCTCCGCAGCGCGCCCAGGCCGGTCATCGCCGCGGCCCCGGTCTTTCCCCAGCTCCCGGCGACGACCAGCACGTGCCCGAAGGTGCCCTTGTGCGCATCGCGCCGCCGCTTCGGAATCCGCGCCCTGGCGTCGTCCTCGTCGAGCAACCAGATCGCCGGCCCGGTCACCACCTGTGCCGCAATCGCGGGAATGCCGATGTCGATCTCGCGCGTCTCGCCGCAGATCGACCGGCCCGGCTCGAGCGCCTGGCCCACCTTGAGCAATCCGAAGGACGTCGTGACGTCGGCCTCGACGCAGGGCTCGAACGGCTGACCGGTGTCGCTGGACAGCCCGCTGGGGATGTCCGCCGCCACGACCTTCGCGCCCGCGGCGCGCCAGGCGCGGATCCGCGCGATCGCCTCCGCGTACGCTCCTTCCGGTGCGCGCGACAGGCCCGTGCCGAAGAGCGCGTCGATCACCACGTCGCCCGGGCCGGCCTGCACTTCTTCAGAAATCTGCGCGGGGCCCAGCCCGGCGGACTGGAGCGCCAGCAGGTTCCGCTTCGGCTCGCCGTCCAGCCGCTCGGCGCCGCCGACGAGCTCCACGAAGACTGTGCGCTCGCGGGCCAGCAGCCGGCGCGCCGCCACCAGCCCGTCGCCACCATTGTTGCCCCGGCCGCACAGCACGAAGAAGCGGCCGCGCGGGCCGGCGAGCGCCTCTGCGGCCTCCGCCAGCGCCGCGCCGGCGTTCTCCATCAGCACGCCCGCGGGCATGCCGTGGTCCGCGATCGTCGCCGCGTCAATCGCCCGCATCTGATCTGCCGTGACGAGCCGTCTCATCGGATGGGCTCCCTCGGGTGCGTTCAGTCCCGCTGCAGGATCACCGTCGCCGCCGCCACCCCTGCATCGTGGGTCATCGACAACAGGATGGACACCCCGCGCCGGGCCACCTCCTGCGCGGCGACGCCGCTCAGCTTGAACCCGGGGGCGCCACCGTCGCGGACCACCTCCATGTCCTGCCAGGAGAGAGACGGCGGCGCGCCGAGCGCCTTGACCAGCGCCTCCTTCGCCGCGAAGCGCGCCGCGTAGGCAGACGCCGCGTCCGCCCGCGCCGAGCAGATCGCCCGTTCGGCTTCGGTGAAGACGCGCTCGACGAACCGCGCGCCCCGCGGGCCCTCGAGGATCTTCTGGACGCGCGCCACCGAGCACACGTCCATGCCGAGCCCGACCACCGGCATCAGCGCCTCGACCGCTGGATCAGCTCCAGCATCTCGCGCACCGCGCGGTCGAAGCCCACCAGCACCGCGCGCGCGACGATCGAATGGCCGATGTTCAGCTCCTCGATCTCGGGGATCGCCGCCACGTCCGCGACGTTGTCGTAGTTGAGCCCGTGCCCCGCGGCCACGCGCATCCCCAGCTTCGCCGCCGCTTTGGCGGAGTCGACGAGCCGCGCCAGCTCCGCCTGCCGTTCGCGTTCGTTGCGCGCCTCGCAGTAGCGGCCGGTGTGCAGCTCGACCTGGTGGGCGTCGCACTTGTGCGCGGCGCGCACCTGATCGAGGTCCGGGTCGATGAACAAAGAGACCGGGAGATCGCCATCCTTGAGGTTCTTGATCAGCTTGCGCAGAGGTTCGCGCTGGGAGCTCACGTCCAGCCCGCCCTCGGTGGTCACCTCCTCGCGGCGCTCCGGGACGAGGGTGACCATGTCCGGCTTGTGCTCGTAGGCGACCTTCACCATGTCCTGAGTGGCCGCCATCTCCAGGTTGAGCTGCGTCTGCACGGTCTCCCGGAGGATGCGCAGGTCGCGGTCCTGGATGTGCCGCCGGTCCTCGCGGAGGTGGATGGTGATCTGATGGGCCCCCGCCAGCTCCGCCATCGCCGCCGCGGTCACCGGATCGGGGTACGTGCTCCGGCGCGCCTGCCGCAGGGTGGCCACGTGATCCACGTTGACGCCGAGTCGAATGGGCATGCGCCCTTCTGATTACAGCCGGACCAGCCCGTCAACTTCGTCGTGACCCCGCGCCCGGAAGCGCCGCCCATGCACTCTGTGCGGCGAAACGGGGGCGAGCCCGCTACATCGTGCGCTCACCGCGGCCGGCGCCGTGCCGGTCGCCCTGCGAATGGAAAGGTGCCCATGCTCTCACGCCTTCTCTCTCCCCGGGCCGACGCCGCGTACGCCTTCCTGCGGATCGTCGCCGGGCTGCTCTTCTCCTTCCACGGCCTCCAGAAGATTTTCGGCGTGCTGACCACGCAGCAGCCGCCGATCGGTTCCCAGCTGTGGATCGGCGGCCTCATCGAGCTCGTCACCGGGTTCGCGATGGCGGCCGGCTTCCTGACGACCTGGGCGGCGTTCCTCGCCAGCGGCACGATGGCGGTGGCATACGTGCAGTTCCACTGGAAGCTGGACCTCGGCGAGGCCTTCTTCCCGGCGATCAACAAGGGCGAGGCAGCGCTGGTCTACGCCGTGCTGTTCCTCTACATCTCCACCCGCGGCGGCGGTGTGCTCAGCGTCGACCGCTGGCTGAAGAAGCGGCGCGCGCTGCCTGGCACCGGGACGGCCGTGGCATGAACCCCGGGCAGGGCGCCTAGCCCAGCGCGGCCACGAGCGCGTCGGCGATCTGCCGGGCCAGCTGGTCGTTGCGATCCTTGTTCGGACCTTCGATCAGCACGCGCGCCTTCGGCTCGGTGCCGCTGAACCGGACGAACACCCGGCCGTCCTGTCCGAGCTTCTGCTCCGCGTGGCGGATGGCCTTCATCACCTCGGGCAATTCGCCCAGCTCGCGGCGGCGCTTCACTGCCACGTTCAGCAGGGTCTGCGGGACCGGCTGGAAGATCTTCGTCAGCTCGCTCAGCGGCTTCTGCTTGCGGCACAGCACGGCCAGAAGCTGCAGCGCGGCGAGCGTGCCGTCGCCGGTGGTGGCGTGATCGAGGAAGATCAGATGGCCGGACTGTTCGCCGCCGAAGTTGAAGCCGTGCTGGCGCATCAGCTCGACCACGTATCGGTCGCCAACCCGGGTGCGCTTCACCTTCACCCCGAAGCGCTCGACCGCGCGCTCGAGGCCGATGTTGCTCATCACCGTGGCAACGAGCGTCTTCTTCGCCAGCTCACGGCGTTCGACCAGCTCGCCGGTGCAGATGGCCATGATCGCATCCCCGTCGACCACCTGGCCCCTCTCGTCGACGACGATCAGCCGGTCCGCGTCCCCGTCCAGGGCGATCCCCACGTGCGCGTTGTGCTTCACCACCGCGCGGGCGAGGTTCTCCGGGTGGAGCGCGCCGCATTTGTGGTTGATGTTCTTCCCGTCCGGCGACACGCCGAGCTTGATGACCTTCGCGCCCAGCTCTTCCAGCACCGCGGGCGCCACCCGGTAGGCCGCGCCGTTCGCGCAGTCCACCGCGATGGTCAGCCCCTCCAGCGTCAGCTCGCGCGGGAAGGTGTTCTTGAGGAAGACCACATAGCGACCGCGCGCGTCGTCGAGCCGCTCGGAGTTGCCGATCCGCGTCGCGGTTGGGCGGATGTGGTCGATCTTCCGGGTGGCGATCAGCTCCTCGATCTGCGCCTCGGTCTCATCCGGCAGCTTGAAGCCGTCGCGCCAGAAGAACTTGATACCGTTGTCCTGGTACGGGTTGTGGGAGGCGGAGATCACCGCGCCCGCATCCGCGCGCATCGACACCGTGAGGTTGGCCACCGCCGGCGTGGGCATGGGGCCCACGAAGACGGTGTCCACGCCCATTGACTCCAGGCCCGCAGCGAGCGCCTGCTCCAGCATGTACCCCGACAGCCGCGTGTCCTTGCCGATGACCACGCGGTGCCGGTGCTTGCCGTTCCGGATCAGGTAGGCCAGCGCACGGCCGAGCTGCAGCGCCATCTCGGCTGTCATCGGGTGCACGTTCGCCACGCCGCGAACGCCGTCCGTCCCGAAGAGCTTCTGTGAAGCCTTCTCCTCCGCCGGGCTGGCCTTCAGCCTGTACACCATTGTCCGTCCTCGCTGCCGCCCTGCGCCCCGGCACGACGCCGACGCACGAACGCGGCCCCTTATACCCCGCCCTCTGGCGCGCCCAACCTAGGGATGCGGGAGCCTGCGGACAACCGGGCCTTCGAAGGGCCCGCCGGCCTGCACGGCGGCCTCGACCGTCCAGCCTGCCGGTCGAGGCCGCCGCTCCCTGCAGAACGACGACGGCGCCGCACAGCAAGCCGCGGACCAGCCACATGCAGAGAGAAAACCGGGCTACCGGGGCGCCACCGGGATGACAGTCGCCCGCACCGTGGCAGCCCGGGCGTTACCTTGCTGGCAGAAGCGAGGACCCCTATCCGCCGACAGGAGCCGGGCGCGGACCACGCGGAGAAACCCGCGTTGTGGGGCTGGTCGCATCCGCTGAGCGGCGACAACAGGGACTCGCGCTCGGGGTCGCGCGGTTGCACCTCGCCCAGGTCCTGCCCTCTGGCAGGTGCGCCCGCGACACGCGGCCCTTCGCGCAGCGCCCCGTGCGCCAGATTCGAGTCCACCCCCCGCAAAGCACGTGCACCGGTGCGTGCTCATGCACGAGGTGACCCCGGGCCCGTCCGCCCGGCGAGCTGCGCGGATCCGGCGCAGCCGCGGCCGCTTTCCCGGAGACGAGCACCAAAGGGTCAGCGCGCCGCGCTGAGGGTGCCGCCGTCCCGCGCGGTCCGGATCGCTTCGGCCACGGCGATCGCCACGCGCACCTCCGCCACGTCGTGGACGCGGATGACATCCGCCCCGCCGGTCATCACGATGGCGGCCGCGCACGCCGTGGTGGAGAGGACGCGTTCCGGCGCCGGCTTTCCGCCGGCCAGCGCGCCCAGAAAAGCCTTGCGGCTGGGGCCGACCAGCACCGGCTGTCCGAGCAGCCGGAAGTCGCGGAGCCGCCGCAGCAGGTAGTGGTTGTGCGCGAACGTCTTGCCGAAGCCGATCCCCGGATCGACGAAGACGCGCTCGCGCGGGATGCCGGCGCGGGTGGCATTGGCCACGCTCTCCTCGAGGTACTCGAGGATCTCCGCCACTGCGTCCTCGTAGTGGGGCTGCTTCTGCATCGTCTCCGGGGTGCCCTGGATGTGCATCGCGCAGCAGGGGACGCCGAAATGGGCGATCACCTCCACCATCTTCGGGTCGTGGCGGAAGCCGGTGATGTCGTTGACGAAGTTGGCGCCGGCCAGGAGCGCGTCGCGCGCCACCGCGTGCTTGCGCGTGTCGATGCTCAAGGGCATCGACGGGAGGCGTTCGCGCAGGCCGCGAATCACCGGCAGCACGCGCCGCTGCTCCTCCTCTTCGGGGACGCCGCCGCTGCCCGGACGGGTCGACTCGCCGCCGACATCCAGCATGTCCGCGCCCGCCTCCGCGAGCGCCACGCCGTGGGCGATGGCCCCCTCCGGGTCGAAGAACCGTCCCCCGTCCGAGAATGAATCCGGGGTGACGTTGACGATCCCCATCACCCGGAGCCGCCCGCCGAAGGACCAGGTCGCGCCGCCGACCACGACGTCTGGCGGCGGCCCGAGCGAGCGCAGGGCCCGTTCGATCGCCGCCGCGAGCGCCTCGCGGCCGTCGGCGCGCGCCTCCGAGGCGAGACGCTCCATCTGCTCACGCCGTCCGGACAGAAGCGCCGACCCCGGCCGCTTGTTCTGATCGCCCGGGACGAACGAAGGGAACTCCTCGCGGCCCGGAACCTCCCCGCCCTCCGATCGCGAGCGGAGCAGCCGCGCGTCCTCCCGCTCCAGCCCGGTCAGAAGCAGATGAAGCGCAGGGATCTTCTCCAGCAGGTACTCCCGGGCGCTGGAGGAAAGCCCCATCCGGTCGAACGCCGGGGCCAAATCCGACACATCCGCCCCGGCCATCACACGAGCGATGAGCATTAGGGGATGTTGTGCGGCACAGCCGCCCCTCACGCTTTTTCCGGTTCGCCCAAGCCGCCGCCCTGGAGGCCTTCGAGCGCGTCGAGGATCTTCCGGCGCTCCTTCTCCTTCGGTTTCGGCTGCGTGGTGGAGACGCGGGCCTGCGGCTTTTCGCGCTGCAGCGTCCCGCCCTGCATGAGGATGTTGAGCTCCTCGGCCTCGAGCGTCTCGTACTCGTAGAGCGCATCGGCGATCCGCTGGAGGACCTCCCGGTTCTCGATCAGGAGCCGCCTGGCGCGTTCGTAGCAGTCCATCACGATGTGACGGACCTCCGCGTCGATCTCCCGCGCGGTCGCCTCCGAGTAGTCCGGACGGGAGCCGAGATCGCGCCCGAGGAAGACCTCGCCTTCCTGCTGGCCGTACGCCAGAGGCCCGAGCTTCTCGCTCATGCCCCAGCGCGTGACCATCGCGCGGGCCAGCTGGGTGGCGCGCTCGATGTCGTTGGAGGCGCCCGCGGAGAGCTCGTCATAGACCAGCTCCTCGGCGATCCGCCCGCCGAGCAGCATGCAGATCTGATCGAGCAGCTGCTTGCGGTAGCGGTTGAACTGGTCCTCTGCCGGCAGCGCCCAGGTGAGGCCAAGCGCCTGACCGCGCGGGATGATCGTGACCTTGTGCACGGGGTCGCAACCCGGGAGCAGCTTGCCCACCAGCGCGTGACCTGCCTCGTGCACGCTGGTGTTCCGCTTCTCCTTCTCGCTCATGATCATCGACTTGCGTTCGGGGCCCATGAGGATCTTGTCCTTGGCCGCCTCGAAGTCGCTGAGGTCGACGCGCTCCTTGTTCTGGCGCGCGGCGAAGAGCGCCGCCTCGTTGACCAGGTTCTCCAGATCCGCGCCGGTCATGCCTGGAGTGCCGCGGGCGATCTGCTCGAGGTCGACCTCCGGCGCCAGCGGGGTACGCTTGGTGTGCACGGCGAGGATCCCGATCCGCCCCTTGAGGTCGGGCCGGGGCACGGTGATCCGCCGGTCGAAGCGGCCCGGCCGCATCAGCGCGGGATCGAGCACGTCCGGCCGATTGGTGGCGGCGATCAGGATCACGCCTTCGTTGGACTCGAAGCCGTCCATCTCCACGAGGAGCTGGTTGAGCGTCTGTTCGCGCTCGTCGTGTCCGCCGCCGAGCCCCGCACCACGGTGGCGGCCCACCGCGTCGATCTCGTCGATGAAGATGATGCAGGGCGCGTTCTTCTTGCCCTGTTCGAAGAGGTCGCGCACGCGGCTGGCGCCCACGCCGACGAACATCTCCACGAAGTCCGAACCGGAGATGGAGAAAAACGGCACGCCGGCCTCGCCCGCAACCGCCTTGGCCAGCAGCGTCTTGCCCGTGCCGGGAGACCCCATCATCAGCACACCCTTGGGGATCCGGCCGCCGAGCTTGGTGAACTTCTTCGGATCCTTGAGGAACGCGATGATCTCCTCGAGCTCCTCCTTGCACTCGTCGATCCCGGCGACGTCGGCGAAGGTGATCTTGTTGTGGCTCTCCGAGAGCAGCTTCGCCTTCGACTTGCCGAAGGTCATCGCCTTGCCGCCGGAACCCTGCAGCTGGCGCATGAAGAAGACGAGGAAGACGAACAACAGGAGCATCGGCAGCCACTGGACCAGCGCCTGCACCCACAGGCTGTTGCCCTCGGGCGGCTCGACCTCCACCTCCACGCCCTTCGCGCGCATCTGCTGGATGGCGGCCATGTCCATCGTCGGGCCAGTGGTGACGAACTTCTCGTTGGTGTCGGCCCAGGTGCCGGAGTACTGCGTGCCCTGCACCTTCAACGGCGACTTGACCTTCCCCTCGTCGATCCGCGCGAGCAGCGTCGTGAAGTTGGTCTTCTTCGGCTCGTCGTGGGTGGTGGAGAAGATCTTGTAGAAGGCCACGAAGAGGATGATCAGGATCACCCACAGGCCGATCGTCTTGTAGCTCGAACGCACTTTCGGATTGCCCTTTCAGCGCCGACAGCGGGCGCGGCCGAGTCCCCAACAGACCGGCCAGTCCATCTATTTTCCGTGCCCGCCGCCCGCCCCTGATTGATGCCCTTCAGCCTTATAACGTACCGCCCCTTCGGGCGCCCGGCCTGTGTCGAGCGGAGCGGCGCAAAGCCAGGTGACACCCGCGGCCGCCCTCCGGTCCGTCCGCGCGGGCCGCTGCACGCCCACCACCCAGATCACCTGCCCGGTGGCATCTACCACCAGCGGCACGCGATCGCGGACCTCCTTCGGCACGCGCGCGTCCACGAGGACATCCTGCAGCTTCCTCGTCCGCCCGCTGGGCAGGCGCACCCGGTCCCCCGCACGCCGGAAGCGCACCCACAAAGGCGCGCCCACCTCCGCGGGCACCGGGAAGGCGCCCGATGCTTTGTCGGGTGACGAGCGCCAGGACACACCCACGGCGGCGGCGTCGACGCGGACCGTCTCGCCGTCGAGGTAGAGCGCCAGGGGTGGGGCATCTGGGCCCGACTGCCCTGGGTCGGGCACCGGCGTGGCGGGGCGATCGATGCGCACCACGCCTCCTTCGGCGTGGACCACCGCGCGCGCCGGGACGGGCGCCGATCCGCCGGCGCGGACCGCCTCGTCCACGCGGTCGACCGTGGCCGCATCGACCGGGAGATCCGCCCCGGCCAGGAGCGCGGCGATCGCCCTGCGCCGGATGGGCGCCTCCAGCGCGCGGAGCGCGACGGCGTCCCACGCGGCCTCGTCGTTCTCGATACGGGCGCGCCGGAGCGCCGCCTCCGCCAGGCGCCGGAGCAACACCTCGTCCTCGTGCGCGAGCGCCGCGAAGCGGGCAATCCGTTCGGCCACGCCCGGGCCCGCCGCGCGCTCCCATTCGGGGAGGACCCGGGTACGGATCCGGACCCGCAGGTGCGACGGGTCTGCGTTCATCGGATCCTCCACCCAGCGGACGCCGCGCGACTTCAGGTACGCGCGGACCTGTTCGCGCGTCAGCGCCAGCATCGGACGGAGCAGACGTTCGCGGCGCTCCAGCACCCCCGCAGCGCCGCCCAGCGCGCTGCCCCGCCCGAGCCGCATCAGCACCGTCTCGGCCTGATCCGACGCGGTGTGGGCGGTGGCCACGTAGTCGTAGCCGTGCTCCGCGCGCAGCCGCTCGAGCGCGGCGTAGCGGAGCGCGCGGGCCCGCGCCTCCACCCCCGGCCCGGGAGGACAATCGATGCGCGTGGTGTGGAACGCCAGCTTCCGCGCGTCCGCCTCACCGCGCACGTGCGCCACTTCGTCCTTCGCCTCGGGACGCAGCCCGTGATCGATCGTCGCGACGCCCACGCGGAGACGAAGCTCCGGAGCGAGGATCGAGAGCGCGTCCAGTAGCGCCATCGAGTCCCCGCCACCGGAGACTGCGAGCAGCACCCTGGCCTCCCCCAGCTCCCAGCGAAGGAACGCCGCCCTGATCCTTTGGGTAACGATTTCAGGGCCTTGAATCGGAGATGCCATTGGACAAGGGAAGCTGGCGAGATCCCTAGAATTTCTTATTTGACACCGGGGTTCCCCGTGGCAGTCGGTTGAACCCGCCGGGGGCTGCCCTTATCATCTTGCGCGTTCGGCAGGCAGGCGAAGGACGGTTACAGGCTGGGAAAATCCGCGGAAATTCAGCGGTCCTGCGTCCTGTTGGGATGGGCGAAACAGCAACGGATTGTTGGTCCTAGGGGTCCCCCCCCTCCCCCTCTGGGACCACGGGGCTGCCGAGGTTCTCCTTGGCGCCCCTCTTTCCGGGACGCCCCGGGGCCACAAGGCTCCGGGGCGTTCCTCTTTTCCGGCGTTCGCGCCGTGCTAGCGCGGCTCCTCGGCGTACCAGTTGTCCTGCGAGGAGCTGCCGACGGCGATGTTGGGCGCGCACTTGCGATCGCTGCCCCGGATCCCGAAGCGGCTGACGAGCGGCGCCACGATGCGACCTTCTCCGTCGGCGCCCTTGACCACCACCGTCGGTTCGGGAGGCGTTCCGGCGTCCGCCGTCAGATCCGCCTTCGAAGGCCAGACGACGTCCGCCAAGTAGATCGCCTGGCAGGGCGCGCCCAGCTTCAGCTCGTCCGGCGGCATCAGCGAGGAGAGCGGGATCACCGCGGCCGGCACCGGGTTGGCCTTGAAGAAGATCCGCACGACCGGCTCGGGGGCGTCGTAGCACTTCCCGGCGGCCACGGGCGGGAACGCTCCCTTCGGGGCGGTGTCCGCCACACAACGCGCGTCCGCGCCGGTGCAGGTGCACGCGTCGCCGTCCCGGCATGACGTCTGGTCGATGGTGCACGCGGGCGGGTTGGTCACCACCCGGCTGTCGCTGAAGTAGTGGACCACGACCTTGTACGCGCACGCGGCGTTCGCGCAGGCGGGATCGTTCTCCGGGTGGTTCAACGAGATGTTCTCGATCAGCTGTCCGCCGCCCTTGTCGTCGAAGTTGAGGTGCGGGTCGTCGAAGAGCCCGTTCTCGCCCCAGCTGAAGTCGATTCCCAGCGCCTTGTTCGCGTCGTAGTACTGCTGCGACCAGCCGCTGATGTCCCCGGAGGTGGACGCGTTCGGCCCCTCGTCGAAGTACGAGAACACGCCGCTGAAGTCGTCGCCCGACGTGGCGGACGAGGGCCGGACCAGGTGCAGGTCGAGGTCGATCCCCGCGTAGGCCCCGCTGTCGCCGCCCCAGGAGAGCTCGACCACCAGGTCCTCCTTGCGCACCACCGCGAACTTGAGCGTGGTGCTCGAGGCGTGGCCCTGCACGTCCTTGACCTCCAGCGTCACCTCGTACTCGCCGGTGGCGATCGGCGTGAACGACGGGGCCTCCGTGGTGGGGTTCGCGAGCGCCGGCTGGCTGGCGCCCTCGGGCCACTTGGTCACGGTCCACTGGAACGTGAGCCCCTTGCGCTGATCCTCCGGATCCGAAGTGCAGGCGGCCTGGTCGGCGGAGTCCGAGATCGCCGAGAAGTTCACGAGGGACTTCGGCGTGATGTCACGGGTCTGCGTGAAGTCGTAGCCACCGGGAGGCGGCACGAGCAGCGGGTCCCAGTCCGCGCGCGTGTCGTAGTTGAGCTGCGGCGATCCGTCCCCCGGCTTCACTTTGATGATGTTCGCGCACACCTTCGGCGGGAGGTTGGGCCCGAGCTTCCCGGTGAGCGCGACGGTGATTTGCGGATGATCCGGATCGTCGCCCTCGACCACCACCTGCGCGGCGTAGTCCGTCTTCCCATCCTGTCCATCCGAGGTCGGCTTGAAGCGGATGGACAGGTTCACGCCCTCCCCTCCCTTCAGCGTGAGCGGGAACGGCGGCAGGCCGCTGGGCCCCGTGACGAAGCTGAAGGCGGACGCGTCCGGTCCCTCGAAGGCGATCTTCGTCACCACCAGCTCCACGTCGCTCTCGTTGACGAGGTTGATCTTCGGCAGCTTCGTGGCGGGGATCTCCACCTGGCGCTGGAACGGCTCGGGGCCGAAGTCGATCGCCGGGGGAGACTCCACCACCGTAGCCTCGCAGCCGAGCGTCGCGTTGCACTCGGGTGTGACCGCCATCAGCGGGTGGGCGCCCTCGCCGGTGATGGGAAGCTCGAAGGTGGGGTGCTCCGGATCGTTGCTCGCGATGATGAGCGTCGCTTCGTACGCCTGTACGTCGGTCGGGGTGAAGCGGACGCGGTACTCCGCCTTGCCCAGCGGAGGCACGCCGTCGGGCTTCTCCACCACCGAGTAGGCCGCGGCAGCGCCGGCGATGGGCCCGTCGCTCAGGGTCCAGCCGGTGATGGACACCGAGGTGTTGCTCTGGGCCTCGAGCGTGCCCACCAGCTCCGCGCTCTGGCCCACCTTCACCTTTCCGAAGTTGAGCTGGTTCGGGGTGACGGCGAGTATCGGCTTCACCTTGTTGGTCGAACCCTCACAGCCCCGGCAGCCGAGGAACAGCGAGGCACAGGTGGCGGCGGCGAGCAGAAGGCGGACTCTCATGCGCGCCACTCTACTCTCTGGTGCCCGGTGTGGGACCGTTCATGCGAGCGGGCGGCGTCCACTCAGGTCTCCGCCGATGGGGGGAAATCGTTGACCGTGGACGGCAACTGTCAGATAACCACCGCGAATCATTCGAGATCGCGACGGACGCGGTCTTCCCCCTGGAGACACGGATGGCTGGCACCGACAAGCGCAAGCAATCGCTCTACTTCCCTGAGGAGATGCTCAAGGAGATCCAGGAGGAAGCGAACCGGCAGGATCGTTCGCTCTCGTGGGTCGTTCAGCAGGCATGGAAGATCGCCCGTGAACGCATCAAGGCGTTCCCGGCGGTCAATGACGTGACCGGCGACGAGTTGCCGGATCGCCGCGAGGAATAGCACTCGATGTCCACCACGGATCACCGCAAGCAGTCGCTCTACTTCCCCGAGGACATGCTCCTCGAGATCCAGCGGGAGGCGACCCGGCAGGATCGCAGCATCTCGTGGATCGTCCAGCAGGCGTGGAAGGTTGCCCGGAGCGATATCCGCAAAATGCCGTCGGTGAACGACGTGCTCTCGCCGCCCGCGCAACCGGTCGCGCCGGCGGCGCCGAAGACGTAGCCGTCGACTTCCTCAGGTACTCCTCGAAGAAGGCCCGTTGCCCAGGATGGCGACGGGCCTTCTGCTTGATGGCCCCGGGGCCTTGGAGCCCGGAGAGGCACACCGAAGGCACTGCGCCACGCAGCCGGCTGCCATCGGACGCCGGGAGGACGCGGAGCTGGCGCGCTCGCGGTCGGACGCGGTGCCGTTGACCGTCACTCCGGAAGAGGTGGCACCGCGCAGTGCCGCAACTGGATTGGCGCCTGGCACCCCGCACCGTCCGCGCTGGCGCACGCCGCGCGGTCTGCGGCGTCGTGGGAGACCACCGGCGTCTCGCCGTAGTGTTCCTTCCAGTAAGCCGCGGCGATGTCGTTGTCGATCCCGCCAGACCTCTGCGCCTGGATCAGGTTGCGCTCCGGCAGCTGTCGCGCGGCGTCGATCACCGTGTACCCGTCGCCGCCGCGGAGCAGGTACTCCGGCATCGCCACGCGGACCATGCCGGTCCCGTTCCGCTGGAGCGTCCGCCCACCAACCTTGATCTCCAGAACGCGCGACCCGGCGGGCAGCGCGCAATCCACCGTCACCGTCCCGCCCGCGACGTGGAGGAAGCGCCCCGAGGGGCTGGTCACCGTCTCCGTGGAGAGGCCGGAGACCGAGTGCTCCATCACCTCGAAGAGCTCGGCCTCGGTGAGGTCGACCGCGTAGACCTGGTTCCGGAACAGGAGGATCTGGTGCACGTCGCCGTTGGTGACCGGAACGGCCAGATCGCTGCTCTCCCCCTCGCCTCCCGGATTCGCCGGCCGGCCGAGCACGTTGCGCGTCAGGCACTCGCCGTCCGGGCCCATGGTGCCGCCCTCGTTGCGGATGGCCCCGCCGTTCATGAAGGCGAACTGCGCCGGCGCGGTGGTGTCCGCGTAGGCGTCGAGGAAGGCCTCGGCGGCGAGCTGACCGAAACGGTTGTTGGCGGCGCGCGCGTTCGCCTTGTCCAGGAAGATCTGCCCCACCAGCGAGCCGACGACCTCCTCGGGCGTCTGGGTCAGCCCTCCGCACGGATCGTTGTAGGCCACGCACCCCAGCGTCAGGGCGAACGCGGCGGCGGACAACACGGGCAGGCGCACGCAGCTCATAGCGTCCCCCTCACGGTGGCGAACACGCCCAGAGGTTCGCGCGGCACGTTGCCCGGGATGCGGTCCGGCCTCGGGGCGTCGTCCGCGTAGTCCAGGTTGAGCAGATTGCTGCCGGTGACCGCCAGCTCGAAGTGGTCGAAGAGCTTCTCGGTGCGCAGCTGCGCGGTGACCAGCGTGTAGGTCGGCAGGCGGTAGCGGCGCGTGTACTCGAGCTCCGAGCGGCTGTTGTTGCGCCGTTCGTTGCCGACCCGGACGAGCAGATCGAAGTTCAGCCACCGGCCGATCGGCATGGACATTCCGGCGTTGAGCCGGAGCTGCGGCGTGTCGGTCAGAAGCGGCAGCGCCGCCTCGAGGTCCATGCCGCGGAACCAGCTCGCGTTGACCCAGGCGTTGGCGCGTTCGGAGGCCTCCAGCCGCGCCTCGCCCTCGGCGCCGAACACGCGCACGCCCTGGATCCGGTTGCGCAGCGGGGTCACGTTGCCGCTGTCGTCCACCGCGGCGATCGGGTTGGAGAAGGACTCGTAGAAGACGTTGGCGCGGATCCGCACGCGCGCGTCCCCCGCCGCCTGCACGAGGTCCCCGCCCAGCTCGACGGTGTCCACGGTGGCGGGATCCAGCGACGGGTTCCCCTTGAACCGGCCCTGGTTGAAGTTGGTGGAGGGGATGTCTTCGGCCAGCTCCTGCACGGTGGGCGCGCGGAAGGCGCGGCCGTACAGCAGCTTGAGCACCAGCGGATCGCTCGCCGCCCACACGATGCCGGCGCGCGGGTTGAAGCTGGGGACGAACGACTTGCCGGTGATCGCCAGGTTCTCGCCCACGGTGGGCAGCTCGGTCGCGTCCAAGCGGAAGCCAAAGGTGAGCGACAACCGCTCCACCGGCGTCCATTGATCTTGCGCGTACAGGCCGAGGATGGTCCGCGACGCGGCGTTCCCGCCGCCGGCCTCCTGCGGGTAGAGGAACGCCTCGCTGGGCCGCCGGAACTCCTGATCGAGGTACTCGACGATGTTCTGGTCCTCGTCGATCAGATAGTTCGTCTCGTACGCGTAGCCGGACAGCCCGGCCCGCTGCGCCACCGCGCCGACGGTGAGCCGGTTCGAAGGGACGATCTGGATGTCCGCGCTCGCGTCCAGGCCGAAGCTCAGCGTGCCGAACCGGGTGCGTTCCAGAAGCCCCGACGTGTAGACCTGCGTCCCGTCCTCGAAGCCGCGCGGCGTGAGCTGGAAGAGCCGCTCCACCGATTGATCGTCCACGAAGCCGCGTGCCTGAAGCGTGGTCTTCTGGCCGAGCTGCATTCGCCATGTGAGGTCCGCCAGGATCACCTGCCAACCCAGCGACGAGTCCGGCCCCACCGTGTCGAACAGGCCGATCAGCGCGGCGCGGCGCTCGTTCATGTAGCGCACCGAGACGCCCACTTCGCCCGCTCCGCCCGTGTCCATCTTCGCGCCGCCGCCGACGTTGACGAAGAAGCGCTGATCGTTGGTCACGCCGGCGGGGTCGAGATCCGTGCGCAGGCCCTGCCGGATGGTCTCCGCATCGAGCGCGTCCTTAAGGACGTTCTTCTGGTACCCCGCCTGGGTGAGCACGTCCGCGTCGAGGAACACCCGGATGCCGGACAGGCGCTTCGACACGTCGAGGTGGCCGTCCACGTTCCCCAGCTCGAGCCGCCCGTTCCGGCTGCCCCACGAGCCGTCGGACACGGCGGCGCGGATCGCGTCCTCGTCGGTGGTGGTGACGACGTTGACCACGCCTAAAAAAGCGCCCGTGCCGTACAGCGACGATCCCGGTCCGCGGATCACCTCGATGCGCTCGATGTTCTCCACCGGCAGGTTGGAGAGCGCGCGCCCGTCGAACACGTTGTTGAGCGGGTGCCCATTGAGCAGGAAGAGCACCTCCGGATCGCTGCGGATGCCGCGCACCGCCGTGCGGTAGAAGCCCTGCACGTCCCGGCTGATGGTGAGCCCCGGCACCACGTCCAACACGTCGTAGACGCTGCGCGCGCCGAGCGCCCGGATCTGTTCGCGGCTGAAGGAGGAGGCGATCGCCGGCACCCTCGTCACCTTCTCCTCGTGGCGCGTGGCGAGCGCCACCGTGTCTACCGCGCTGTAGAGGGCGAGGTCCTCCACCAGCTCGCTGTCGCTGCCGGGCTCATCCTCGAACGAGGGGGCCGTATCGTCGCGCCGGCGGTCGTCCGGGCCCGCTTCGCGTTCGTCGCCTTGCGGGTGCGAATCGTCGAGGCGGCCACGGGGGAGCTCGTCCACCGGTGGCGCTTCGTCGGTGTCATCCACGACCTTCGGGTGGTCGGAGTCGTCCTCCGGATTCGGCGGACGATCGACGCGCGGACGGCGCGTGCCGCCCTGGACGAACACGCGCGCGGGCTTGCGCGGGTCCTTGAAGATCGGCACCCGGCGCCCATCGAGCAGCACGGCCTCGACGTAGTACTCCACGCCCGGGGCGACCATCTGCTCGGCGGGGATGTATCCCCGGTAGAGGTCGCCGTACTGCAGCTCCATCTCCGTCTCGCCGTACGGCTCCCCGGGCCCGCGGTAGCGGATGAAGACGCGGGTGACCTGGTTCACGCCGACGAGCGTGCCCTCCACCTCCAGGGGCTCGTCCGGTTCGGCGCGCGTCGGTGCGGTGTGAAGGAGCGCCGGCCGGTCATCCGCGAGCGCCAGCCCGGCGGTGAGGATGACTGCGGCGTACACCCAAGCGGTCGCGTTCAAGGACTTCCCATGCTCACGCGCGCCGATCCGCGATGTCAACCGATAGAAATTTTGCGGCGGCCGAAGTCGCGTGGGACGGTGCGCCTCGCTCACGCGACATGCGCACCTCGCTCTCGTTGCAGCAGACCCTCTACCGAAGCCAGAAGGCCCGGATCGCCCGGGCGGTCGAGAACACCTCGGCGGCGTTCCGCGCGTACGAGGCGCGCTACCGGCGGCTGACCCGTTCGTTCGAGCGCGCGGTACGGATCGCCGACGTGGAGGACGCCGTCCGGGCCGCGGACATCGTCTACGTGGGCGACTACCACACGCTGCGCTCCGCCCAGCAGAGCTACCTGCGGCTGGTGGAGGCGGCGCTGGCGTCGAGGCGCCGCGTGGTGATGGCGCTGGAGTTCGTCGAGGGCCGGCACCAGAGTGCGCTCGAGTCGTTCGTGCAGGGGCGGATCGGCGAGAAAACGTTCCTCTCCCGCATCGGCCACCCGTACACCGGCGCGTTCGACATCTGGCCCAACTTCCGGCCGCTCTTCGAGACGGCGCGGGCGCGCGGCCTTCCGATCATCGCCATCGACAGCCGCGCCGGCGGCCCCGGGTCGCTTCAGCGGCGCGACGCGTACGCGGCCGAACGGATCGCGTCCATCGCGCGCGCAGAGGATCGCCCGCTGGTGATGGTGCTGATGGGCCAGTACCACGTGGCGCCGTGCCATCTGCCCCGCGCGGTCGCCGAGCGCCTGGGCCCCGGCGTGCAACGCCGTTCGCTCATCGTCTACCAGAACTGCGAGAGCATCTGGTGGGAGCTGTCCCGGCGCGGCCGGGTGGGCCGGGTGGAGGCGGTGCGGATCCGGGACGGCGAATACTGCCTCGTCCACACCTCGCCTCTTCTGTGCCAGCAGTCCTTCCTCGACTACCTGGAGGCGGAGTCGGGCGACGCGCCGGTGGGCGACGATGCGCTGGGCGACCGTTTCCGGCAGATGGCGAAGCTGATCGGCCGGTTCCTCGGCGCGGACGTGGCCCGCGCGGTGGACCGGGTGGTGCAGGACGTGGAGGTGGTGACGCCGGCGGATCCCTCTCCCCTCGAGCGCGTCCGCGCGCGCGGCAGGTTGACGCGCCGGGAGCTCGAGCAGATCCGCCGGCAGATCCTCTCGCGCGAGAGCTACTACATCCCCCGCGCGCGGACGGCCTACCTGGCCTCGCTCGCGCTCAACCACGCCGCCGAGGAGGCCGCGCACTTCGTGCGGCACTGCGCGGTGGGTGATGGCACGGACGCGCCGCGCCGGGCGTCGGACGCGTTCTACGCGCGCTGCGTGGAGGAGGCGCTGGGGTTCTTCGGCTCGCGGCTGGTGAACCCGCGCCGCCGCTGCCGGACGCTGGGCGAGTGGGCCGAACTGTTCGCCCGGGGCCGCGGCGAGGACCGGCAGATCGCCGCGTTCCTGCTCGCCCACAAGGCGGCGGAGAGCGAGGGCCCGGAGCAGGCGTCGAAGCTGGTTCCTTTGCGGCGCGACCGGCTCTTCAACGGCGTCAGCCACGGGCTCGGGTACCTTCTGGGCGACGCGCTGCACGCCGCGTTCGAGGCGCGCAAAGTCCGCCGCGCCGAGCTCCGCGCGCTCTTTCAGGATCCGCTCGAGGACCCGCGCGCGGTGTACTTCGCGTGGACCCGGCGGTTCACCGGCTGAGGATCACGGCACCTTCGTGCCGTGCACGAAGCGGAAGGCGATCCGCTGCGACGCGAACGGGCCACCCAGATCCGTTGCGGCGTCCGTGCCCAGGTCGTTCGGCATGCGCCAGAACTGGCCGGATTCGCTGACCACCCACAGCTCATAGTCGCCCACCGGGATCGCATCCAACGGGGTCACCACGCGGCCTTTACCGGGCTCGAAGGTGATCGCCTGCGCCTGCGGCAGCACCACCGCCTCGAGCGTGTCCACCACCACGTCCCGCGACGGATCGCCTGCGAGGAGCGCCAGAAAAGGCCCCGGGTTGAACGCCAGGGGGACGATCACCTCCGCCGGGCGGCCCTGCGGATCCACCGGCACGACCTGCCCGGGCCGGCGCAACAGCCGCAGGTAGATCTGCGGGTAGAGGTCCGGCACGCCGTCGGCGTTGGCGTCGTCCCCCAGCCCCACTACGAAGGCGGTTCGCGCGGGGTC
Source organism: Myxococcaceae bacterium (assembly GCA_019686135.1). Classification (GTDB taxonomy): domain Bacteria; phylum Myxococcota; class Myxococcia; order Myxococcales; family Myxococcaceae; genus JADGHL01. Next base: position 23,356 of record JADGHL010000005.1, on the reverse strand, counting down.
GAGTACGCCGAGATCGCTCGCGTGCAGATCGAAGGCGATCAGGCCCTCCGGCCGGTCCGGCAGATCGACCGTCGTCCCCGGCGCCACTCCGTCCAGCACGAAGGCGGGCGGTTCATGCAGCACGTGCCGGTCGACCGGCAGATCCACGACGGCGTGCTCTCCCGGCTGCAGGTTGAGCTCGGTGCCCTCGGCGATGCGATCGCCCGCGCCCGGTCCGCCGAGCACGTCGATGTCCGGCTGGAAGTTGCGATGGGTGTCGAGGAAGGCCCAGAGCCGGTACGTGTCGGGCCCGAGATCGGCGAACAGGTAGTGCCCGTCCCCTTCTTTGAGCCGCAGATCCGGCACGGCGGTGACCCGGTCGGGGATCGCCTGGGTGAGCGGGAAGCCCGCCCCCGGCGGATAGAGGAACACCCACGCATCTCCGCGACTGCCCGGCGAGACCTGGATCTGTCCCTCGAGCTGCCCTTTTTGCCCAGTGGGCACGAAGGGACCGCACGCGGCGACGGCGAGGAGAATCCACGCGAGCGATGGAACGCAACGCATCCCTGGGCGAACCCTATCCGGCCCGGGATTGACATTCGAATCGAACGTTGCGATTCCGGCCGGCCGGTTCTGCCGCGCCCGGGAGGTCCGCACCGTGCACATGAAGGATCGCGTCGAAGCGTTGCTCAAGCTCCGCGCCGAGAAGGCGCAGATGGGCGGGCCGGAGCGGATCGAACGGCAGAAGGCGAAGGGCAAGCTGGACGCGCGGTCTCGGCTGAAGCTGCTCTTCGACGAGGGCACCTTCGAGGAGTTCGGCCTTTTGGCGGCGATGAACGGCAACCTCCCCGAAGAGGAGGAGCCCGGCCGGGCGTCTCCGGCGGACGGCGTCATCACCGGCATCGGCGAGATCGACGGGCGGCCGGTGGCGGCGGCGGTCTACGACTTCACCGTCTTCGGCGGGTCGATCGGCGAGGTCGGCGAACGGAAGGTGACCCGGCTGCGCGATCTGGCGCTCAAGAACCGGATCCCGATCGTGTGGCTGGTGGACTCGGCGGGGGCGCGGCTGGAGGCCGGGGCCGGCGTGGATCCGCGGCGGATCGCCGGGTTCGCGGACACCGGCTACCTCTTCCGCGAACAGGTGGTGATGAGCGGCGTGGTCCCCCAGGTGGCGGCGATGCTCGGCCCCGGGGCCGCGGGCACCGCGTACATCCCCGGGCTGGCGGACTTCGTGCCCATGGTGAAGGGCACCTCCTCCATCGCCATCGGCGGGCCGTACCTGGTCGAATCCGTCGTCGGGGAGAAGGTCACCGAGGAGGAGCTCGGCGGATCGAAGATCCACAACGAGATCTCCGGCGTGGCCGACGCGGAGTACCCGGACGATCCGTCCTGCATCGCGGCGATCCGCGACTACCTCTCCTTCTTCCCGTCGCACTGCGAGGCGAAGCCGCCCCGGCGCGAGACGAAGGATCCGATCGACCGGCGCGACGTGGCGCTGCTCGACATCGTCCCGGCGAACCCGCGGCAGGCCTACGACATGCACAAGGTCATCCACGCGATCGTGGACGACGGCCACTTCTTCCCGATGAAGCCGCGCTGGGCGCGCAACATCATCACCGGCTTCGCCCGCATCGGCGGCTATCCGCTGGGGATCGTCGCCAACAACCCCATGTTCTACGGCGGCGTGCTCGACGTGAACTCGGCGGACAAGGCCGCGCGCTTCGTGAACCTGTGCGACGCGTTCAACCTCCCGCTGCTCTTCCTGCAGGACGTGCCGGGCTTCATGGTGGGCACGAAGGTCGAGCAGCAGGGGATCATCCGCCACGGCGCGAAGATGCTCTACGCGGTGAGCAGCGCGACGGTGCCCAAGTTCACCGTCGTGGTGCGCAAGGGCTATGGCGCCGGCTACTACGTGATGAACGGCCGCGCGTACGAACCCGACCTGCTCGTCGCCTGGCCGGGGGCGGAGATCGGCGTGATGGGCCCGGAGGGGATGGTGTCGATCGCCGCGCGGAAGATGATCCAGGCCGCCGAATCGCCGGAGGCGGCGAAGGCGCTCAAGGAGCAGCTGGTCCAGGGGCTGCGTCAGCACATCAGCATCCTGCGCACCGCCGCGCTGGGCATGGTGGACGACGTCATCGATCCCCGGGATACCCGCAGGGTGATCGCCCGGGCGCTCAAGCGCACCGAGAACAAGAAGGTCGAGCGGCCGTACCGGCGCCGGGAGATCGCTCCGGTCTGAACGGGCCTGCGCACGAACGCGACGAGCGGGGTATGGCTCTGGGACGGGAGACGTCCGATGAGCAAGTGGTTGATCTGGATCATCCTGAGCGCCGTTACCGGCAATCCGCTGCTCTCGGCGGTGATCCTGCTCGCCGTCTGGTGGACCGCGGATCGCTTCACGCTTGGCCTTCTGCCGGACCCATTCCGCCTGGTCCGACGCTCTGTGCGCCAGAGCGCGCTGCGCCGGACGATCGCCCACAACCCGAGCGACCGCCGCGCCCGGCTGGAGCTGGCGATCCTGCTCCTCGAGCGCCGGCGCTACGCGGACGCGCTGCCCCTGCTCAAGCACAACATCGAGGCCGGGGACGACGACGCGATCACCCTCTTCTCCATGGCCCAGGCCTGCTTCGGGACCGGCCACCCGCAGCAGGGCGAGGTGCTCCTGGACGAGGTCCTCGACCGCGATCCGAACTTCCGGATGGGCGAGGTCCACCTCGAACGCGCGCGATGGCGGCTGGCCCGGGGCGATGCGAAGGGGGCGCTGACATCCCTCGAAGAGCTCCTCAAGGTCCGCCCGGGCACGGTGGAGGGCAAGGTCCTGCTCGCGCGCGCCCACGACGCATTGGGCGATGACGTCCGGGCGGCCTATGCGCGGCGCGACGCGTGGGCGGACTACGTGCACTCGCCCCGCTTCCAGCGGCGCCGCGACCGCCTCTGGGCGTGGCGCGCCCGGCCGAGCCGGCCGCTGGCGTACCTGGCGATCGCCGTCGTCTGCGCGGTGCTGGTCTCGCAGTTCGTCGCGCCGGTCATCGCCCGTGCCGCGGCGGCATCGGCGCAGCCGGTGACCGCGTATGAGCCCGAGGCGTACGAGCCCTGACCTCCGGATCGGAAATCACCCGCTTGGTCCGCGCGCGGCGTCTGCTACAAATCAGGTGTCCTTCTGCGAGGGGGAATCGATGCAGCGCCTCTTCATGCGCGGTGCGGTTCTGGCGGCGATGGTCTTCGCCAGCGGCTGCGGACTCAGGAACGGGTTCATCCGCGACTCGGTCACCGCGCAAGAGTTCCGCTTCAACCTCAACGTCCGCTCGGTGCAGCACCTGCGTACGGTGGAGGGCACCGCCACGCTCGGCCTGCTGTTCTGCGCCATCCCGCTGGAAGAGCGCCTCTACGCGCGGGCGATGGAGGACCTGTATCAGAACGCGAAGCTCAAGGAGAACGAAGTGCTGGTGAACCTGCGTGAGGACACCGGTCAGACCTTCTACCTGGGCCTGTTCTGTCAGCAGCGCCTCACCGTCTCCGCGGACGTCGTGCGCATCACCACGGACGCTGCGCCCGCGGAGCCGAGCCCGGCGCCGTTGCCGGCGGTGCCCTAGTCCCCGGGCGGCCCCTGGCGCTTCGCGCCCCGGACGAACGCGTTCCAGGTCTCCTTGTTGAAGCCGCGCAGCGTGAGCTGCCGCTGACGTTCGGGGCTCAGCCAGTCCCAGGGCCTGCCCTCCTCCAGCTCCCGAAAGGTCTCCTGGGCGATCCCCGGCATGGAGATCGCCGTGGCGTTGAGCTGCTTGTCCGCGAGCTGCACCTCGACCCCGGCCGTGGCCTGCGCGGAGAAGAGGCCGAAATCGACCTTCCCGCCCGCGCCCGCGCTCACCTTCCCGTGGTCGTCCACGCCGGCATACGTCACCACCGGTCCCAGCGTCGCCTGGGCGCGAAACTCCCCGTTGCCCTTCTTCTGGACCTTGACCTTCGTCCCGAGCACCCCGTCGAGCGTGCCGTCGAGATCGCCTTCCAGCCAGCCGGCGTGCTTGAGGTTCGGCGGCGTCACACGCTCGGTGTGCGTGAACCCCTTGTCCGGCCCCAAGCGTGCTCCCACGGAGAAAGCCGGCTTCGTGAACACCTCCGCTGCCTGACCGAGCGCCCCCTCGATCTTGACCTCCGCCGTCGCCGCCACCTGCATCGGCGCCAGGCGCCCGGCCATCTGGGCGGCGCGCTCCGAGCGGGCGATCAGCACGTCGTTGTACTTGAGGCTTCGCTCGTCCGTGGCCCTGCGCCAGTCGGCCTCGAGCTCGCGATCCAGCGTGGTCTTCCGCGTCAGCCCCGGCTCGTGAGGTTTGGCCGGCGGCTGCGGGTCGCCCAGGAGCTTCAGCTCCATGGGGTGCGAGGCGCTCTCGAGCCGGGCCTGGAAGCGTTCGAGGTAGGCGTCATGGGCGGTGCGGTACGCCGCGTACGCGCGCAGGTTCTCGTCGTGGATGAACCGGCGGAGCGCGTCCGGCAACTCTGCATCCTGCACGATGAATGAGGGCACGGGCGGCGCTTCCCCGTCGCCGGCGCGAGCGCGCTCGGCCTTCGGCGCCTCCCGCTGGAAGATCCGCTGCCTCTCGCAGAGCCCGACGAAGGCGGCGCGCTGGGAGTCGTCCATGCGTCCGGCGAACCGCTCGAAGATGCCGCTGGTCGCGAGCTCGTCGAGGACGCGCCGCAGATCCTGGGGAGAGAGCGCCGCGAGCGTCTTCTGGACCGTCGCCATCTCCGCGTCGGTGATCTTCCAGTCGAACACGCCGTAGGAGAGGGCTTCGTGGATGGTCCTTAGCGCGTCACCGACGCAATCCTCCGGCAACCGTCCACCCGTGGCCGCGAGCTGGGCGGCGGTCAGCGTCGGTCCTTCATGCGCTGCGCCTGCGCCGGCGGGCGAAGGGTCCGGCCGCGGCGGGAGCGATGGGCCCGTGTCGCGCTCCACCGTGGATTCGTCGCGGCCTCCGCTCGCGTCGACCCGGGCGGTGCGGCCCGTGGCTGCGGGCGCGGTGGGCACCGTGGGTTCCGTCGTCTCCGGGCTGTCGAAGATCTCCGACGGACGGCTCGGATCGCTTCCGGTGATGCGCGTGGACATGGGCGGGCGCTCCTTTCGAGGAGGGTTCGGCCCGACGCTGCAAGCGCCGCACCGGAGCGGGCTCCCCCGGATGGGCGCGCGCGAACCGTCCACGCGGGTGGACCCTCCCGGCCCGTCGAGACGCTGCACCGGGCGCCGCTCCTTCGGAGCCGGCCGGGCATGGGCGCTGCACAGGCGCCGGCGCACCCCTCACGTCGGAGACCTCACATGCCCCCCGAGATCGAAATAGACGACACCTTCCACCCCAGCGAGGTGGAGATCTGGCTGCTGATGATCCTGTCCGTCTGCTGGATCGGCTTCTTCGACCGGCCGGTGATCCCCATCGGCCTGATCGCGACGCTGTATTACGTCGGCCGGAACTTCGAGACGACCGTGCTGGCCTCGTGGCGGAAGGGCTGGCGCATCGTGCTCGGAAGCGTGGGCATCACGCTGGTGAGTTGGTTCGCGGCGTCGGCCTCGCTCAACATCAGCGACTCCTACGGAGGCTTGAGAATCGGCCTGCTCTTCCAGCTGGCGCGCTGGGTGGACTGGCTGTCGTAGCCGCGCGCGGGGCGCTCAGGTCAGGCGCAGAATCTCTCGGGCCTGTTCGGGCGTGGCGATCTCACGGCCGTGGGCCCGGGCGCGTTTCACCGCTTCGACGACCAGCTCCCAGTTGCCCTTCGCCAGCACGCCTTTGGACAGATAGATGTTGTCCTCGAGGCCGACGCGGGCGTTGCCGCCCCGAACCGCCGCGAGCTCCACGAAAGGCAGCTGGTGCCGCGCCATTGCCGCGCAGGTCCAGGTGGAGCCCTCGGGGATGGACGCGCGCAGAAAGTCCAGCGCCTCGGGCCGGGCGCCCAGGCCGCCGGGGACGCCGAGCACGAAGTCGTAGTGCGCCGGCAGCTCGATCAACCCCGCCTTCGCCAGCACGTTCGCCTCGTCGATCATCCCCGCGTCGAAGCATTCGATCTCCGGGCGGAGGCCGATCGCCTTGATCCGCGCGGCGATCTCCCGCACCAGCGGGCGCGGATTCCAGAACACCTCCTCGCCGAAGTTCACCGTCCCAGTGGTGAGCGTCGCCATGTCGGGGCGGTCGCCGCCGGTGAGCTTCAGCGGACCACAGCGCTCCTCCGCACTCATCCCCACCGCGCCGCCGGTGGAGGTCTGGATGAGGATGTCGCACTTCTTGCGGATCGCCCGGATGGCCGCGCGGAACAGCTCGGTGTCCTGCGACGGCGTCCCGTCCGGGTTGCGCACGTGGATGTGCACCATCGCCGCGCCGGCCTCGCGGCACTTCGCCGCGTCCTCGGCGATCTCCTCGGCGGTGATCGGCAGATAGGGCGTGTCCTTCCGGGTCACCTCCGCGCCCACCATCGCGGCGGTGATGATCATCGGCGGCGGGGCGCTCATCCCTTCACCCTCCTCTGCTTCTCCTTTGGGACCACGCAGGTGCCGGTGGCGCGGCAGACGACGATCGGCTCGTCCAGAAAGTCCGCGGCGGATTCGTTGATGTCCGTGCGCGGGCGGATCACCTTGCGCGCCTCGAACTTCATCTTCCGGCTCGTGTTGCCCATGGAGGTGATCTCCCCGACGGCCTCGATGTAGTCGCCGGCGTACACCGGCGCGAGGAACTCCACGCTGTCGTAGGCGCGGAACAGGCCCTCGTCGCCGTCGGAGAGGATGCACAGCTCGGTGGCCACATCGCCGAACAACCCGAGCATCCGCGCGCCGTCCACCAGGTTCCCGCCGTAGTGCGCGTCGTGGCTGGACATGCGGACGCGGATCATCGACCGCAGCGGCGTGCTCACGGCGTCTCCCCCTCGAGCCCCATCTTCTGCAGCATCTTGTGGGCGATGTAGTTGGCCACGTCCGAGGGCCGCGTGCCCGGGCCGAACCCGGCGTCGAAGCCGAGCTCCAGCGCGAGCTTGTGATCCACGCGCGGCCCGCCCAACAGGAGGATCATCTTCCCGTACACGTTCTGCCGCTTCGCCTCCTCGATGAAGTGGCGGGAGTTGTCCTTGTGGACGTCGCGCTGGGTGACCACCTGGCTGACGAGGATCGCGTCCGCCTGCTTCTCGCGCGCCTTGCGGATCAGCTCCTCGTTGGGGACCTGGGAGCCCAGGTTGTAGACCTCGAACATCGGGTAGCGCTCGAGCCCGTAGTCGCCGGCGAAGCCCTTCATGTTGAGGATCGCGTCGATGCCCACGGTGTGCGTGTCGGTGCCGGTGCAGGCGCCCAGCACCACCAGCCGGCGGCCGATCTTCTGGCGGATGAGAACGTTGAGTTCGGTCATCCCGAGCTTCTTCACCACGACCTCGGGAACCTCGATCTCCGAGTAGTCGAGGTACAGCCCGGTGCGCGCGTAGACGATGAAGAACGTGTAGTTGTCCGCGGCCCGCTCCGCGGCGGCGACCTTCACGTCAGTAAAGCCCATCTTCTTCGTGAGCTGCAGCGCCGCTTCCTTCGCCTTCTCGGAGAGCGGCACCGGCAGCGTAAACGACAGCTGCACGACGCCGTCATCACGCCGGTCGCCGTACGGCCGGATGATCTGCTTCTGCTTCGGGTTGGAGGACGAGGGCGCTGCACTCATTTGTAGATCAGGCTCTTCGCCACCCGCTCCGCGAGAGGCGCGAACCGCTCCTTCTTCGAGGTGGTGTACGAGAACGTCAGCACCCATTTGGTGCGGCCATCGCAGCCGACCCAGGTGTGCGTCTCGGTCTGTGTCTTGCCGTCCTCGAGGCGATCGGTGACCACGGAGTGCGCGGCCGCCGCGCCGCCGATGGTCAGCTTCTCCCACGTCCGCTGACCGCCGAGCGCCGCCGTCAGCTTGTCGCGGCACGCTTCGCCGGAGATCGGATCGCCCTCCCACGGGAACGCGTCCAGCGAGAACGACGCGTCATGCGACGGCGCCTCGAACTTCCGCGTCCCCTCTTCGAGGGTGCTCTTCCACACCGAAGGCACCTTCAGCTTCACGCGGCCAAGGTCCTTCGTGGACAGCGCATCCGCACGGGACGGGCCGCTTCCGGCGGCGACCGCGAGGGACAGGGACAACGCGAACGTCAGGGACATCGCTTCCTCTCTTTCCAGGTCCTCGCGCCGACGATGCCGAAGGCCGGCACCGCCGGCGCGAAGGTCGGCCAGGCGTTCCGCGTCATCCGATCGCCTCGAGTTGATCGAGGAACGGGTTGAAGTAGTCCGGCGCCTTCTCCACGACGCCCTCGAGGCCCTTGCCGCCGGTCTCCGTGCGGGCCACGTCGCCGAAGCGGGCGCGGCCGATCGCGGCGATCAACCCGTCCCGGTGGCACTCCTCCAAGAGCGCCATGGCCTGCTTCCACACATACCGCGCGCGCTTCGCGATCTCGCCGTCCTCGCGCACCTGGAACTCGTCGCCGATCCCGCGGGCCGCGCGGTGGATGTAGCTGCCGCTCTTGAGCGCCACGTACCGGTCCGCCAAAAGCGGCGTGTGCATGGCTTCGGTCATCATCCCCAACAGCTGGATGCCCTGTTTGGTCCAGATCGCCACCAGGTCCGCCATCACGTCGTAAGCGTGGCTGAAGAAGATGTCCGTCTCCTTGTGCTTGGTCGGCGGCATGTACTTCAGCGGCGCGTTGGGGAAGCAGCGGCGGATCAGCATCGCCTGCGCCAGCTCGTGCAGAAGCGTCTGCTCGCGGTAGGGGTCGATTTCGTACGAGTGCCCCAGGCCCAGCTGCCAGTCCTTCAGCCCCGCGCGCTTCGCGAAGGACTCGTTGATGAACTGGGAGGCGATCACCGTGTGGCCTGCCTCGAAGGCGTCGGCGGTGGTGATGTAGTTGTCCTCGCCGGTGTTGATGATGATCTTCGCGAGCGCGCAGATGCGGCGGCTGAAGTACTGGTCAATAAACGTCCGCCGCATGTTGATGTCGCGGAAGAGGATCCCGTACATCGCGTCGTTGAGGAGCATGTCCAGCCGCTCCCACGCCGCGCAGAACGCGATCTCGCTCATGCACAGGCCGGACGAGTAGTTCGTCAGCTGCACGTAGCGCTTGAGCTTCTTCGACTCGTCGTCCAGCGCCTCCCGCATGATGCGGAAGTTCTCCTGGGTGGCGTAGGTGCCGCCGTATCCCTCGGTGGTGGCGCCATGCGGGACGTAGTCCAGGAGCGACTGCGCGGTGGAGCGGATCACCGCGATCACGTCCGCGCCCGCCTGCGCCGCGGCACGCGCCTGGTCCACGTCGTCGTAGATGTTGCCGGTGGCCACGATCACGTACTTGTGCGGCGGCCTCGACATCCCGAGCTCGTTCTTGAGCGCGTCGCGCTGCTCCACGCGCGACTCGAGCTCCCGCACCGCCTGGGCGATCTCCTTGCGGACGAGGTCCTTGAGCTTCCCCTCTTCTTCCACGGAGAGCGCGGGGAGCTTTTCGATCGGCGCGGCGGTGAGGCGCTCCACCGCGTCCACCGGGGAGGTCGCGCCCATCAGGAGCGCGCGGCCGTACCAGTACGCGGCACCCTTGTTGATGACGCCGGCCTCTTTGAGCCGGTCGACCATCAGGTTGGCGAGTGGCACGCCGCGCGGCCCCGCTCCTGCCAATCCGAGCAGCCGCAGGACGGTGCGTTCGATGGAGACGGTGGTGTGACGGTGGATGACCTCGAGAACCGGCGTGGTGATCTCGTGCGCGAGCTGTCGCGCCCGCTCGATCTCTGCATCGTCGATGAACGGTCCGGGCATGATGCGCGGCCTATATCCTCGAAACCCGGGCGCGTCATTCTTCGTTCAGGCGCGAACGTTCGGCACCGCGTTGGCGCAGCGCGTCGCCATCTTTGACGTGACGGACGTGACGCGGGCCCTAAGAACGGTCGCTGCCCGGGCGGCCAGGTCGGAACGCACCCGGCAACGACCCGTTTACGCGTAGCGCTCCTCGAAGTGCCGGCGGAGCTTCGGCTCGGCGCGGAGCAGGTCGAGCGTGAGGTCCGCGTGCCCGGGGACGTAGCCGTTCCCCACGATCATTTGCACGTCCTTGCCCACGCCTTCGGCGCCCAGCGCCGCCGCGGTGAACGAGGTCGCCATGGAGAAGAAGATCACCGTGCCGCCATCCTTCACCGAGAGGATGGACGCCATCTCGGTCTGCGGCACGGAGGCGCAGTTCACCACGAGATCGCACAGCGCACCGCCCGTGGCCTGTGCGACCCGCTCCATCGTCTCGACCGCATTCGTCGCGTCGACGCGGAGCGCCTCATCGCACAGGCCGAGCCCACTTAGCGTCTCGAGCGCCTTCTCCGAGATGTCGAGCGCCAGGAGCTTCCCATTCCCGCCGAGGTTGCGCTTCGCCTGCGCCAGGCACAGCGCCCCGCTCTTGCCGGAGCCGAGCACCGCCACGGTCATCCCCGGCTTCACGTAGCGCGCCACCAGCGCCGGCGCACCGCACACATCCAGCGCCGCGAGGGCGAGCGTCTCCGGCATGTCCGCGGGCAGCTTCGCGTACAGCCCGGTGGCGAAGAGGATGGCGTGTCCCGTGATGTCGACCCGGTCGATGTCCGGGTGGATCGCCTTCACCTCGTCCATTACCAGCGGCGTGAGCGAGAGGCTGACCAGCGTGGCGATCCGATCGCCGGGCCGGAGCACGCCGTGCGCAGGGTGCCGCGCGTCGACCTCCCGCACCCGGCCGATCAGCATGCCGCCCGATCCGGTGACCGGGTTCTGCATCTTCCCGCGCGTGGCGACGATCTCCCGGATGAGGCCGATCATCTTCTCCGGCACGCCGCCGGTGGCGTCCTTGATCTGCTTGAACGACGCCGCGTCGATGTTGAGCGCGTCCACGTCGATGAGCAGCTCGCCCGGCCGCAGAGGCAAGGAGGGGTCCAGCTTCTGCGCGCGCTGCGGCAAAACACCCTTCTCTCCGACGACGCGCCCCAATCCGTATCGATCCAGCTCCATGGCGCGCGTCATGCCACGCGGACCGCGATCGCGCTACAGCGGCAACCCACCGAGGATGGCGGTGGCGATCCGCTTCAGCATCTCCTCCACGGTGAACTGGCTGGCGAGCAGCGGGAGCATGGGGCCGATCGCCGCGGCCCACACCGCCAGGAGCGACCGCATGCCGAAGACGAACAGCCGGGTCTGGCTGACGACGCTGTAGGCGTTGCCGAGGTCGCTCAGGGACTGGATGTCCGGCGTGCCCAGCGCCTCGCGGGCGTCCGCTCCCGTCTCGATCCACTTGTTGTGGAACGCGCGGGTGTAGCGGTCTGCGAAGTCTCCGTACTGCTTGAGCGCACGCCGCCGCGCCCGATAGAGGTGCCCTGAGAAGAGCAGTAGCGGCGCGACCGCGACGCCCGCGGTCACCAGCAGGAACAGGGTGATCTCCGGGAGGAGCTGTTCGAGGACCAACCGCCCGGCGATCAGCTTCGACCCGAAGGCCCCCGCGAGGATCGAGCTGATCGCGAACGCGAAGCCGGCGAACCCGGACACCGGACGCGACAGACACGCCAGCCCGCCTGCCAAGTCCGGGTGGGTCGCGAGCGGATCGAGCGGGAGCGCGGCGATCTTCGCCAGCACGTAGCTCCACACGCCCCAGTGCCACAGCCAGCGGAACATCAGGAATTGCATCACCGGCAGCGCGAACCCGACGAACCACGCGCGCGAGAACGACCAGCGAATCGGCCCGGTGCTCCCGTGAAAGACACCGGTGGCGCCGGTGATCTGCCACAGCGCGAGCTGCCCTCCGACCAGGGCGATCGCCGCGAGGATCGCCTCGGCCCACCACGCGTCCCGCAGCCGGGCGGCGTGCTCGAAGATCGGATCCAGGGCGCGCGCGTCGCAGAACGTACCCGCGCGCAGGCTCTCCACCGCGCTTGCCGTCGCCCGCTCCACCAGCCGCTCCGACCAGAAGAACATGGGGATCGCCACGAGCAGCCGGGTGTGGAGCGACAGGTCGTAGACGATCGGGTCGACGGGCCTTCCCGCTGCGAACCGGACCAAGGCGGCGACCGCGATCGGCAGCCACAGCGCCAGACCCAACCGCACGCCGCGCACCCGCCCGCGCGCGTCGAGCAGGCGCAGGCGCGGCAGCAACTCGAAGAGCGGACCACCCTGCATCCATGAGAAGCGGCGCCCGGTCGCCATCGTCCGCTCCGCGAAGCAGGCCCCCCACGCTAAAGCGGCACCTGCGCCCGTGGAAGCGGACCTGCGGTCCCATGGCCGCCGTCGCCCCGTCGCCGGACCTTGGGCGCGCTTCAAACGCTCCCGGAGGAGTCCGATGCGACGAATGGTTCCAGGCCTCTGTGCGGCGGTCCTGCTGGTAGCGCTCCCCGTATCGGCGCAGCGCGCGCCCGCCGCAAAGGGCCAGACGCGGATCGAGAAGGATCTCCTGGGCGAGAAGGCAATCCCGGCCGACGCATACTTCGGCGTGCAGACCGCCCGCGCCCTGGAGAACTTCCAGATCTCCGGCGTGCCGATCAACCGCTACCCGGAGTTCATCCAGGCCTGGGCGATCGTGAAGCTCGCGGCGGCGCGCGCGAACGCGGAGGTCGGCGCGCTGGAGAAGTCGAAGCTCCCGGCGATCGAGAAGGCCTGCAAGGCGGTGATGACCGGCAAGTACGACGATCAGTTCTGCGTCGACTGGTTCCAGGGCGGCGCGGGCACCTCGACCAACATGAACGCCAACGAGGTGATTGCCAACGTGGCGCTCGTCATGAGCGGCCACAACAAGGGCGACTACCAGTACATCGACTCGCACGACGACCTGAACATGTCGCAGTCGACCAACGACTCGTACCCGACGGCGATCAAGGTCGCGCTCATCCTGCGCAACGACAAGCTCATCCGCGAGCTCTCGCAGCTGGCGGAGGCGTTCCGCAGAAAAGGCGACGCGTACCTCGAAGTCGTGAAGATGGGCCGCACCGAGCTGCAGGACGCGGTGCCGATGACGGTGGGCCAGGAGTTCCACGCTTTCGCCGCCGCGCTGGACTCGGAGATCGCGGCGCTGCGCGAGGCGGAGAAGGGACTCTACGCGGTGAACATGGGCGGCACCGCCATCGGCACGGGACTCAACGCGCCGAAAGGCTTTGCGAAGCGGTGCGCCGCGCAGCTCGCGAAGCTCACCGGCAAGCCCATCGTCTCCGCGGACGATCTGATTGCGGCCACTTGGGATCAGCAGGGCTTCGTCGCGTACTCCAATGCGCTCAAAGGGATGGCGGTGAAGCTGTCCAAGATCGCCAGCGACCTCATCCTCCTCACCTCGGGTCCGCGGGCCGGGCTCGCGGAGATCACCCTGCCCGCGCTGCAACCCGGATCGTCGATCATGCCCGGCAAGGTGAACCCGGTGATCCCCGAGCTCGTGAACCTCGTGGCGTTCCGGGTGATCGGAAACGACCTGACGGTGACGCTGGCCGCGCACTCCGGCCAGCTGCAGCTCAACGCCTACGAGCCGGTCGAAGGGCTGGCGATGATGGAGTCGCAGCAGCTGTTGCTCACCACCGCGAGGACGTTCCGGACGAAGTGCATCGACGGCATCGAGGTCAACCGCAAGCAGCTCGCGCGGAACATGGAGACGACGGTGGGCATCGTCACCGCGCTCAATCCGGTGCTGGGCTATGAGAAGGCCACCGAGCTCGCCAACGAGGCGTACTCCAGCGGCAAGGGCCTTCTGCAGATCGTCCGCGAACGGCACCTGCTCACCGAGGACCAGATCAAACAGCTGCTGGATCCGGTCAAGCTGACCAACCTCGACCGCAACGACTACGCGCGCGAGCGCGGCGTCGGCGGCGCGGGGAAGGAGAACCCGCCGTCGAAGAAGGGCGAGTGATCGGCCCGGGCCATGGCGCGTCCCACGCGGTGTATTCTCCTGGCGCTCGCGATCACCTTGGCGGCGGGGCCGGCGACGCCGGCAGGGCCGGACGACAAGTCCGGTGATGCGGGCACGGGCGAGGAGACGCAGCCGGAGAGCGACTTCCCCGATACGCCCGCGCGGAAGATCCGCAAGGACTGGAACGAGTACGACCTGAAGATCCTCACCTTCAAGTGGGGCATCTACACGCTGCTGGATTGGGGCACCGCGTACCAGGATCTCGACAGCGTGGAGCAGGTCGGCCGGTTCCGGGACGCGCTCAAGATCCGCGACTTCCGCCTCACCTTCAAAGGCGCCTTCGCCACGAGGCGATCCATCACGTACACCGCCGGGATCATGTGGGACGGGCCGACGAGCTCGTGGTTTCCGCGCGAGACCGGCATCCAGGTGGCAATCCCCGAGCTGTGGGGGAACGTCTTCGTCGGCCGGCAGAAGATCGGCCTGTCGCTGAACAAGATCTCCGTCGGCTACGCGGTGTGGATGATGGAGCGCAGCCCGATGAACGACGCCGCGGTGCCGGTGCTCGCGGACGGGATCAAATGGCTGGGCGTGCACCCCAGCCGGCGCGCCAACTGGAACGTGGCGTACTTCCACAACACCCTGCCGAAGAACCCGTCGAAGGGCGTCTACGACGACCAGGTGGTGGCGCGGTTCGTGTATGTGCCGCTGATCCCGGAGGAGGACGGCGCGCTTCTGCACCTCGGCGTCGCGTACGCGTGGGGGAAGTTCACGGACGGCGTGGCGCGGCTCAAGGCGCGGCCGGAGTCGTTCACCGCGCCCTTCTTCCTGGACACCGGCACGTTCCCGGCGGTGGAGAACCACATGGTCGGGCTGGAGGCGTACTTGCAGCGGCACTCGTGGCTCTTCGGGTCCGAGTACCTCTTCGATCAGATCCAGTCCTCACGCTCCGGCAATCCCCTCCTGCACGGCGGGGAGATCTTCGCGGCGTGGCTTCTGACCGGAGAGGAGCACCCCTACGAAGACGTGGGCGGGAGGCTGGGGTTCGTGATCCCCGACCGCTCGGTCTTCGACGGCGGGCCGGGCGCAATCGAACCGGTACTGCATCTGTCCTACACCGACTTCGACGACGGCACGGTGCGCGGCGGCCGCTTCTGGCGGCTGACGCCGCACCTGAACTGGTACCTCGATCCGATCGTCCGCCTCGAGTGGAACTACGGCCTCGGCGTGCTCGACAAGGACGGCCGCCGAGGCTTCACCCAATTCTTCCAGGCACGCCTGATGGTGATGATCCAGTAGGGGGGTTCTCGTGGGTCGTGAGTAGTGAGTTGGCGAGTCGGCGTCAGTAGGTGTTGAAGATCTGCTGCACCTTCTTCGGGTCGCGGGTCTTCGTGAGGGCGAGCTGGGCGAGCACGCGTGACTTGGCCGGGTTGAGCTCTCCGGAGGCCACGAAGCCCGCCTTGTCGTCGTCGATCTCGTTGTTGCGCAGCACCAGCCCCGTGGGGACGCGCGAGCTGCGGATCACCAGCAGGCCGCGCTGCTTTGCGAGCTTCTCCAGCTGCATGGCGGCCTCCTTCGTCATGTTCCCGTCGCCCACGCCGGCGATCACGATCCCCTTGGCGCCATTCTTCACTGCGGCGTCGATCAGATCCGGCGACATGTTGGCGTGCGCGTAGATGATGTCCACGCGCGGGAGATGATCGAGCCCGGCGATCGAAAACTCCGAGCGCGCGGTGTTCTTCTTATCCATCGGCTCGAACCAGGTGATCTTGCCCGTGTGCACCAGCCCCTGCGGGCCACGCTGCGGGCTCTCCAGGGTCTCCACATTGGTGGTGTTCGTCTTCTGCACGTTGCGCGCCTGGTGGATCTCGTCGTTCATCACCACCAGCACGCCGCGTCCTCTCGCTCCCGGATCCGCCGCGACCGCCACCGCGTTGTAGAGGTTGGCCGGCCCGTCCGCGCTCACCGCGGTGGCCGGACGCATCGACCCCACCAGCACCACCGGCTTGTCGCTCTTTGTCACGAGGTTCAGGAAGTATGCAGTCTCCTCCATGGTGTCGGTGCCGTGGGTGATGACGATCCCGTCGACGTCCGGCGACTGGAGCAGCGCATTCACGCGCTTGGCCAGCTTCAGCCAGACCTCGTCGTTCATGTCCTGGCTGCCGATGTTGGCGACCTGCTCGCCCGAGAGCTGCGCGAGCCCCTCCAGGTTGGGCACCGCGGCAATCAGCTCGTTCACGTCGAAGGCGCCGGATTTGTAGCCGTATTCCTTCTGGCTCGCCTGAGCGCCCGCGATGGTGCCGCCGGTGGCGACGATGCGGATGCACGGCTTGTTGCTCCGGGCCTCTTCTGCCCGGGCCTCCTTCTCGGACGGCCGAAGCTGTGGTGCCGTCTGCTCCTCCTGAGAGGGCGTCTGTCCCGCCGCCGGAAGGTTCGCGGCGAAAGAAGTTCCAGCGAATGCGCACGCGGCGACCGACAACACGGCGAGCACACGGGTGAGGGGGGCTACTTTCATGATGGTTCTCCGTTCGATCGGGGTTGCACCGGACACGATGGAGACCCTTCGGCCCGTCTGAGAACGGCCGGCCCCGCCGCCGGACGGCGCGTCGCCCGCACAGGTTCCTCCTCTCCTCCTTGCGGCCCATGGTCGCAACCGCGCCGGATGACTTTTTTCGCTCGCCATCACGCAGGCCAGGCGAGGAGCCCCATGAACGCGACGCTTCACTCGTGGACGGCCAGAGCCGCGGTCCTCCTGGTCGCTCTCTCGTGCAGCACCGCCGGTGCGAAGGAAGCCGCCCCGCCGCCGACGAATGGCTTCACGCCGGGCAAAGGTTTCCGGCTGGTGTCCGATGATGGGAACTGGTCGCTGCGCGTGGGGCTTCAGGCCGGCTACCGGCTGCAGACGCTGATCACCCCGTCCACCGAAGGCGAGGCGCGGCAACCCACCGGATCCTTCTTCGTGGTCCGCCCGAGGGTGGACGGCACCCTGTTCAAGGAGTGGATCCGCTTCTGGACCAGCTTCGAGTTCGCGTCCAATCCGCCCTTCCTGCTCGACTCGTTCGTCGAGGCCCAGCCGGTGCCGTACTTCGGGGTCCGGCTCGGGCAGTTCTGGTCGGTGACCTCGTGGCACGAACAGCTCGGGCCACAGGAGCTGGTGTTTCCGGATTGGGCCTTCGTGGCGGAGTACTTCTGGCTCGGCCGCGACAAGGGCATTCAGTTCTTCGGCAACCTGCCGGAAGGCACCTTCCGGTACGAACTCTCGCTCACCGGCGGCTCGCCGCTGCGGCAGTTCCAGACGATCCCGGGCAACTTCGTCGTGCAGGGCGCGGTGCGCTTCTATCCGCTGGGCAAGCTCGAGGACACGACCGAGTTCCCGTACATGATGATCGCCGATCGCGTTCCCACGCGGCTGGGCATCTCGGTGTCCGGCTGGGCGGCGAAGCTCCAGGAGACCGAGTCGAACTTCAACCCCACGCGCGGCCAGTTCAAAGCGGTCCCCACCGGCGTGCGTCACCGCGAGCAGGGCGGCGAGGCGGACGTGCTCTTCCAGACCGGGCCGGTGAACCTCTACGCCGAAGGCTGGCTGAAGCGGACCGATCCGGTCCCCACAGACGCACGCTCGGCCTTCCTCGCCACCGGCGTGTGGGCGCAGGGGAGCTTCGTGGTGATCCCGAAGGTCCTCGACGTCGCGCTGCAGGCAGGCTGGCTGGAGCCGAACTTCGACGTGGACTCGGACAACTTCATCTACGGCCAGGCGCAGGTGGGCTTCTACGTCTACAAGAACAATGTG
The DNA here is from genome assembly GCA_019686135.1 of Myxococcaceae bacterium. GTDB lineage: Bacteria > Myxococcota > Myxococcia > Myxococcales > Myxococcaceae > JADGHL01. The sequence goes on along the minus strand of JADGHL010000005.1, from coordinate 5,730 downwards.
AACATGCGGGCGCGCTACCTCATCGGCCACCAGGACTCGCCGGGGACGCCGGCGGTGGAAGCCACGCTGCCCGCGACGCCCGGGTGGAACCACGTCATCACCCTGCAGTGGAACGTGTACTTCTGAGGATCCGCTCTTCGTGAGCCCCGCGGCCTCCGCTTTTCCGAGGGCTGGGCCGTCCGCCCGCTGATCGAGGAGCGCTTTTGCCGGCCCTTGTCGTGCGCAGAGTCATTTCTGAGCACGACAAGGAGGGCCGCGGATGCGTCGGCGGAAACTCTATGGAGTGGTGTGCACGTTCGCGTTGCTCGGCGCGGGGAGCGCGTTCGGCCAGCAGCGCGACGAGGGCGACCGCTGCGCCCGGAGCGAGCTGAAGAAGATGACCGACTTCCTCGCCCGGCAGCGGTCGTTCACCGTGAACAGCGAGCGCAGCTCGGACGTGGTCGTCCAGGGCAAGGCGCAGACGCTTCGCAGCAGGGGGAGGATCGCCCTGCAGCGGCCCGACAAGCTGCGCGTCGATCGCGAAGGCGACCTCGGCACCGGCAGCGCCTGGTACGACGGCAGGCAGTTCAGCGTGATGCAGAAGGGCACGCACACCTACGCCACGACGAAGGCGCCGCCGACGATCGACGAGTTGATGGATCAGGCCGAGGAGGCGATCGGCTGGGTCCCGCCCGGCGCGGATCTGCTCTCCAGCGATCCCGGAGAAGCGCTCCGGTCCGGCGCCGTGAGCGCGGGCCGGTGCCTTTCCCACACGGAGATCGACGGCACGCCGGTGACCGTCGTCGCGTTCGATGGACTGGACGCCCGCTGGCAAATCTCCATCGAGGATTCGGCGACGCCACTGCCGCGGGAGCTGGTGATCGCACCGAAGGACGATCCCGAGGTGAAGCGCCAGACCGTGAAGCTGTCCGGGTGGCAGCTCAACCCGAAGCTGGACCCGCAGCTGTTCACGTTCACGCCGCCGAAGGACGCGGAGCGGGTGGCCTTCCTGGCGGCGAAGCAGCCGCCCGAGAAGCGGCATGTGCCGGGTCAGGGCCGGCGGGGGGTGGAGCGATGAGCCGCACGACGAAGCGGACGATTCTGGCGGCGGTGCTGTCGGTGGTGACCGGGCTTCTGTCCGCCACGGCGCCGTTGCCGCAGGTGGCACGAACGGGCCCGGTGTCAGGGCTCGTGTCCGTGTGGAACCACAGCCGCGCGGACGCCTATTACGGGACCAGCCGGCGCGTGTCGCGGCGTACCTCGCGACGGACGGCGACGCGGCAGAACCAGATGTACAGCGGGACCTACTATCCGGGTTCGGCGGTCGCGGGCGGCGCGCTCGCGGGCGCGGTGGGTGCGCCGTACGTCACCAGCCTGCCGCCGGACTGCACCACCGTCGTCCAGGGCGGCGCGACCGTGCACCAATGCGGCGGGTCGATCTACCGCCCCGCCTATCAGGGCGACACGCTGGTCTACGTAGAGGAGTAACGGCGCGCGTCAGAAGCCCACGCCCACGCTCAGCACCGCGTCGATCGCGTGCGGGGGTCCATCGCCGAGCAGGTACAGCCAGCTGACGCGGAGCCCGATGCGGGCCTGCGCCGGATCGCGCTCGGACCGCGGGAGGTTCAACAAGAAGCCGGCGCCGAGATCCGTCCCCGAGCGGTGGATCTCCCCGTGGCCGGAGAGCCCTAGCACCGAACCGAACGGGTTCACCTTCGCGTCCTCGAACGCCATCTCGTGCTGATGGGCGAGCGCGCCATAGAGGTAGGGGGTGATCGTCCGGAGCGGGAGCTCCGCGCGCACGCCCAGACGGATCAGCGTCATCGTCTGCTTGTCCCCGAGGTACGCGCCGGTGCCGACCTGCAGCTCGGGACGGACGTAGCGCCCGAACTTCCGCGCCAGAGCGATCCGCCCGCTCACGCCGGGGCTGCCGGTCTGCGGGCGATAGTCGCTCGCGAGCGCGGCCCAGATCTCCCATGGACCGGGCTCGCCCGTCGCGGAGTCGGTGAGGCCGATCCCCACCGATGGCTCCGCCCTGGACAGACGCTTCGAGTCGTCCACGTGCAGCTTTACGTCGGACGCCTGGAGACCTGAGACGATCACTGCGAGCGCTGCAAGGAGTGGGGTGGCGGCCATGATCCGGTGAGTCGCCGGCGCGCCCCAAAGCGATCACTCGATCCCGCAGGTCCCTCACCGTCTCTTCCAGATCGGAGCGTCCGGTTCAAGCGGCGCGCCAACTCACTCTCAGTGTCCCTGTCCAGTCATTCGTCAGGACCCGAAGCACCGCTGCCCGGCACCGCGAACCGACCCAGGCGTTCAAGTACGCGCTCCATGTCCCACATCTAGGGGTTTTCCCCCTATTCACGCGATCAGACTACCGGCCCAAATCATTTCAATGAGATACGTCTCAGCCCCGCGCCAGCTTCGGGACGATCAACGCCAGCGATCGGTCGTACCGGTAGCTCGTCTGCATGTGGCCGTCCTCGAACTCTTCGTGAACGACGGCCACGCCGATCTTCCGCAGCTCTTCGGCGACCATCCGTGCGCCCCAGCGGAGGTTGAACTCGTCCTTCGTTCCGCAATCCACGAACACGGTCTCGAGCGAACGGAACGCGTCCGCCGCGCGGGGGATGAAGCGCACCGGATCCTTCTCCAGCCAGCGCGCCCAGACCTCCTCGCGGACGCGCGCGGTCTGCGGGTCGAACGGGAGCTCGAGGTTCATCGGCTCGCCGCGCTTTTGCGAGTACTGCGCCGCCATGGCGAGGATGTTGAGGACCGGGAAGTCCGCGCCCTGCGGTTTGGTCTCCCTCGAACGCCGCCAGTAGTCCTCGAACCACGCTTTCGCGTCGCCGGCCTTGAGCAGCGCCGCCGCCGCCTTCGGGAAGTCGTGCAGGTAGCAGTACTCGAAGTACGCGTCGCCCGAGTGCGAGGCAATGTGCGCGAAGACGTCCGGGTGGCTTCGCCCCATCACCAGCGCGCCGTAGCCGCCGGAAGACTTGCCCATGCACGCGCGGGCGGTGCGCTTCGGGATCGTCCGCAGCTCGCGGTCCGCCCAGGCCACCACGTCCTTCGCCACGTAGTCGCGGTAGGCGCCGATCGCCTCGCTGTTCTCCCACTGCGTCCCGCCGATCGCCGTCCACCCATCGATGAACACGCCGATGAACGGCGGCACCGTCCCCTTCGCGATGAGCTGATCGATCCGCTCCGGCACGGTGAGCGTGAAGCCGGAGAAGTTGAGCCACTGCATCCCTGCGCCGCCGAACCCGTGGAGGAAGTAGACGACCGGATAGCGCTCCTTCGACGTCGCGTACCCGGGCGGCAGATAGACCGGAGTCCGCCGCCGCACCGGATCTCCGAGCGGATTGCCCCTCAGCGCGGCCGACTCGATCTCGCGCACCTCGATGGTCCCGTTCATCCCCTCACCCCTCGCGCTTTCTGCCGGGCGGCGTCTTCCCGAAGACCTTCATCACCTGCTGCAGATCGCTCCACGCCGCCTTCTTCTCCGCGGGGTTCCGCAACAGGTAGGCCGGGTGGAAGGTCGGCATCAGCGGGATGCCGCAGTACTCGCGCCAGTGGCCGCGCAGCGCGCTGATCCGCGTCTCGTCCCGAAGCAGCGTCTGCGCGGCGAACTTCCCCAGCGCGACGATTACCTTCGGCCGGATCGCCCCGAGCTGCGCGCGGAGGAACGGTTCGCACGCGAAGATCTCGTCGATCTCCGGGTTGCGGTTGTCGGGCGGGCGGCACTTCACGACGTTGCAGATGTAGACCTCGTCGCGCGAGAACCCCATCGCCTCGATCATCTTCGTAAGGAGCTGGCCGGCCTTGCCCACGAACGGGATGCCCTGCTGATCCTCGTCCGCGCCCGGGCCTTCGCCCACGAAGACGAGCTCCGCGCGCGGGTTCCCCACGCCGAACACGATGTTCTTCCGGCCATTGCACAGCTTGCAGCGCCGGCAGTCGCCCAGCTCGCGGCGGATCTCGTCCAGCGTCCGGCGCTCTTCCTCCGGGACCGGCTCGACCTTAGGGAGCTCGAAGATGCTCCGCGGGAGCGCGCGGGGCGCAGTTGCTTCGGCCACCGTGCGCGGACCGGGCGGGGCGGCAGGCCCCAGAGGTCGCGGAGCCGAAGCGAAGCCGGAGCCTGCGTTCGATGGCCGCGGATGGCCCAGACCTTCCGGAATCCCGGCGGCCTTTTGGACTCTCGCCGTGGCCCCGGGGATCGATCCCTGCGCGGTACCGGTCGAAGGCGCCGGCGCGGGGCGCAAGGGCGCCGCGGCTCGAGCCGGCGCCTGCCCCGTATCCGACGGGGCGGAGCCCACAGAGCGCATCGCCCGCGCGCTCCGCTCCACCAGGATCTGGCGGCTGCCCGCCCCCTCGGCCTGCCACTCGAGGTGCCGGCGGAGATCGAGGAGGACGGTGGCGAGTTCTTCGGAGAGACGCATGGTCTGACAGAGCGCCGCGAATTTTCGGGGCGCCAGGCCGGTTCGCTTTACCACGAACGGAGCCGGGCCCTACCATCTCGCGCAGGAGCGGGCAGGCACGAGGAGCGCACGGGTTGGAAGAACGAATAGTGAGGTTGTCCCTCTTCTCCACGGCGGCGGCGTTCGCGCTGGTCTGCTTCCTCTGGCCACACGACGCCTATGCCTGGGGCCCCCTCGCCCACCTCGAGTTCTCCCGCAGCGCGCTCTCCGACCTCTCGTTCCTGGGCCCCGCCCTCAGGACGCTGCTGACGAACTTCGCGAACGAGTTCCTCTACGGATCGCTCGCGGCGGACATCATCGTCGGCAAGAACCTCGCCCGGTACGAGGTCCACTGCCACAACTGGAAGATCGGCTTCCGCGTGTTCGACCAGGCGAAGTCAGATCCCCAACGCGCGTTCTCGCTGGGCTTCCTCAGCCACCTCGCGGTCGACACCATCGCCCACAACTACTACGTGCCCTACAAGACCGTGCAGGGCTTCCGCGCCCGCGCCAGCGGGCACGCGTACTGGGAGCTGCGCTATGACCAGCGGCTCGACCCGGACCTGTGGCGGCTCGCGCGTCAGGTCTCGCAAAAGCAGTACCGCGAGCACGACGCGCACCTCGAGGAGGTCCTCGCCGACAGCTACGTGATCCCCTTCGCGCTCTCGAAGACGATGTTCGGGAGTCTTCTGCTCGCCGCGCGGCTGAAGAAGTGGCAGCGGATGAGCGAAGTCATCGCCGGCGAACGCGAGCTGTGGCTGCACGACGAGGAGATCGGCGAGTGCCGCAACCTCGCGGTGCAGAACATCCGCGACATGCTCAAGCACGCGCAGAGGGCGCGCTGCGTGGAGGTCGATCCCACCGGCGAACGCAACCTCCACATCGCCGGTCTTCTGCGCAACCAGCTCAAGGCGCGCGACGACTTGAGCGAACGGCAGCAGGCGGAGATCGTCCGCCAGGCGCGGCCCGCGTTCCGCAACGGCATCTGGGGCCGGCTCCGGCTGCCCGAGCTTCCCGACGCCGAGCCCGCCGCGAAGGGGACGTCGCTCGCCGACGCGCCGCTGCCGCCGCTGGTGATCCCGTAGAGTCCCGCGCCCTGACCGAGGCCGGAGGGGCTGCCGAAACCGTGCGGAGGTCGCGACGTGGCGCCGATGACGGCCGGCTACCGGGCGCGGGCCGTCGCGTCCAGCAGGTCCCAGATCCCGCTCGCGACCTCGCGCTTGGTGCCGCTCAGCTCCTTCCGTTCGCCCGAACGCGACAGGCAGATCACCGCGTTCGTCTCCGCCCCGAACCC
>JADGHL010000123.1 GCA_019686135.1 Myxococcaceae bacterium | reverse complement strand
GGCGGGGCGGGTTCGCTCATCGCGGCCGGCTTTGTGGCCGTCCCACAGGAGTGGCTCGCGGCACGACCCGCCGCCGCTGATGATGCGCCTCGGGGCACCTTGCCCTCATCGGCCTGACGCACGCGCTCCGCGCCTCCCATTGTGGGTTGGAGCACGATCCCTACTTGCTCTCAGGCGTGCCGCGCCATCCTTTGTGCGATCCGGCGCGGCCACCTGTATGCCCGCGTAGCGCAGGCGCGCCGTGTTGGGGCACCGCCAGCCGACAGCGTGGTGTGGTGCGGACCGTTGTTGGTGCCATCACGTTTCGCGGCGTGAGGATGAACGCTGCAGGCAGGAAAGTCCGGAGCGGCTCGGGCGTGCAGCGGCTGGAATATGGGACGGAGCCACGAATGATCGTCCAGCCGATGAACGCGAACCCGGTGCAACGCTCGGAGTCGGCTGCCTGCTGCACACGGCAGACGGTAGACGGTAGACGGTAGACGGTAGACGGCAGACCGCACTCTCTGCGCTACGCCGTGCTGGCCTCCGCCGCACTTGTCCTCGTCTGCAGTCAGCCCGCCTCGGCGCCGCGCCCCCGCCCGGCCTGCAGCGCGCACGGGTGGGTGCGGAGTGCTTCGTGCTCGAGCCGGATGCGATCGACTTTGGCGCGGTGGAGCAACTCTGCCGGGCGGGGCGGACGTTCTCGCTGCGCAACACCTGCTCGTCTCCGGTCGTTCTTTCGGATCTTCGCGAGAGTCTCCCTCGGGTGCCTTCGTGCTCGTCGCATCTTCGCCGATCGGACCGAGTGGGCGCGCGATCGCGGCGGGTGAGCAGGTCGAACTCGCCGCTGCCTTCGTCGGCGACATGGTGGGCACGGCACAGGGTGAGCTGTGGGTGACGACGGGCGAGGGCAGCGAACGTTCGGAGCGCAGCTGAGCTTTGTCGGCGGACACGCTTCCGTTTCGGACTCGCACGGACGTCTGGGTCGTGACCCGCTTCCAGCCGGAGTCCGATGTCCTCATCGTCATCGACAACGGAACGGAGCTCGCTCCGCTCCTTCCGTCCGTCCGCGAGCAACTGCTGGCGTTCGCGAAGTACGTGCCTCCGGTGGGCTACGACGCGCGGTTCGCCGTGACCGTGGTTGCGCCCACCACCTCCGCGCCGGGCGAGCTCATTCCGACCGCGTCGGGCGAGTCTTTCGTCGATTCTTGCAGGCAGACTGGGAGGCGGAGCTCGGGAGCGTGCTCGATGCGATCGACATCGTGCCGAGCCCTCACGGCTCCTTCGACGCGGCCATCGTGGCCTCCGACGACGGCACCTTCCTGCGCCCTGGTGCGGCCAGGTCGGTCATCTTCATCAGCGCCCCGAGCGATCAATCGCAGGTCACGGCCGGCGAAGCTCTGAACCGTCTGCGCGAATCGACCGACGCCCGCCGGGGCTGCGGCGGTTCACTGTCCATGAGATCGCACCGTTCCCGCCGTTCCCCGTCTGCGTCGATGGCGCTGACGACGGACGATTCGCCTGGGCCGTCCGGCACACCAACGGTCTGCGCGAGAGCATCTGCACCGCCGATTGGGGGAACGCTCTGGTGCCCCTGGACAAGTACACACCCGGGTGGACGAGGGAGTTCCCCCCAACGAGGTGCCTGACCTGACCGGTGGCGCGACCCGCGTCACAGCGACGGCGTCCTGATCGAGAGCGTCGACTCCCGGGCAGCGCGGTCCGGAGCTACGACTCGGTGCGGAACTCGGTCGTCTTTCAACCGCTGTACGTCCCGGTGCCCGGGCAGACGGTCGAAGTGACCTATCCGCTGTCCTGCGCGGATTAGCCCCAGGCGAGCGGGAGCGACAGCTCGAACACCGTCTCCCCGGGTCGCGATCGCACCCGCATCTCGCCGCCGTGCGCCTGCACGATCTTCTTCGCCAGTGGCAGCCCCAGCCCGGTGCCTTTCTCCCGCGTGGTGAAGAACGGTTCGAAGAGCTGCTCCAGCTGCTCGGCGGGGATCCCGGCACCTTGGTCGCGCACCTCCACGACGTAGCGTGACGACTGTGGCCCTGCGCGCACCTCGACCACGCCGGTTCCGGAAGGCGATGCCTGAATGGCGTTCTTCACCAGGTTCACCAACGCGGAAGTGAGCAGTCCCTCGTCGCCTTCGATCGTCGCGGGCACGGCTTGCACCTCCAGCCGCACCGACCTCGACTCTGCATCGGTTCGCAGCAGCTCCACCGCGCCGTGGACCCACGCCTTCGCGTCGAACCGGGCCCGGGCGATCTTCTGTTCGCGCGCGAAGGCGAGGAAGTCCTCGACGATCCGCTTGAGGTAGTCGATCTCGCTGCGGATCCGCTCCACGTGGCCGCGCGCTTCCGCGTCGGCGGGCGCATCGCCCAGCTCCTCCGCGAGCACGCCCGCGAACAGCTCGATCCCGCCGATCGGGTTTCGGACCTCGTGCGCCACTCCGGCGAGCATCATCTTGAGCTGGCGATCGCGGCTCTCCAGCGCCTGGCGCATCGCCTCCAGCTCCCGCGCCAGCGCGCCCACCTCCAGCGACGGATCGGGCGCCACGGGCGTGCTCAGATCGCCTCCGCCGATCCGCGTGGCCGCGCTCACGAGCCGCCGCAGCGGGCGGGTCACGGTGTTCGCCATCGCCACGGCCACGAGGCCCAGCACTGCCAGCGTCAACAGCACGAAGAGTAGGTAGCCGATCGCCAGCTGCCGGAGTGGATCCCAGAAGCGCGCGCTGGCCTCTACGGCGATCGCCCCCACGATCGTCCCGCTGTCGTCGCGGATCGGCGCGTAGCCGGTCTTGTAGAGCTGGCCCTCGTATTCGAACAGCACCTGGGACGCCGCGCGCTCGCCGCGCTGAAGGACGCGCTCGAGCTCCAGCCGATCGCGCGCGAGCTCGGGCATCTCCGCGCCGGTGGGCAGCCCGCCGCCCGCGTCCACCCGCACCCGACCCTGCGTGTCGAACGCCACCAGCCTCCGCGCGCCGGTCGCCTCCTTGAGCTCGGTGAGCGTGCGCAGCACGTTGCGCCAGGTGCGCGTCTGGGCCACGTCGTCGCCCGGCTCGATGGTGAGGAGGCGCCCACCGTTGATCTGCGACGCGGACGCCGCGGCGATCGCCGCCAGGCTCTCGCCCAGCTCGGCCTCGAGCCGCCCGCGGGAGAGTGTGTAGCCGAACGCGCCGGCAAGGCCGAACAGCGCCAGCGCCGGAGCGAGAAAGGCGAACAGAAGCCGCAGCCGGAGGGACCTGGGGAGCATCAACCGCTCCGACCGCGCACGCTCAGCTCCCGTCCTTCGCCTGAGCGCGTCTGGATTCGACGATCTCGTGGATCAGCGCCATCGACGCTTCGTCGAAGTTGACGAACTCGATCCCCATCCCCGCCACGCGCTCGGGATCGCCCGGCGGGTTCACGCGCACCACCCGGCCTAGGCCTTCGATCAGCCGCGTGCCGTCCTTGAGCCAGAACTGGAGGTAGATCATCGACCCTTCCTCGCGGGGCTCGTCGGTGCGGATGAACATCCCGCCGACCGAGATGTCCGCGGAGTACTCCGCGAGGAAGTCCTCGAAGGTGTTGACGCGGTACTGAACCAGCAGCGAGAGCGGGACGCGTTCGTAGCGCCGGCGCTCCTCGCCGCCTCCATTCGAGGCGTCGGCCATAGGGCGCGCGCATCCTAGCGGAGGTTGCGGCGTTATCCAGTGCAAGGCGCGGGAAAGCCGACGCGCCGCCGCGACCTGCGAGCAGTTGGCGACGTCCGCCTACATGCGGACTCTTCCGCCATGGCCAACATCCCCGGAGGCGGCCGGGACCAGAGCGAACCGAAGGGCCGCTTCTACGGCGAGGCGCTGAACCGTGGCCGTGAGGCGGATCGGCGGATGCGCGCGGAGCCGTACGAGGACGCCTACTACGAGCGGATGGGCGAGTTCGAACATGGCCGCGCGGGATTCCGCGATTTCGGCGTGCCCACTCCGAGCTCGGGCCGCGAGCTGCGCGAACAGTACAACGACAGCGACTTTCCCTTCCGCGACGATCGCTACGCGGGCCGCTCGGGCCTGAGCTACCGGCCGGAAGAGATGGCGGACGAGACGTCTGCCACCACCGGCTTCCCCAGGCGCGGGCCTTCACCCGTGGAGGAGTGGGAGCGCGGGCACCTGTGGCACCGCCGGGAACCACGGCGCGGGCGGCTCTGGGAACGTGAACCGGCGACCGCGCAGGAGATCATGACCGCCAACCCGCGCACCGTGCGCCGCGAATCGAACCTGCGCGAGGTGGCGGCGATCATGCGCGACGAGAACTGCGGGATCGTCCCCGTGGTGGACGCGACGGGGCGGCTCGTCGGCCTCATCACCGACCGCGACATGGTGATGCGCACCGCGGACACCGATCGCCCGTGGGCGCAGATCCGCGCGGAGGAGGTGATGACCGACGACATCGACGCGGTCACCCCGCAGGAATTCGTACACCGCGTCATCGATCTGATGGGCCAAAAGCAGGTCCGCCGCGTGCCCGTGGTCGACCGCAACGATCGACTCCTGGGAATGATCTCGATGGCGGACATCGCCCGCCGCGCCAACGACGACGAGGAGCTGCAGCACGCGCTGGACCGGATCAGCAGGCGGCGGTCGTTCTGGTCGAAGCTGTGGTCGTGAAACCGTCTTCCGTCTGCCGTCTGCAGAAGGCTCTCGGCCCGGGCTCCGCGGCCGACTTGATGCACGCGGGCCAGGGCGATCGGTGCTATGCCTCCGCCCCGTGAAAACCTCCTTCTTTGCCGCTTCGGTCGTTGTCTTTGCCGCCGCCTTCGCCTCCTGCGCCCACCAGAGCGCTCAGGCGCCTGAACCGTCGGAGTCTGCTGCCAGCCGGGTCGACGCGGCGTCTGATGGCGAGGTGGTGGGCCCACCGCAGGTGGCCTGGAAGGACATGACGCCCGAGCAGCGCGGCAGGTTCATGAAAGCGAAGGTGATGCCGAAGATGAAGCCCATCTTCCAGGCCTTCGACGCGAAGGAGTTCGCCGACTTCACCTGCGCCTCCTGTCACGGCAAGAACGCCCGCGACCGGCAGTTCCACATGCCGAACCCGGAGATCTTCGCGCTCCCTGCCTCCGAAGAGGCGTTCAAGCCGGTCATGGAACAGAAGCCGGAGTGGGTGAAGTTCATGGCCGAGCAGGTCACCCCCGCGATGGCGGAGCTCCTCGGGCGTGAGCCGTTCAATCCTCAGGCCCCGAAACCGGACGCCTTCTCCTGCGGCGCCTGCCACACCACCGAGGGTGGCGAGCACGGAGCGGAGCACGCCGAGGCGGAGCAGGGCTGAACGGCCGTCTACCGTCTTCCGTCTGCAGCGGGGCGCAACCGCGATCGCTGCGCACGTCTCCGGCGTGAGCTCGTCGTGGCGGCGCTGCGCCCGGCGTCGGGTGCTGTACCCGGTGCATGGCCGGGCCGTACGCCCTCAACCGGGGTCGAGCGCTGTGCCCGGATCGTGGCCGCAGATCGACAAACACCCACTGCCCACCACCAACTGAAGTCAGGCGTGGGCTTGGGGCTTGAAGAGGATGTGCAGTCCGTGGTGGATGACGCCGATGACCGGCTTGGCGAAATAGCCGCAGGTCACACACACACCGTTCGGCCCGGCGCCGGTGGTGACCTTCACTTGCAGATCGCCAGCGCACACCGGGCACCCTTCCGGGATGGCGTATTCGACCGCCGGGGTTCTCGTAGGCGCTGCGTTCATGCCCTGTGCGTAACCATGCTGGACGGACGCGCAAGCACCCGGCCATCGCCGACATCGGGGTGAGACAGCCGGGGCCGGCCGACACCCTCCCGGCCGGGTTTTCCGGGCTATCCGAACATCGCGTTCAGCGCTTCCGACAGCGTCTCCACCGGGATGGGCTCCAGCCGCCGCTCCTCCAGCCGGCGCGCGCTGCCGGCGGGGAGGATGACCCGCCGAAAGCCCATCTTGGCGGCTTCGGCAAGCCGGGTCTCTGCCTGGCCCACCGCGCGCACCTCCCCCGCCAGCCCCACCTCGCCCAGAATCAGCGTCTGCGGATCCAGCGGCCGGTTCTGCAGCGAGGAGACCAGCGCCGCACACACCGCGAGGTCGGAGGCGGGCTCGGTGAGGGTCATCCCGCCGGCGACGTTGACGAAAATGTCGCAGCCGACCAGCTGCACGCCCTCCTTCTTCTCCAAAACCGCCGCCAGAAGCGCCACCCGGTTGGTGTCCACTCCCATCGCGGTGCGGCGGGCGGTGCCATAGCCGGTGGGCGCCACCAGCGCCTGGACCTCCACCAGGATGGGCCGGGTGCCGTTCAGGGTGGAGGTCACCACCGAGCCGGACTTCCCGGCAGGCCGTTCGGCGAGGAACAGCGCGGAGGGATCCGGCACCTCCGTCAGCCCGGCGGTCTTCATCTCGAAGACGCCGATCTCGTTGGTGGAGCCGAACCGGTTCTTGTGGGCCCGGAGGATCCGGAACGGGTGGCCGCGCTCGCCCTCGAAGTAGAGCACCGTGTCCACCATGTGCTCGAGCACCCGCGGCCCGGCGATCGACCCGTCCTTGGTCACGTGCCCCACCAGAAAGGTGGCGGTCCCGGTGCGCTTGGCGAACGCCATCACCCGCCCGGCCACCTCCCGCACCTGGGAGATGGACCCGGGCGCGCTGCCCAGCTCGGGCAGGAACATCGTCTGGATGGAGTCCAGCACCAGCGCCACCGGCCCGAGCTCTTCGGCGGCGCGAAGAATCTTCTCCGCGTCCGTCTCGGCGAAGAGGTGGAGTCGGTCGGACCGCACCGACAGGCGTTCAGCGCGCATCTTCGTCTGCCGGAGCGACTCCTCCCCGGTGACGTAGAGGACCGGGCCCTCCTGCGCCAGCCGCTCCAGCGCCGAGAGCAAAAGCGTGGATTTGCCGATCCCGGGATCGCCTCCGAGGAGCACGAGGCTTCCGGCCACCACGCCGCCGCCGAGGACGCGGTCCAGCTCCATTATCCCGGTGCGCCGCCGGGCCTCCGACTCTGCGCGGATGTCCTTGAGCAGCACCGGCCGGGTCGAAGTCCCGGAGGCACCCCACGCCGGACGCCGGTCGTCCGCGCGCGATTCCACCTCTTCGACCAGCGTGTTCCACCCACCGCAATCCGGGCACTTCCCCAACCACTTCGCCGACTGGTACCCGCAGCTCTGACAGGCGAAGTGCGACCGAGCCTTTCCCATCCCCGCCGGTCTAGCGGATCGATCTGACAGACGCGGTGGCGGACGTGCCGTCGGGCCTGCTCCTCTTCAGCGTGTTGCCCGCGAGGAAGGTCGCGATCGCCAGCCCCGCGGATGGCTGCAGATCCACGAAGCGCAGGCCGATGGCGCTGCGCCCCTTCTGGAACTCGTGGGCGTGGCGCCGGACCTCGCCCCAGGTGGAGATGGGCAGAGGCAGCCCGGGGAGGAACAGGCGCAGGCTGAGCAGCCGGCCGATGTGCGGGAGCGGTTCGGGGACCTCCACGAAGGCGCCGCCCTGCGACAGGTTGAGCACGCCGGCGGGCACCTGGTCGGGGTTGAGCATCAACGCGCGCACGTCGCAGTTGACCCGGTGCGCTTGCCGCCGCTCGGTCCGCGTCTGCGCGGAGTGCACGTCGAGCAGCGACGCTTCGGCCTCGAGCAGGGACTCGACCGAATCGCGCACGACCGACCAGGCGTCGATGAGCTGCGCGCGGGCGGTGTCCCCGGAGGTGCGCTCGAATGGCGCCATCAGCTCGCGCAGCGGCTTTTCGATGCACTGCAGCTCGTTGGCGAACAGCCGCACCCGGTCCGCCGCCTCCAGCGGGCCAATGGGCGTGTCCTGCCGGGCCAGCTCGGGCAGCACCGCCGCACGGTGGAAGGAGATGCGGGCCAGCACCGTGGCCGCCAGCGTCTGCGCGCCCTGCCGGATGGCCTCGTGCTTCATGGTCCGCACGGCGTCTTCGGTGCGCGCCATCAGCCCCCGGATCCGATCCTGCTCGGATCGGAGCTGATCAATCAGGTTCCTCATGTTTCCCCCCGAAATCCACCGTCAGCCTATTCGGCCGGGCCGACGCAATCCCGCAGCGCTGCGTCACGGCGTCGCCTTTCTCGCGCCCCGGGGCGTAACGCCCGGATCGGCTGCGCGCTGGCGGACGGCGCCGTGTCCTGCGGGCGTTCTGACCTATCAAGGATGCGGGGCCGCCTGCCGGAGTCGTCAACCAGTTTCCACAGATACGGTTGACATGTCTTGGGACCGCCGGTACTTGCGAGTGCCCCAAGGGAGGCCTGATGCCCGCCGAATCAGCCACTTTCACCGCCCACGCCCACCACGCCACGCCGCTGCCGGAGGGCGTCACGCTGCGCCACGACTGGACGCTGGAGGAGGTGAAGGAGATCCACGGGATGCCGCTTCTGGACCTGGTGTACCGGGCCCAGACGGTCCACCGGCAAGTGTTCCGGGACAACCGGGTCCAGCTCTGCTCGCTGTTGTCCATCAAGACCGGCGGCTGCCCGGAGGACTGTGCCTACTGCCCGCAGGCGGCGCGGCACCACACCGGGGTGAAGGCCGAGAAGCTGATGGACGTCGCCGAGGTGCTGGAGAGCGCGAAGAAGGCGCGCGAGGCGGGGGCGACGCGGTTCTGCATGGGCGCGGCGTGGCGGAGCGTGAAGGACGGCCCGCAGTTCGACGCGGTGCTGGAGATGGTCCGGGGCGTCCGGGCGCTGGGGATGGAGGCGTGCGCCACCCTGGGGATGCTGACCCTCTCGCAGGCGAAGCGGCTCAAGGAGGCGGGGCTGACCGCCTACAACCACAACCTGGACACCTCCGAGTCGCACTACGGGGAGATCATCACCACCCGCACCTATGCGGATCGCCTGCAGACGCTCGCGCACGTCCGCGAGGCGGGCATCAGCGTGTGCTGCGGCGGGATTATCGGCCTCGGCGAGTCGCTCGACGACCGCTGCCAGATGCTGGTGACGCTGGCCAACCAGGAGGTCCATCCGGAGTCGGTGCCGATCAACGCGCTCGTGGCAGTGAAGGGCACGCCGCTGGAGACTCAGCCGCCGGTCGAGCCGATCGAAATGGTCCGGATGATCGCCACCGCGCGGATCCTCATGCCCGCCAGCATGGTGCGGCTGAGCGCGGGGCGGCTGCAGATGAGCCGGGAGGCGCAGCTTCTGTGCATGCTCGCCGGCGCCAATTCGATCTTCTTCGGCGACAAGCTGCTGACCACCGGCAACCCGGACTACGCCGAGGACATGGCGCTGCTCGAGCAGGCGGGGATCCGGCCGCTCGAGCCGAACGCGGTGCGGTGATGTCCGCCGCCCACCCCGAGCGGGTGATCGACGGCTGGGCGGAGGAGGAGCTCCGGACGCTCCAGGCGCGCGGTCTGCGCCGGGAGCTCGAGCCGCTCTCCACCCCGCAGGGCCCGGTGGTGCAGCTGGGCGGCGAGACGCTCATCAACTTCTCCTCCAACGACTACCTGGGGCTGGCGGGCGATCCGCGGCTCGGGCAGGCGGCGACGGCGGCGCTGTCGCGCCACGGCGTGGGGACCGGCGCCTCGCGGCTGGTGGTGGGCGACACGCTGGCGCACCGGGCGCTGGAGGCGAAGCTGGCGGCGTTCATGGGCGCGGAGAGCGCGCTGCTCTTCAACGCCGGGTACGCAGCCAACGTCGGCGTGCTCTCCGCGCTGGCGGGGAAGGAGGACGTCCTCTTCTCCGACGCGCTCAACCACGCCTCGCTCATCGATGGCTGCCGTCTGTCGCGTGCCAAGACCGTGGTGTACCCGCACCGCGACGTGGACGCGCTCGAACGATTGCTCCGCGCGCACCGGGGGCGCCGGCAGATGGTCTGCACCGACGCGGTGTTCTCCATGGACGGCGACCGGGCGCCGCTGCGCGAGCTGGTGGCGCTGTGCCGGCAACACGGCGCCGCGCTGGTGGTCGACGAAGCGCACGCGATCGGCGTGCTCGGAGATCGCGGCGCCGGGCTGTGTGAGGCCCTGGGCGTATCCGGCGAGGTCGATCTCCGCGTGGGCACGCTGGGCAAGGCGCTGGGAGCGTTCGGCGCGTTCGTGGCTGGATCGCGTGCGGTGACCGAGCTGTTGGTCCACCGCGCGCGCTCGCTGGTCTTCTCCACCGCGTTGCCCGCGGCGGTGTGCGAAGCGGCGAGGACGGGGCTGGGCCTCGTCGAGGATGACCCATCGCTGCGCGCGGCGCTGTGGCGGAACATCCGGCACTTCGCCGAAGGGCTGCAGAAGCTCGGTCACCCGGCGACGGCCCAGAGCGCGATCTTCGCGGTGATTCTGGGCGAGCCGCGCGCGGCGGTGGAGGCGTCGCGTTTTCTGCGCACGCGGGGCCTGTTGGTGAAGGCGATCCGCCCGCCCACCGTGCCCGAAGGCACGAGCCGGCTGCGCTTCGGGCTCAGCGCCGCCCACACGCCGGAACACATCGAGCGCGCGCTGGACGCGCTGCGCGAGCTAGCGAGGAACGCATGAGCACGCCCACGACCACGCCCGACACCGAACGCCGCCTCGCCGAGCTGCTGGAGGCGGACCGCACCTTCCTGTGGCACCCGTTCACCCAGATGCAGGTCTGGCCCGAGGACGATCCGCTCGTCATCGAGCGCGCCGAAGGCAACTACCTGATCGACGTCCTGGGCCGGCGCTACCTCGACGGCGTGTCGTCGCTGTGGGTGACGGTGCACGGTCACCGCAAGGGGGAGCTGGACGAGGCCATCCGCGCGCAACTGGAGAAGGTCGCGCACAGCACGCTGCTCGGGCTGGCGAACGTCCCGTCGATCGAGCTGGCGAAGAAGCTGATCTCCATCGCGCCGCCGGGGCTGACGCGGGTGTTCTATTCGGACAGCGGTTCCACCGCGGTGGAGATCGCCGTGAAGATGGCCTACCAGTACTGGCAGCTGCGCGGCCGCACGCAGAAGCGGCGGTTCGTGGCGCTGCGCGAGGCCTACCACGGCGACACCGTCGGTTCGGTGAGCGTGGGCGGCATCGATCTCTTCCACCAGATCTTCCGGTCGCTCCTGTTCGAGGTGGAGCGGATCCCCACGCCGTACGCGTACCGTTACGAAGGGGAGGGCGACTGCGCCGAGGCCTGCCTCCGGGCGGCGGAGGAGCTGTTCGAGAGGAAGCACGAGAGCCTCGCGGCGCTCGTCATCGAGCCGCTGGTGCAGGGTGCGGCCGGGATGCTGGTGCAGCCGAAAGGGTTCCTCGCCGCGCTGGCGAAGCTGTGCCGCCGGTACGAGGTGCTGCTCATCTGCGACGAGGTGGCGACCGGGTTCGGGCGCACCGGGACGATGTTTGCGGTCGAGCAGGAGGACGTGCGGCCCGACTTGATGTGCGTGGCCAAGGGGCTGACCGGCGGCTACCTCCCGCTCGCGGCGACGCTGACGACCGAGGAGATCTACTCCGCGTTCCTGGGGACGGTGGCGGAGAAGCGGACCTTCTTCCACGGGCACACGTACACCGGCAACCCGCTGGCGTGTGCGGTGGCGCTGGCAAACCTCGAGCTGTTCGAGAAGGAGCGCACGCTCGAGAAGATGAAGCCCACCGTCGAGGTGCTGACGCGAAAGCTCGAAGAGATCGCCCGGCACCCGCACGTGGGCGAGGTCCGCCAGCGCGGGATGATGATCGGCATCGAGCTCGTGAAGGATCGCGCCACCCGCGAGGAGTACCCGTACGGCGATCGCGTCGGCTTCCAGGTGTGTCAGGAGGTGCGGCGGCGCGGGATCATCCTCAGGCCACTGGGGAACGTGGTGGTGTTGATGCCGCCGTTGTCGCTGACGCCCGACGAGGCCCTGTGGCTGGGGGACGCCGTCTACGAGTCGATCGACGCCGTGACGCGGGAGCGCAGGTGAGCCGATTGTTCCGGGTCTTCGTCACCGGTACCGACACCGGGGTGGGCAAGACGCAGGTGAGCTGCGCGTTGTTGTCGCTCCTGGCGGACGCCGGTCAGCGGCCCGCGGCGATGAAGCCGTACGAGAGCGGCTGCGACGACCTCCGCCGTCCGTCGGACGCGCTGGCGTTGAAGGCCGCGGCGCGAAGCGACGACCCGTTGGACGACATCTGTCCGCACCGCTTCCGGCTACCGCTGGCCCCCGGCGTGGCGGCGGCACGCCTGAAGCAGAACCCCCCGTTCACGAAGACGCGCGCCGCCTTCCGGAAGTTCGCGCGTCGTCCGCTGGTGGTGGAGGGAGCCGGAGGCCTGCTGGTGCCCGTGGACGACAAGCGGGGCATCATCGACGTGATCGAGGCCTTCCAGCTCCCCGTCGTGTTGGTGGCGCGAGCCGGGCTGGGCACGCTGAACCACACCGGCCTGTCGCTGGAGCTGTTGAAGCTGCGTCACGTGCCCGTCCGAGCGGTGGTCCTCACCCGAACCAGCCCCCAGAGCGATTCCAGCGAAAAGGACAACGCCACCTGGATCCAGAGGCGACACCACGTCGAAGTCCTGGGCCCCGTCCCGTGGGAGCCGGACCCCCAGCGCAGACACGAAGCCTTCCGCAAGACCCTGCGCCCGCTCATCCACGAGCACTGAAGGAGAGCCCCACCCGGAGGCCCGAAGGCCGGAGGGTCACTCGACTCACCACTCACCAGCCACGACGAACCAGGTGCCGTGCCGGCACTGAGCCGCGACGAAGGCATCAAGGGTGGCACAGCGTCGAGTACGTCACCGAGATCGTCTGACCCGGTTCGGGGACGGAGTTGGTGGAGAAGCGGAGAGAGTTGTGCGCCGGATCGAGGAGGTATTGCGTGGTCGGGTCTGCCGGCGAGGCGTCGACCAGGACGATGACCGGCTGCGCGAGGTCGATCGGATAGGTGAGCTCGTATTCATCGCGCGGGCGGAACAGATCGCCGGCAATCGCCAGAAGTTGCGCCGTCATCGGCGCAGCGCCCCGCGCCTGGCACAGCCCGCCCGTGCGGTCGACCAGCTCTAGGTATCGGCCCGATGACTGGCACTGCGTCGCAGGCGCGATCGGGTAGCTGCGCACCCGGTCGTGTAGCGGCCCGCGGACCAGCTCGCGCAGGATGCGCACGTAGTCGTCGACCGGCGCGCCGGATTTCTCGGCCGAGTCGGTGACGATGACCAGCCCCAGCCGGGCGTTCGTGCGCAGAAAGCCGCCGTTGCGCAGCGGATCGTCGCCATTGGGTGGCGTGAGCGCGAGTCGTACCGCTTCCAGCGCCTGGTCGATGGCGCCCTGCGTTCCCACGCGGACGTTGGAGCCCAGCGCGTCGACCGCATTGGGCGTCGACGAGGTCACGAAGCGGGGCGATCCGAGCAGCCGCCCCGCGCTCTCCAGGGACACGTCGGTGGAGATGACTCCCGCGTGAAGGGAGGCGCCGGCGGACATCGCGTTCGTCCAGAACGGTGCCAGCGCGCTGGAGAGATCGAGCTGTGGCTGCTCCATGGTCGCGCCGTTGCTGACCACGAAGAGGATGTCGGCGTCGTTCGACTTCTCCTGCAGGAAGCTCTCGCTGCGGAGCAGGGTGCTCACTCCCGTGGCGGTGAGCGGAAAGCTCCGGGCCAGCCCGGTGGAGTCGACGAGCGAGAGCGAACCTGCCTGCGGCCCGGTCTGCGTGGGGACCGGCGCGAAGCGGACATAGAGCGTCAGCGTGGCCCACGGCGCGACGGTCACCGGCAGCGCGGGGCTCTGCAGCTCGAAGCCGGCGCCGCTCACCGACGCCGCGGAGACGGTCATCGGCGTCTTGGACTCGTTGACGAGGAGCACCTGCCGCCACCCGCTCTGGCAGCCCACCGCCACCTCGCCCAGGTCCAACGCGTCCGGCACCACCGGCGCGCGCGCGGTGAAGCTGGTGTCGAGGCCCACGCCGCGCACCACCACCTTTCGGCAGCCCGGCTGCCCGTTGGCGCACTCGGAGCGCGCGCCGTCGTTGGCGGTGAAGGTGAACGCGTTGCCGAAGCCGTCCCATGCATTCGGCGCGTACGGCGTGAAGGTCACGGCGAGCTTGCTGGTCTGCCCCGGTTCGACCTCGAACGGGTACGTGGACTGGCCGTTGAAGCTGAAGGCGTTGACGTCGGTGCCGGGGAGGAACGTCGGCGCGGTGATGGCGCAGGGACGATCGCCCGTGTTCCGGAAGGTGAGGTCGAACCGCGCCGTCGCGCCGACGGGGATCTGCCCGAAGTCCTGGACTGCGAAGTCGTATCCCGGCGGGTAGACCAGATTCAGCGTGAGGTGGCATCCCGGGTGCGCCTCGCAGCGGCGGTCCACGCAGGACGTCAGCCCGGTGCAGGCGTGGCAGAGGCTCCCGCCCTCGCCGCAGTAGCTGTCCGTCTGCTGCGCCTGCGCGACGCATTCCCCGTTGGCGCAGCAGCCCTCGCAGCTCTTAGGGCCGCACGCATCGGGTCCTCCGCCGTCCGGTGGCGGTTCCTCGTAAGCGCCGGGGACGCGGCACACACCGCCCGCGCAAATCTCCTCCGGTCGGCACGTCCGGCACAGGCCCGCCCCGGCGCCGCATGCGAACACGTTGGAGCCCGGCAGGCACACGCCGTTGGCGGTGCAGCACCCGTCGCAGGTCTCTGGGACGCACGGCGTTTTGCCGTGGTCGATGATGTCGACGCACGCCCCACCGCCCGCGCAGGCGAGCGCGGTGACGACGACTTTCACGCCGATCAGACGAGCGCGCAGCACCGCGCGACTCTAACTGATCGGCGCGGGCGCGGCCCTATTGGCAACCCAGCGACTGTTCGGCCCGCTCGATCTCCGCCGCGTACCGGCCGGCCGGGTGGGCGTTCTGGTGCTGCTTCCACACCTTGCACGCCCGCGCGGTGTCTCGGAGCTGCCAGGTGAGGATCGACCCGAGCTCGTAGCTGAGCCGTTCGGAGGTCGCATCCGGGAGCGGCTGTGCGAGCGCGCGCTCGAGCCGGGCGGCTGCGTCCGCGAACTGGCCGCGGCGGCGCAGCACGTTCAGCTCTTCAATCAGCGCGTCCACGTCCACCGCCGGCTGCGGAGCGGCCGGGGTCACCGCGGGCGAGGCGGGCGTCGGCGGAGGTTGGGGCTTCGGCGTCCGGTGCTGCGGGGTGGTGGAGGCCACCGCCGGAGGCGTGGGCGCCACGGGAGGTTCTGCGACGTTCCGGTCGCCGCCGGGGACGGGCAGAGGGGCCGGGG
>JADGHL010000122.1 GCA_019686135.1 Myxococcaceae bacterium | reverse complement strand
CGGTTCTGCCCCGGCGCCCACCCCGGCCCCGGGCAAGTAGCCCCGGACGCGGGGCAGGGAAGCGGATGACCCGTTGGGACGTGACAGAAGTGCAGTAGATCCCGTATCGTTCGCACCCCTTCGTCCGGCCCGGGCGCTGCAACCCCGGTTGGGAACCCGCAAGGGTGACCGGTTGTCCTATCGAAGGGGTTTTGAGAAGGAGCTCGTCATGAAGCGGTGGATGTTCGCAGTCGCAATGGTCGGGGTGCTGGGCGGGACGGCAGTGCAGGCCGAGGAGAAGGTGATCCAGGAGGCCGATCGCACTGTCTACCGGAAGAAGACGGTGATCGACTTCAGCGACGTCGCCGTCGAGGGCGAGCTCACCAAGCCCGAGGGCTCCTACAACGTGTCGAAGAAGAAGACCCGGTTCGACTCGCTGATCAAGGTCCGGACCGACTTCAACCCCGAGCTGCGCAAGTCTGTCGACAACCTCTAGTTGGTTCCGGCATTCGGGGCGGGCCGTGGCGTTCGTTGCCATCGGCCTTGTGCCGGACACGCCACCCGTCGGGGTGACGTAATCCCCAGGTCAGGTGATCGGCTGCAGGTGGGTGGTTCCCCAGGCTGAAGTCCTTTTCGGAGACGAGATGGAGAAGAAGGTGGAAGAGAAGAACGGGCAGACCGCCGCGATCGCGTCGGCGATTGCCGAGTCCGTGAAGGACGAGAAGAAGAACGAGGCGCCCCGCCTGGCCGGCACCGGCAGGAACGCGGCCACCGTGTTCAACGAGCCGCTCTCTCCCGAGGCGACTCCCTCGGAGGATTCGAAGATCCTCCAGGTGGCGCTGCTGTGGGGCGACACGGCGATCCAGGTCCTGCACTTCGCAGACGGGATGCCGGTCACCATCGGCGAGGCGCGGCACAACAAGTTCCACGTCTTCTCTCCGGGCGTCGGCGACAGCTTCACCCTGGCCACCGCTCAGGGCTCGAGGCTGACGGTGAACGTGCCGGCGGAAGCGGGCCTGGTGGTCGCCAACGAGAGCTCGCAGAAGTCCAAGGAGCAGCTGCGCGCCGAAGGGAAGCTCCGCGCCTCCGACGGCGCCACCCGCGCGGATGCGATCGAGGTGGGCCTGCACGACCGCGTGCAGGTCTCCTTCGAGAACGTGGCGTTCATCCTGCGCTACGTGCGGCCCTCCGCGGCCATCCCCGCCGGATCGCTGGGCGGGGCGGACTTCACGTTCTTCAAGATCGCCAGCATCTGCTTCATGGCGTTCATCGCCTGTCTGTTCGTCTTCTGGTCGACCTGGAACAACATGGTCACGACCTCGGACGACATCTTCGCGAACCCCTCCAAGTACGTGAAGCTGCTCGTCAAGCCGGAGAAGAAGCCCGAGCTGGTGAAGAAGCTCTCCGGCGTGGAGGAGGGCAAGAAGGCGAAGGACGACGAGGGCAAGTTCGGCAAGCAGGAGGAGAAGAAGAAGGAGGCGGATCCCTCCAAGAAGGGCGCCCCCACCGTCGACGCCAACAAGCGTGAAGAGGACCGCAAGAAGGTGATGAGCGCGGGCCTCCTCGGGGCGATGGCCTCGGGCGCTGCGTCCAACATCTTCGGGCCGGGCGGCCTTGGCACCGGCATCAACAACGCGCTCGGCGGTCTGCAGGGTGGCGCCGGGCTCGGTGATGCCCACGGCGTCGGCGGCCTCGGCGCGCGCGGCAGCGGCGCCGGCGGCGGCGGCACGGGCCTCGGCCTGGGCGGTCTCGGCACCCGCGGCGGTGGCCGTGGCGCGGGCGGCTACGGGAGCATCGACCTGGGTGGGCGCGGCAAGAGCGTGACCCGCATCATCCCGGGCAAGACCACGGTGGTCGGCGGTCTGGACAGGGACGTCATCGCTAAGGTGATCCAGCGCCACCAGAACGAGATCAAGTACTGCTACGAGCAGGAGCTGAACAAGGATCCGAACCTCGCCGGCAAGGTGGCCGTGCAGTTCACGATCGATCCCTCCGGCTCCGTGGCGGACGCGAACGTGGCGGAGACCACGCTCGCCAACGCGACCACCGAGAACTGCATGCTCTCGCGCATCCGGCGGTGGAAGTTCCCGGAGCCGAAGGGTGGCGGCGTGGTGACCGTGACCTTCCCCTGGATCTTCAAGCCGGCGGGTTCGGAGGAGTAGCCTGATCCCGCTTTGGGTGAAGCGATGAAGTTCTTCGGCCTCCGTGGCGAAAGCCCGGGGGCCGAAACGTTTGGGCGGGTGCGGAGGACGCGGCCGATTCGCATTGCGAGGCCGGTGCCTCACAGGTAATTTCCGCGGCCTTTCCGGCAAGGCCGCCGGCCTGGGAGGCATCACAGCGTGCGCAAGGTCGTCATCCTCATGTCCCTCGTCGTCGCAGCGGTCGCGCAGGCGGCCACTCCGTCCGAGGGCGTGCCGCTCAAGGTGCGCCGCGGGTTCTTCACCGAGACCGACATCGGCGTGTTCTTCACGCTCGGAGGTCAGTCGGGCTACTCGAACGCGCAGACCTATCTGCAGCTGGGGGTCGGCTACGACGTGACCGAGAACATCGAGTTCGGGGCCCACTTCGGGATCGGCGCCAACTCGCAGAACTGCTTCGCGGTCACCGAGCCCGGGGACTGCGTCGTCCGCAGCGGTCCGAAGGACGTGACCGCCTTCCCGGACAACTTCACCTTCACGTTCCTCGACGCCACCGCCGCGTACCTGTTCAAGCTGGCGGACCGCTTCTACATCTCGCCCCGGCTCGTGGTGGGCTACACGCTGCTGGATCCGGCGCCGTTGCAGGATGCGAACGGTGACCCGGTGAACTCGGGGCTCAATGTGGGCGGCGCGTTGGGCGTGGAGTACGCCACGTATATGGACCACTTCACCATCGGCGCGGATGCGTCGGCGCGCATCGTGCTTGGCCCGAACATCGTGGCGATCGCGATCTTCCCTCGAGTCAAATACACCTTCTAAAAATCGTTCATAGTGGCTGGTTCGTAGTTTCTGGAAGGCGGTGAGTTCGATGCGCTCGTTCGTTCTGGTGGTGGGCCTTTTGGCGGGGAGCGTCGCTTCGGCGGCGACGCCTTCGGAGGGTGTGGCGCTGCAGGTGCGGCGCGGGTTCTTCACCGAGACCGACATCGGGATGTTCTTCACCCTCGGCGGCCAGAGCGGGTACTCGAACGCGCAGACCTATCTCCAGTTGGGGGCGGGCTACGACGTCTCCGAGCACATCGAGCTGGGGCTCCACGTCGGCATCGGCGCCAACTCGCAGAACTGCTTCGCGGTCAGCGAACCGGGCGAAAGCTGTGAGATTCGCTCGGGACCGCGCGACGTCGTCTCCTACCCGGACAACTTCACCTTCATGTACCTGGATGGGACTGCGGCCTATCTGTTCAAGCTGATGGACCGCTTCTACATCGCGCCGAAGTTGTTCGCCGGCTACACGCTGCTCGACCCGGCCCCGCTCGCGGACGAAGCCGGCGCACTGATCTCCTCAGGTCCCAACGTGGGTGTGGGCGTGGGCGTGGAGTACGCCACCAACATGGACCACTTCTCGATCGGCGCGGACGCCACCGTCCGCTACGTGATCGGTCCGAACATCCCGACGATCGCGATCTTCCCCCGCGTCAAGTACACGTTCTAGCTCTGCTCCCCGCCGGGCGGTGCGATCGACTCCACACGCAGCGCCCCGTCCGAAAGGATCCAGCGCGTGCGGCACGTGGCCTCGGCGAGCGCATCGTCGTGGGTTACGAGGAGCAGCGCCCCGGGCCACGCACACAGCGCCGCCTGCAGCCGCTCGATCGACGGAAGATCGAGGTGGTTGGTGGGCTCGTCCAGCACGAGCGCCCAGACGTGCCGCGCCAGCCCCTCGGCGATGAGCAGTTTGCGCGCCTCGCCGGGGGAGGGGCTCCGGGACGCGAGCAGGCGATCGGGGTCCACCCCGAGCGCTGCGACGATGGAGAGGATCCGCCCGCGCAGCTCCTTCGGGTGCGCGCGCACCCTCGCCAGCGCCGCGGCCGCCTCGTCCACGGTGGTGTCCTGCGGGACGTACAGCACGGCACCTTCAGGCAGGTGCACCCCCTCCGCCAGGCCCCGCCCGCGCTCGTCGCCGCGCGCGGCCGGGCCCGTCATGGGCGAGGGCTGCGGCGCCCGGCCGAGCTGAGCCTGCGCACGCTCGTCGCTGCCTGCGGTCGGGCGCGTCAGGGGCGAGGGCTGCGGCGCCCGACCGGGCTGAGCCTGCGCACGCTCGCTGCCGCTGCCTGCGGCCGGGCCCGTCATGGGCGAGGGCTGCGGCGCCCGGCCGAGCTGAGCCTCCGCACGCTCGCTGTCGCTGCCTGCGGCGGGGCCCTTCATGGGCGAGGGCTGCGGCGCCCGGCCGAGCTGAGCCTGCGCACGCTCGCCGTCGCTGCCTGCGGTCGGCCCTGTCAGGGGCCCGGGCTGTGGCGCCCGGCCAGGCTGGGACTGCCCGCGATGGTCGTCGTTGCCGGCGGTCGGCTCTGCCGGGAGCGAGGGCCGCGGCGCCCGACTGGGCTGAGCCGGCCCACCATCGTCGCTGCCTGCGGTTTCCGGCGAGGAGCGGGGCGAAAGGCCAAGCAGGGCGCACACTAGGGTGGTCTTCCCCGCGCCGTTGGGCCCGGCGAGGTGGACGCGGTCCGTTCGGCCCAGTTGGAGCGCGGGCACGGACAGAAGCGGCCGCTCTCCGGCGGTGAGCACGGTCGTTTGAAGTTGCAGGACCCAGGGCCGGGGGCAGGGGGTGTAGCCGGCGAAGACGCTGCGGCCGAGCTCCTTCTCGAACTCGAAGGAGGCCACGTGCGCTCGGGCACGTTCGGTGGCGCGGCGGAGGGCGGCCAGCTGGCGTCCGAGGCGCTTTTCCACCTGTTCGACGCGATAGTCCGCAATCAGCCCGCGCGCGTCCGAGTCGTACCGGTTCTTCATCCGGCGCCCGGCGCTGCGGGCCCGCGCGGCGCCCTCGAACGCCTGCCGCTTCTCGTGCAGGCGTTGCTCGAGGCGGGCACGCGTCTCCTTCGCGGTCTCCCAGGCTTTCTGCTCGAGCGCGTGCTCGGCCTCCCACTGCGCCTTCGCCTCGGGGTATGCGCCGGTCCACAGGGTCAACGTCCCTCGTTCGAGCCTGAGCGTGTGCGTGGTCAGCTCCGAAAGGAGCGCGCGATCGTGCGAGACGATCACTCCCACGCCACGGTGACGCCGCAGTGCTTCGAGCAGCCACGTGCGGGCGGCGGCGTCGAGGTGATTCTGCGGCTCGTCCAGAAGCAGCACGTCGGGCGCGGCCTCGAGCGCGGCGGCGATCTGCCAGCGCTTGCGTTCGCCGGGGGAGAGGGTGGGCCAGCGCTCCATCTCCTCGGGATCGAGGCCGAGCTCCGCACGCAGCCGCGGCGCGTCTCCGTCCCAGCGTTCGGCGAAGGCGCAGACCTGCGCGGAGGGGGCCTCCACGCGCTGCTCGCACAACCACACGGTGGCGTCGCGCGGCTCATACGCGATGGCGCCCGAGGTGGGGGACAGCTCGCCGGCGAGCACGCGCAACAGCGTCGTCTTCCCCGCGCCGTTGGGGCCGACCAGGCCCGTCCAACCGGCTCGCAGGTGGAAGGTCGCGTCGTTGAAGAGTGGAACGGCGTCGTGGAACGCAAAGCTCGCGCCGAGGGCGCGGAGAGAAGGGGATGGCATGGGGGCTCCGGATCCGGGCGGCGCGCGCGAAAGACGGGCGCGACAGGCCGCGTGAACGAATCGCCTCCGAAGAGGCGCTCTCCAGGATCTCAGAGCGACAGGCGCATGGGACTGGCGCGGAAGCTAACGGCGCCTACGCGGCGACGCAACCCCTTCCGCTCGGGCGCTGGCCGGCCAGAGTGGTCTCAGCGGACGGGTGCGCCGGGAGCGTGCCGCGGGCGATCGCCGCGTTCAGCCCGTCGAGGATCTGCGTGGCGATGCGCTCCTGTGCCACGAGACACGCTCTGGCATCGCGGTCGCCCGTCGACAGCGCCTCGAGGGCGATCAGCGCTTCCTCACTGCTCTCCAGAAAGGCATCCAGCTGGCGGAGCGCGCGCCGCGTGCCGGGCGTCGCGGGCATTTGGGCGAGGATCAGCGCGACCTGGGAGAGCCCGTTGCGCATCACCTCGTGGCGGGCACGCAGCTCGTTCACCCGGGTTTGAGTGATCTCCGGCGACTCGAGAAGGCCGCGGAGGCACGCGGTGTACGCGCCGATGGCGACGTCGAGGTGGAACGTCTCGAGGTGGGGAGAAGCCATGGCCGCTGGTCGCCCTTGCCAGCACCATGCCCGAGTCAACCCAAGACTTTCCGAGCGGTTACGCTCCGGCCCTGCGCGGGATGCTGAACAATTTTCAGTGCCGGACATCCAGAACTTCCAGTCCGGCACCTACCCGCGCGCCGACTCCTCCATCTCCCGCTTGCGGTCGCGCTCGTCCTTGTAGCGGTCGTTGGCAGACAGCTTCTTCTTGCGCAGGCGGATCGACTTCGGCGTGACCTCCACCAGCTCGTCCTCGGCGATCCACTCCAGCGCCTTCTCCAGGGTCATCTCGCGCGGCGGGGTGAGCAGCACGTTCTCGTCGCGGCCGGCGGCGCGGATGTTGGTGAGCTTCTTCTCGCGGCACGCGTTGACGTTCATGTCGGACGGGTGCGCGTTCTCGCCGATGATCATCCCTTCGTAGACCTGCACGCCGGGCCCGACGAAGAGCGTGCCGCGCTCCTGGATCCCGAAGAGCGCGTATGGGACGGTCTCGCCCTGGCGGTCGGAGACGATGGCGCCGTTGGAGCGGCGCGGGATGTAGCCGAACCACGGCTCGTAGCCGTCGAACTGGCTCGACATGATCCCCTCGCCGCGGGTGATGGTGAGGAACTCGTTGCGGAAGCCGACCAGCCCGCGCGCGGGGATGCGGAACTGCAGGCGGGTGCGTCCCGATCCGAGCGGCGCCATGTCCACCATTCGGCCCTTGCGCGGCCCGAGCCGTTCGGTGACCACGCCCACCGCGGTGTCCGGCACGTCGCAGACCATCAGCTCCATCGGCTCGTGGACCACGCCGTCCACCGTCTTGACGATGGGCTCGGGGTTGGAGGCGGTGAGCTCGTACCCCTCGCGCCGCATGTTCTCGATGATGACCGCGAGCTGGAGCTCGCCGCGGCCGACCACCTTGAAGGCGTCCGGAGTGGCGGTGTCCTCCACGCGGATCGCCGGGTTGCGGTAGGCCTCGCGGTAGAGGCGCTCGCGGAGCTGGCGCGAGGTGACGTACTTGCCTTCGCGGCCGGCCAGCGGCCCGTCGTTGACCTTGAAGATCATCATCATGGTCGGCTCTTCGACCGTGATGCGGGGCAGCGCCACCGGGTTCTCCGGATCCGCGATGGTGTCGCCGATGGACAGGTCCTCGATGCCCGCGATGCTGACGATCTCGCCGGGGCCCGCGTCGGGGATCTCCACGCGCTTGAGGCCGGAGACGCCGAAGACCTTCAGGATGCGCCCCTGTTCGATCTTCCCGCCGTCGCGGATGACCGCCACCGGCTGGTTGGGCGCCACCCGGCCGGCGTGCACGCGGCCGATGGCGAGGCGGCCGACGTAGTCGTCGTAGTCGAGGTTGTCGACGAGGATTTGGAGCGAGCTGCCCTCGCCGGTCACGGGCGGAGGGATGTGGCGGATGATCGCGTCGAAGAGCGGCTTGAGGTCCTTGCCCGGCTCTTCGAGGCGCGTGGTGGCCTGGCCCTGGCGGGCCACGGCGTAGAGCACCGGGAACTCGAGCTGCGCCTCGTCCGCGCCGAGGTCGATGTACAGCGAGTACACGAGGTCCAGCACCTCCCGCGGGCGGGCGTCCTGCCGGTCAATCTTGTTGATCACCAGCACGGTCTTGAGCCCCATGGCCATCGCCTTGGAGAGGACGAATCGGGTCTGGGGCAAGGGGCCCTCGGCGGCGTCGACCAGCAGGAGCACCCCGTCGACCAGGCGCAGCGCGCGCTCCACCTCGCCGCCGAAGTCCGCGTGTCCCGGAGTGTCCACGATGTTGATGTGGATCCCCTCGTAGGAGACCGCGGTGTTCTTGGCGAGGATGGTGATGCCCTTCTCGCGCTCGAGTTCGTTCGAGTCCATCACCCGCTCGGCGACCTGCTCGTTGGAACGGAACACGCCCGCCTGGCGGAGCATGTGATCGACCAGCGTGGTCTTCCCGTGGTCGACGTGCGCCACGATGGCGACGTTGCGGATCTTCTCGCGTGCAATCATCTGGATGCGGCTCGGGGTGAGAGAGTCGGAGCCCAACGCAACACACGGCCCGGACGAGTGCTTCGGCCTGACGCGAGGGCGGCGCGCTTATATTCGGCGCTCGCCGGCAGAGCAACTTCGCCCGTTCGTCGTGGCTGACAGCGGGCGATCAGCCGGTCGACTCGAGCGCCTGGCCCCCGGCCGGCTGCCGGAGGATCCGCGTCTTGAGGAAGCGGTCGATGCGCCGGCCCACCAGCTCCGGCTGTTCGAGCGGCGCGGTGTGGCTCCCGTGCGGGACGATCATGAACTCGGATCCGGGGATTGCCTCGGCCATCCGGCGCGAGAGCCACACCGGCGTGAAGCGGTCCTTCTCCCCGCCGACGATGAGCGTGGGGACATCGATCCGCGGTAGGTGGTCCCACGCGGTGTGCTCGGCCAGCGACTCCAGCGTGCGAACGAACACCACGGGATCCATCCGGGAGAGGTGGTCGAAGTAGGGGACGAGGTCATTGCGCTGAAGCAATTCGGCGTTGAGCTCGAAGCGCAGGGCGATCTGCAGCGCGAGCTCGGTGCGCATGAGGATGCTGGTGATCTTCCGCGAGGCGTTCGGCAGCAGCTCCACGAGCAGCCGGATGGCCGGGAACACGCGGCGCAACAGCGTGTCGTCGTGCACCGTGTCCAGCGGGAACCCGTAGGAGCCGCACAGAAGCACCAGCCCCAGGCAACGGTGCGGGTGGCGCCGGTGGAACTCGAGCGCGACCTGAACGCCCATGGAGTGGCCGAAGATGATCGCCTTCTCGATTCCGGCCGCGTCCATCACACGCGCAAGGTCGTCCGCGGTGTACTGAAAGCCAATCCGGTCGCGGTCATCCGGGACGCCGGAGTTGCCGTGGCCGCGGTAGTGCCAGCGCAGCACGCGGTGGTGCTGCTTCATCTGCGGGAGCAGGTATTTCCAGGCGAAGCCGTCGCAGCCGATGCCGTCGCACATCACCACGGCGGGCTCACCATCCCCGTGCACCTGGAAGTAGAGGCGCGCGCCGTCGGGTGTGGTGAGGAAGTCCTGGAGGAAGTAGGCCGACACGCACGGCACATATAACGCAATGCCCCTCTCCCGGTGGGGAAGAGGGGCCGCGGACGGAAGGGGCCGCCCGCCTACTGCGCCGACGCCCGGACCTGACCATTGGGGGTGATGGTGAGGTTCAGGTGGATCGGCGCTTGCTGCTGCGCTGGTGGAGTGGCCTGCGGCGGGGCAACCTGCGGCAGGACGATGATGGGCTGGGGGTACGGTGCGGCGGCCGTCAAAGGAGCCACGGCCGCGGGCGCCAGGGGGGCCGCCGGAGCGACGGGCGCCGGAGCGGTCGGCGCGTCCGCCGGGTCGAAGCCGCGGTGCCAGGCGCTCCAGGGCGCGTGGCAGCCGTGGCTAAAGCCACCGTGGAGCCGGTGCGCGAGGCTGGAGAAACCGGATCCGAAACCCGCGATGGTGCCGAAGGCCAGAAGGGCGATGAGCAGGATGCGAGGCATGTGCGTGTCCTTTCGTGGCCGCTCAGGCCGGCTTCCAGTGCGCGTGGCGGTACCCGTGGTGCCAGCGGCCATGTCGTCCGTGCCAGCCGCGGCCGCAGCGCATCGCCGCGTGCGGGCCCTCTTCGAGCAGCTCCGCCGCGCGGGCGCGCTGCTGCTCGTCGAGCGCCTCGTGGACCTTGCCGAGGTGACCGATCACCGCCTCCTCCAGCGTGTCCAGGTGCGCGCGCTGCTTCGCGAACGACTCGCGCACGCTGGCCGGATCGAACGTGGGGGAGACGAGCGCCTTCGCCACGTCGCGGCGAAGCGTCTCCAGCTCCTCGCGCATCTGCCGGGCGCGGCCCTCGAGATCCTCGGCCGCGGCCTGGAACACCTTCTCCTGTCCCGGCGTGGTGTCGAGGTACTCGAACAGCCAGCGGAACATCCACCTGCGGCGCCGGGCGTCGCGGCCCTGGCGGTGGTCGTGACCGTGGTGGCCGTGCTTGAGGACCTTGATGAGCCCGAACAGGCTCACCGCACCGATGATGAATCCGAACATGTCTTCCTCCTCACGACGACGGCATGTCGTCGAGACGCGAGGAAGGTAGAGAGGCGGGGTTAACGTCGCCTTCGACGGGCGTGAAGAACTGTGAAGGCGCCTACGCGCTCGCCTCGTCGCCGTCGTCCTGGTCGGTGCCGCGGCCCGGTTTGTCGAGCCCGTACTTGGCGATCTTCAGGATGAGGTTGGAGCGGCTGATGCCCAGCTCGCGCGCGAGCCGGCTCTTGTTGTAGCCGGTGCGTTCGAGGCCCTGGAAGATCATCTCCCGCTCGAGCTGTTCGACCGCGTCGTTGAGCCGCCCGTTCGGCACCCGCACGGCGCTGGGCAGGTAGCTGCTGCCGCCGCTCTGCACCGCGTCGCGGATGCGCGAGGAGATGAGCTCGCCGGGGATCATGTCGAGGTCCGAGCCGAGCACGAGCAGCCGTTCGATCTCGTTCTCCAACTCGCGGATGTTCCCCGGCCACGAATAGTTGAGGAGGATCTGCAACGCATCCGGCTGCAGCCCGCGCGCGCGCTGACCCTCGCGGTGGTGCTTCTTCATGAAGTGGTCGACGAGGATCGGGATGTCGTCGCGGCGCTCGCGCAATGGCGGCACCTGCACGCGGATCACGTTGATCCGGTAGTAGAGGTCCTCGCGGAACTGGCCCTTCTTCACCAGCTCGGCGAGATCCTTGTGCGTGGCGGCGATGACCCGGACGTTGACCTCGCGCACCTGGGTTCCGCCCAGCGGGATGAACGTCCCCTCCTGGAGCACGCGCAAGAGCTTGACCTGCAGCGCGGGCGACATGTCGCCGACCTCGTCGAGGAAGAACGTCCCCTCGTTGGCCAGCTCGAACAGGCCCTTCTTGTCGCGGAGCGCGCCGGTGAACGACCCCTTCACGTGCCCGAACAACGCGCTCTCCAGCAGGTTGTCGTTGAAGGCGCTGCAGTTCTGGACGACGAACGGCTTGTCCTTGCGCGGACCGTTGTAGTGGATCGCCCGCGCCACCAGCTCCTTGCCGGTGCCGCTCTCGCCGTTGATCAGCACCGTGGAGTCCGAGTTGCAGACCTTCTCCAGCAACCGGAAGATCTCCAGCATCGGGGCCGACTTGCCGATGATGTTCTCGAACTTGTAGCGGTCGGACAGCTCGGTGGAGAGCGTCTGGATCGTCTGATCCCGCTTGGACATCTCGACCTCGTAGTTGGCGATCTCGTTGACCGCGAACTTGAGCAGGTCGGTCAGCTTCTCCACCTCTTCGGGGGTCATCACCGGGATCCGTGTCGCCGCGCGCTCGAGGTCCGTGGCGCCCGGGTTGAGCTCGGCGATTTTGTTCTTCAGCCGCTCCACGTCGCCCGGCTGCACGGGCTGCCGCATAAATCCTTCGACGAACAGAAAGCCCTGGTACTCGTTGTCGATGTACAGCGGCGCGCCGACGATGCTGAAGCCCAGGTGGCAGTCGTGGAAGATCGGATCGCGCACCTTCCGCGCGCTCTTGAACTTCTCGTGCAGCACCCGCACTGATTGGCTGCATCGCCGGAAGCCCTCCTTCGAGAACAGCGAGAGCCGGCAGAAGTCATTCGGCGGTGCGACGATCTCCCCCTTCTGCCAGTTCGTCACCACCCCGTTCTTGTCCGCGAACTCGAGCTCGAAGCGCCACCACTTGCGGATGACCTCCTTGAGCATGATGATGGTGTGCAGGTTCTGGTGCTTCTCGAAGTCCATGGATTTTCCTGACAGACAGGCGTCAGTGACCGGGAATCAGACAGGCGAGGTGTCCGAACTTTAGCCGGGCGATCCCGACAGCCTCAAAACTACAGGAGGCGGTGTCGCGGTCGTAAGTACATTGTCTCACTCTCCGGATCCTCACGACCGAGCGAACGACACCGGGCAGGCGGACGCCCACGCCGGCCATGGCCACCCGCATCGTCACCCCCACGGCCCGGGCGGTCACGGACAGCGGCACCGCGCCCGGATGGATCGGCAGGCGGATCGCCGGCGGCTCACGGGAGCGCTCGTCTTCACGTCCATCATCGCCATCGCCGAGGCGGTGGGCGGGTACCTCACCAACTCGCTGGCCCTCATGTCGGATGCGGGCCACATGCTCACCGATATCTCGGCGATCGCGCTCTCGCTCCTGGCGCTCTGGTTCGCGAGCAAGCCGGCGAACGTGAAGAAGACGTACGGGTACTACCGGCTGGAGATCCTGAGCGCGCTCGCCAACGGGGTGCTGCTTCTGGCCATCACCGGGTTCATCTGCTGGGACGCCTACCGGCGCTTCTTCTCCCCGGAGCCGGTCAAGCTCCTGCCGATGACGGTGGTGGCGGCGATCGGGCTCGTGGCCAACCTGGTCGCGCTCGGGCTGTTGCATCGATCGCACTCGATGACGGTGCGCGGCGCGTTCCTGCACGTGCTCGGGGACACGCTGTCGTCGGTGGGCGTGATCGTCGGCGCGGGGGTGATGGCGTTCACCGGCTGGTACGTGGTGGACCCCATCATCTCGGTGGGAATCTCGATCGTGATCCTGATCGGCGCCTACCGGCTGGTGCGGGACGCGGTGGACGTGCTTCTGGAGGCGACGCCGGCGCACGTGGACATGGAGGCCGTGCGCAAGCTGATGGAGGAGGTCCCCGGCGTGACCGGCGTGCACGACCTGCACGTGTGGACCATCTCCAGCGGCATCTACGCCCTCTCGGTGCACCTCGTGGTGATCAACGCGCTGTCCTGCAACAACGACGAGATCCTCTCCGCGGTGAAGCACGACCTTCTGGATCGCTTCGGCATCGACCACACGACGATCCAGATCGAGAGCGAGACGTACGCGCACCTGGGCGAGGTGCACTGAGCGGCCCGGTCCTGCGTCCCCGGGACGAGCGCAGTTCGTTGGGCGCGCCGTGGCCGTGCTGCTATGACCCGCGCCGTGGAGGCCACCCCCCTCGACAAGGTCCTCAAGCTGCGTCCCACCAACGTGGTGATGCGGCTCGGCGTGCAGTCCCGGCTGCCGGTGCTCAACCCGCGCGATCTGATCGCCTCGTTCGAAGGGCGTTCCGCGCTGCTGTTGTGCGTGCCTGCGTTCTCTGGCGCGGCGATCCCCGGGATCCTGCGCGCCTCCCGCGACGAAGACGCGGTGGTAGGGATCGCCTGCCCGCATCCGTTGGGCGCGCGCGACACGCCGGCGCGCTTCGTGGAGGCGCTGCGCGACGCGGCCGAGGAGGTCCGGCACCGCAAGCCGCTCTTCCTTCAAGCCGGTCCCTTCCGGCTGGTCTCCTCCGATCCGCGGACGCGCGAACAGCTCACCTCCGCCGTCTACAAGTACGTCGACGCCGGGTTCACCCTGGTGTCGCTGGATGCCTCCCGGCTCCCCGTGGACGAGGCCGTCGCCGCCTACCGGGAGCTGGCGCCCGCGGCGATCGAGCGCGAGCTGTCGATCGAGATCACCGCGCCGCTCGACGAAGTGCACCGGCTGGACGTCGCGGCGCTGCGCGCGACGCTGGAGCGCCTGCAGAAGACGCGGGTGCAGCCGCAGTTCGTTCGCGTGCCCGGGCGGGCGTATGCGCTCGAGGAACATCCGCGTGAGGTGTGGCAGCTCGACATGGCCGTGCTGAAGGAGGCCCGGGACGTGGTCCGCGGCTACGGAGGGTGGCTGTCGCTGGAGGACGAAGGCCTCGCGCCGGATCAGCTCGCGCCGGCATGGCTGGAAGGGGGCGCGCGGAAGGTCGATCCGGTCGAGGCGTCGGCGCGGATCGTGCTCGGGTCGTGGTCGGAGGCGCTCCGCGAGCAGCTGCGTGAGCTGGCGCGCACGCGTGGGCTCCACCCGCGCGACCTCATCGCGTCGCTCGATCCGGCGGATCAGGATGCGAAGGTGAAGCTCAAGGCCGAGGCGCTCTCGTGGTCGATGACGGTGGACACGATGCCGCCGGCCGGCCTGCGCGGCACCGCGAGCGCGGCGATCGCGCACCTCTCCTTCGGCGGCGGGTACTGAACCGGCACCATGCGGATCGTCGCCGGCAGCGCGAAAGGGCGCCCGCTCAAAGGCCCGCGGGGGAAGGGGATCCGGCCCACCGCCGACCGGGTGCGCGAGACGATCTTCAACGTCCTCGGCCAGTGGACGGACGGGCTGAGCGTGCTCGATCTCTACGCGGGGACCGGGGCGCTGGCGCTGGAGGCGCTGTCGCGGGGCGCTGAGCGCGCGGTGCTGGTGGATCAGGACCGCGAAGCGGTGGCGCTGTGCCGGGCGAACGCGGCCGCCACCGGCTTCGAAGGCCGCGTGCGCCTGCTTTCGATGCCGGTCGCGCGGGCCGTCGAGGTGCTGGGGCGATCCGGCGAGTCCTTCGACCTGATCTTCGCGGATCCGCCGTACGCCGCCCGCGTGGTGGAGGACCTGCTCGAGCAGATCCACGCGCACCGTCTGCTGACGCCGGACGGGACGCTGGTGATCGAACACGACAAGCGGGAGGAGGCTCCGGCGAGTCACCCCTCCGGCCTGACCCGCGTCGATCAGCGGAGGTTCGGCGACACGCTGGTGTCCATCTACCGGCCCGGAACCACGCCGAGCGCCCCGGATGAATGAACCGTGAAGGGTTCGGGCTTCAAGCCGCTCCACGACCGCACGAGGCCAGCGCTCCGCTCCGACCATCTCGTGTCGCTCTGCTAGCGCGGAACGATGCCGGTGACGCCGCCGAGCCCATCACCGCCAAAGCGGGGCGCCCGCTCGGACCATCTCATGTCGTGGCCGCTGGTGCGGAACGATGCCGCGCGACGCTGCCGAGCCCATCACCGCCAAAGCGGAGCGCCCGCTCGGACCATCTCGTGTCGTGGCCGCTGGTGCGGAACGATGCCGCGCGACGCTGCCGAGCCCATCACCGCCAAAGCGGAGCGCCCGCTCGGACCATCTCGTGTCGTGGCCGCT
>JADGHL010000242.1 GCA_019686135.1 Myxococcaceae bacterium | reverse complement strand
GCGGGCATGAGCGCGGCGGGCATGAGCGCAGCGGGCGTGAGCGCGGCTCGCGTGGGCGCGGGTGCGGCGAGCGGGCGTACGTCGAGCGCGACAGACACGCGCCTGCTTGGCGCTGACGAAGCGGCGGCAGGCAGCGGCGTCGCGGCGCGGACGCTGGTGAGCGCGTGGCCGGACAGCCGGACGCTCATGCTCATCATCATCGGCGCGTCGCTGCTCGGGCTCGCGGTGCTGCTGCGGCTGCAGAACGGCGTCTTCTGTGTCGGGCTCCTCGGCATCCTCGCCGCGCGGCGGCAGTGGCGGCTCATGGGGATCGCTCTGGCGACGCTGCTGGTGTGGGCGTTCCTCTTCGGGCTTTTGGACAAACTCACCTGGGGCGGCTGGTTCCACTCCGCGGTGAAGTACCTGCAGTTCAACCTCGTGGAGAAGAAGGCGGAGGGTTGGGGCACGGCACCGTTCGGGTGGTACGTGGACGTGCTGTTCCGATCGATGCCGCTGGTGACGGTGCTCCTGGCGGCGGGCGTCGCGCTCTCCGCGCCGCGGGCAGCGGGGTTGCTGGTGACGAGTGCGGTCTTCTTCCTCCTTCACTCGTACACCCCTCACAAGGAGCTGCGCTTCCTCCTACCGATGCTGCCACTCCTCTGCGCCCTGGCCGGCGTCGGGTTCGCGTACGCCACCGAGCGCATCCACCCGCAGGCCGGCCTGTTCGGAGCGCTCGCGCTCACCCTCGTGTCGCTCGCGTCGGGGCTGCGCGCCGGGTCGCTGACGATGGGGCAGCTCGGGGCGTACCAACAGGTCCGGCCGTTCTCCAGCGCGTGGGGCGATTTCGCGGACGTGAACCGGCTTCTGCTCGCGGCCAGCCGCCGCACCGATGTGTGCGGCCTCAAGGTGGAGGCGGTGCACCAGGCGTGGACCGGCGGCGAGACGTACCTCCACCAGCCCGTGCCGTACTACGCGCACAATGGGCCGCCGCGCTGGAGCGGCCACTACAACTACGTCATCACCTGGGCGAAAGCCGCCGGCGCCGGACAGATCGTCGCGCAGGAGGGACCCGTGGCGCTCGTGAAGTTGGGTGATCGCTGCGTCCCGGATCCTGGGTTCAACTGGCGGCTGCCATGACGCGTCGATTCCGATAAGAGGCGGCCATGGCTGACGATTGCCTCTTCTGCAAGATCCGCGACGGGCAGATCCCGGCGAAGGTCGTCTACAAGGACGACAAGAGCCTGGCGTTCGAGGACATCAACCCTCAGGCGCCGATGCATGTGCTCGTCATCCCGACCAGGCACATCCCGACCATCAACGACATCGCCACCGAGGACACCGAGCTGGTGGGTCACCTGTTCGAGGTCGCCGCACGGATCGCGCGCGAGCGCGGCCACGCCGCCACCGGCTACCGCACGGTGATGAACTGCAACCGCAATGCGGGGCAGACGGTGTTCCACATCCACCTGCACGTGCTCGGCGGGCGCACGTTCACGTGGCCGCCGGGGTAGGGCCCGGTCTTCCGCCTTCCGCCGGCCGTTCAGGTCGCCCTCCGGCGGCCTTTCACCAGGTGCGCGACCGCCTCCCCCAGGCCCTCGAGCGTCAGCGGAAACATCGGCACGATGCTGGCGATGGCGCGGATGGTGGGCGCGTACCAGGAGAGCGGCGGCTCGGGGTTCAGCCACACGTTGCGCTCGAAGTGCCGCGCCAGGCGCCGCAGCCACTCGACGCCCTCGACGCCGTCCGGATCCGACCAGCCCAACGCGCCACCCCGCTCCAAAAGCTCCCACGGGCCCATCAGCGCATCGCCGACGAAGATGAGCTTGTAGTGCGGCCCGCATTCCGCGAGCAGGTCCGCCACCGGCACCGGATCGTCGAAGCGCGCCGACTTGTAGACCCGCCCGTAGATGCAGTTGTGGAAGTAGTAGGTGCGCAGGTCCTTGAAGTGCGTCGCCTTGCTCGCCGCGGTGAACAGCCGCGAGACCAGGTGCGCGTACGGATCCATCGATCCGCCCACGTCCATCAGCAGCACCACGCGGGTGTTCGGCCGGAGCGGCGGGCGCATCACCACCTCCAGCTCGCCCGCGTTCTTCGCGGTGGCGGCGATCGTCTCTTCGAGGTCGAGCTCCTTGTCACCGCCTTCCCGCGCAAACGCCCGCAGCTTGCGCAGCGCCACCTGCATCTGCCGGACGTCCAGCACCAGGTCGTCGCGGTACCCGTCGTACCGGCGCTCGCCTGCGACCTTCAGCGCGCTCCGTCTTCCGCCCGGCCCGCCCACCCGGATGCCTTCGCGCGCCACGCGTCCGGAGTGGCCGAACGGCGAGGTGCCACCGGTGC
>JADGHL010000121.1 GCA_019686135.1 Myxococcaceae bacterium | reverse complement strand
GGGTGCTTCGGCGCCGGCTTCGACGGCGGGCCGGGAGGAGGCGGCGGCGGGGTGCCGGGCTTCGTCTCCTGCTGGGTGGATCCGCTGGGGGCTCCGGGGGTGGGCTTGCCGCCTTCGCCGGTGACCTTGGTGTCGCTCACTGCTCGACCTCGCCGCCGATCATGTTGATCGTGTCAAAGGTGGGGATCAGGTCCGCGAGCATCTTGCCTTCGATGATCCGCGGCACGCCGGAGAGGATGGGGAAGCCGGGCGCGCGCACGTGCACCTTGTAGGGCCGGCCGCCGCCGTCGGACACGATGTACCAGCCGAGCTCGCCGTTGGACGCCTCCGTCGCGTCGTACAGCTCGCCGGCGGGCACCTGCACGCCCTCCATCACCAGCTTGAACTGGGCGATCACGCCTTCGATCGTTCCGTACACCTCGGACTTGGGCGGGAACGCCACGCGCCAGTCGTCCACCATCACCGGGCCCTCGGGCATCTTCTCGAGGCACTGGCGGATGATGCGGTCCGACTGCTTGAGCTCCTCGATCCGCATCAGGTACCGGTCGTAGTTGTCGCCGTTCTCGCCGACCGGGACGTCGAAGTCGATCTGATCGTAGACCCAATAGGGCTTCGCCTTGCGCAGGTCGAAGTTGACGCCGCACGCGCGCAGGCAGGGCCCGGTGAAGCCGAAGTCGATCGCGTCCTCGGCGGAGATGACGCCGGTGCCGCGCATGCGGTCGACGAAGATGCGGTTCTTCGTGAGCAGCCCGTCGATCTCGACGCAGAGCTCCCGGATTTTGTCCAGGGACTTGAGGCACTTCTCCTTCCAGCCCTCGGGCAGATCGCGGTTCAACCCGCCGATGCGCCCGTAGGCGGTGGTGAGCCGGGCGCCGCAGAGCTCGGAGACGCGGTCCATGATCAGCTCGCGCCCCTGGATGCCGTAGAGGAACGGCGCGAACCCGCCCAGCTCCAGGCCGATCGCACCCACGCAGGTGAGGTGGTCCTGCATGCGGTGCAGCTCGCTCGCGAGCACGCGGATCCACTTCGCGCGCTCGGGGATCTCGATCCCCAGGAGCTTCTCGACGGCCTTGAGGAAGCCGAAGTTGTTCATGATCGCCGACACGTAGTTCAGGCGATCGGTGTACGGCAGGCACTGGGTCCAGGTGACGTTCTCGCAGCTCTTCTGGAAGCCGCGGTGGAGGAAGCCGATCTCCGGATCCGCAGAGATGATCGTCTCGCCCTCCAGCTCCACCCGCATCCGCACGGTGCCGTGCATCGCAGGGTGCGACGGGCCGAGATTCACCACCATCCGCTTGGTCTGCAGATGGGCCTCGAGCTCGTCCGTCTCGGGGGGATTGGGATCGTAATCGTCGAACGTGTTCATGGGTTCCTAGACGCCGCTGGTGCCGGGGCCGCGGTAGAGGTCTTGGATCGGCCGCTCGGGGACGAGCGGCTGGCGCGCGCGGAGCGGGTAGTCCTTGCGGAGCGGGTGCCCCTTGAACTCCTCATAGAGGAGGATCCGCCGCAGATCCGGATGCCCGGTGAATCGAATGCCGTAGAAGTCCCAGACGAAGCGCTCCCACCAGTTCGCGCCCTGGAAGACGGGAGTGACCGAGGGCACCTCGGGGTGCTCGCCGCCCACGCGGACCTTGAGGCGGATCTCCTCGTTCCGGGTGAGCGAGCGCAGGAAGTAGACGACCTCGAAGCGTGGGTCGTTGTCCGGCAGGTACAGACGGTCCACTCCGTCCGCGGAGAGGAACAGGCGGAACTGCAGCTCGGAGTCCGTCTTGAGGAACTGCATCACCTCCCGGATCCGGTCTTTGTCGATGACCGCCCACGGCGCGCCGGTGCGGTCCTCGTAACGCTCGATGACGGCGCCGCTGATGCGCTCCGCCATCTTGTCGATCGCGAACTTGCTCAAGGGGGAAACCCTCTGGTGAAGGTCGCGCGGGTCATAGCGGCAGCACCGGGGTGCGTCAACGCAATTGCTGAGGCGGATAGAGCACTTACGGCGGAAGAGGCCAGCGGCGGCCCTGGGGCGCCACAAGGCGCGATCCATGATAGGCCCCTTGGGCGTGCCGCGCCCGCGTCCGTCTCTCCATGGTTCCGCTCTTGCCGGCGCGTTGGTCGGCCTCGGCCTCTTCGCGGCGGAGGGCGCCCGTGTCCTCGGCGAGTCTGCGATCGGGCTCGACATCGATGTGTCCGGTCCCTTCGCGGCGCTGATCCGGATCGTCCGCCCGCTGCTTTTGCCGCTTCTGGCGCGCATCGCGCTCGCGTACGTGGCCGCCGGGATCCTGGGTGGCCTGTACGCGGCGCTGCTCGCGCGCCTGTGGCCCATTCGCCGCGCCGTCGTCGCCTGGATCGTCTGGTGCCTGGAGCTGGTGGCGGTGATCGCCTTCGTCGTCGTCGATCACGCGATCGTCCGGCCGGCCCTGTTCGACGATCTGCCGGCGGCCCGGAGTGCGCTCGCATGGCTGGTCGATCACGGCGAGCCGGCCGTTGCCCGTGCGTGCGCGGGCGCGTTCCTCGGTGTGCAGATCCTCCTCGCGTTCCTGCTGCGCCGGGCCTTCTGGCCGGGGTGGCGATCCCGTGCGCGCTTCGTGGCCGGGGCGGCCTGCACCGTGGCGTTCGCCTTCACGCCGTGGGCGAACACGTTCGGCGACGCGGGCTTCACTCCGACGGGCGCGCGCCATGCCCCAGCTTCCGACAAGGCGCCGGCGCGGCCGCGGTTG
Source organism: Myxococcaceae bacterium (assembly GCA_019686135.1). GTDB lineage: Bacteria > Myxococcota > Myxococcia > Myxococcales > Myxococcaceae > JADGHL01. Next base: position 12,576 of record JADGHL010000121.1, on the reverse strand, counting down.
ATCGTGTTGATCGGCATCGACGCATTTCGCCCCGATCGGCTGGGCCGCGGGATCGCCCCGCACCTCGAGGCGTTCCTGAAGGACGCGACCGTGTTCGAAAACGCGTGGACGCCGATCGCCCAGACGGAACCGGCGTGGCGGAGCCTCCTCACCGCGCGTTGGCCCACGCGCACCGGGCTGCGCTACCCGCTGGAGGCCGAGTCGCGCTGGCTGCCGGCGGCCATGTTTCCGGCGCGGCTCCACGAGGCCGGGTTCAGCACCACGTTTGCCACCGACTGCTCGCGCTTCAACTACCAGACCGCGGGGTCGGGCTTCGTCCACCGCCGCCAGCCGCCGCGCGGCGCGCTCAACTTCGTGCTGGAGAAGCTGCGATTCCGGATGCTCGGCGTGTTCGCCGACAACGCGCTCGGCGCCTTCGCCCTGCCGGAGCTGATGGAGAACCGCGCCCTCGCCGGGCTCTACGACCCGGCCGGCTACGCGCGGCGCCTCTCGGAGGAAATGGTGGCGCGCGCGCAGGAGGGCCCGGCGTTCTTCGCCTTCCACGCCACCGCCTCCCACTTCCCCGGCGATCCGACCTGGCCGTTCTACCGGCGCTACGTCCGCGCAAATGCGCCGTTGGACCGCCGGCTCCGGATGTACTTCTCGCCCATCGCCGCCGGCGCGCGCCCGGTGGAGGGCTGGGACCGCGCCGACGCGGAGGCGCTGTACGACGAGCTCATCGCCCAAGCCGACGCGCAGCTCGGCGTGTTGTTCGGTGCGCTCGAGCGCGCGGGGCTGTACGACGACGCGGCGATCATCGTCTTCTCAGATCACGGCGAGAGCTTCCACGCGGACCACCCGGAGCTCGCCGGCGCCACGCCGGTGCACGGCGCGCGCATCTCCGAAGAGGAGAACCGCATCCTTCTCGCGGTGAAGCTCCCCGCCGCGTCTGGCGCGCACGCGCCGCGGCGCAGCGACGCATTGGTCCGGCTCATCGATCTCGGGCCGACGGTGCTCGAACTTGCCGGCGCGCCCCCGCTGACCGACGTAGACGGCGTCAGCCTTCTGCCGCTGCTCGAGGGCCGGCCGCTGCCGGCGCAGTGGCTCTACGCGGAGTCGGGCTTCACCCACGCGTCCCCCGGCGCGTTCGATCCGGGCCACCTTGCGATCGCGCCGCGCAGCTTCGAGATCTACCGGGTCCGCCCCGACGGGGTGGTGGAGATCACCGACGAGGCACACACCGCCTTCTTGCGCGAGAAGGACCTGGCCGCGTTCGACGGGACCACATGGATCCGGCGCTCGCCGCGGGCGGACGGATCGATCGAAGAGACCTGCTCGGGTCGTTGTCCCGCGCCCGAGTTGGAGGCCTGGTTGAGCGCGCGCCTTCAGGCGGAGGCGCCGGCATCACCGCAGCGCGCCGCTGCGCCGGCACCTCCGGGACCGCCGCCGAACTGATCCGGACCGCGCGTGGCCTCAACTGGTGTAGTCGCGCACCACCACCTCGCCCGGTTGGGGCGGGGCGGTGAGCAGCGAGAGCGCGTCCATGATGATCCACTTCTGGAGCGCCCGGTCGTTGGGACGGCCGAGGCTGTGCCCGGCGATGAAGCCGCGTGGACACAACGCGCGCGGCGGGCGGGCCTGGCGGCTCTCCTCGGGCTCCACGGTGATCAACACGGTGGGGATCCCCACCAGCTCGATCATCCTCTGCACCGTGACCACGGTGCGGTGGCAGAGGCGTCAACCGCCGGTGAGCAGCACCACGTCGGGCCGGACCGCGTCCACCTCGCGGACCAGCGCCGGAATGGTCTTCTCGCGCAGCTCCCGCAGCGCCTGGGAGAACCCCATCGAGAAGTGGCGCGAGGCGATCGCGGCGATCCGGCCCTCGCGCGCCAGCTCGCTCAGCCGGTCGATCGGGAACACGCAATTCAGATCGCGGTCCACGCACGCGTGGTCGTAGTGCGTGTCGTCGTACGTGAGATCCGCCGTGGTGGCCTCCGCGCTGATCGTCCGGAAGGTCGTGTCCCCGTCGACCTGGAACGGGCGGTCGTTCTTCTCGCGCACCGCCGCGGTCGTCACGAGGCACACCGACGCTTCTTCGAGCTTCCGCGTGAACGGGGTGAACGGCACGCAGTAGCGGGACAGCTCCAGCGGCTTGTCCACGGCGAACCTCCGTCGACTACCTCAGACCATCCAGGGCCCTCATGATCGCGTCGGTCGGCGGCTGTTCGTTGATGTCGTGGATGTCGATGTAGCGGATGATCCCCTGCTTATCGATCACGAAGATCGCCCGCTCGGCCGTGCCGGATCCGCGCATCACTCCGTACTGCGTCGCGACGAAGCCGTACGGCCAGTTGTCGCTCAGCAGTGGATAAGACAGCCCACCCATCGACTTCGCCCACGCGTCGTTGCTGAACACCATGTCCGTCGAGATGCCCAGGACCTGGGCATTGCGCCGTTCGAACTCGGAGAGATCCTCCTCGTACGACGGCATCTGCACGGTTCAGACGGGCGTGAACGCGGCCGGGTAGAACGCCAGCACCACGTTCTTCTTTCCGCGGTAGTCGCTCAGCCGGATCTTCTTGTGCTGGGCGCCCTTGCCGGCGGTGTCGCCGGTGGCGGTCAGCTCGAAGTCCGGCGCCGGATCGCCGACCTCCAGCTTCCACGTTCCCTTCATGTTGGCCTCCTTGCTCGACGTAAGGCGCGCACAACACAGCGCGGTTTCTGGCCGCTCGCAGGGCTGTTCCCCGGCGAGCGGCCGATATCTGACGAACGGTGCGTCGTAGAGGGTGCTCACTCCCGCGGCGCCGAGGCAGGAACCGGCGGACGATTGCTGCCACGGTCGCGGTCAGCTTCCGACAGCGGTTCGCCGCGGGTCGGCGTCTCTTGCTCGTCCTTCGGCCGGGCCTCCCGCTCCTTGTGGATGCCTGCTTCCTCCCGCGTCTCCCCCTTCGATGGCATGCCCATACGATCGTCATGGGCCGGGGCGTACGCCACCGCCGGCCGCCGAGGGCGCTTGCCTCCCGCCCGTTCGCGCGAGAGGGTGGGCGGCGCCATGAACGAGACCTCGGGCCCGAGCCTCCAGGAGCGATACGCGCCGCACAACGCCTGCTTCGGGTGTGGACCTTCGAACGCGCAGGGGCTGCGGATCCGCAGCTTCGCCTCGCCGGACGATCCAGAGAAGGTCGTGGCCGACTGGACTCCGCAGCCGCACCACGAGGCGTTCCCGGGCGTGCTCAACGGCGGGATCATCGGCGCGCTGCTCGACTGCCACCTCAACTGGACGGCGGCGTGGCACCTGATGCGCAAATCCGGCGCGGCCTCGCCGCCGTGCACCGTCACCGCGGAGTACGCGGTGAAGCTTCTGCGTCCCACTCCGAGCAATGGCCCGGTGCACCTGGAGGCGCGCGTGGTGGAGTCCACGGCGGATCGCGCCGTGGTGGAGGGCACGCTGGTGGGCGCGAACCAGAAGACCTGCGCCACCTGCCGCGGCGTGTTCGTCGCGGTGAAGGAGGGGCACCCGGCCTATCACCGGTGGTAGCGGGGTGGGTGCTCAGGGGCCGGCGTGATCCCTCCGGGAGCGTCGTCGACCGCCTGCTGGATCCACGCGTTCGGCGTCCCGCCGTCGCTGGTGGCGAGGTTCGGCTTGCCCATCACCGCGTGGTCGGTGCCGTCGAAGAGGAAGGTCTTCACGTTGGGCGCGGCCCTCGCCCGGAGCGCGTCCACGCGCGCCTGCACGTCCGCACCGGAAAGCCCGAAGTACAGGCCGATCACCCCGTCCTGACGGAGGCCGAGTAGCGCGTAGCGCCGGGGCGCGGTCAGCATCTCGGCCGACCAGGAGAGCACCGAGGAGAGGTGGGCCTCGTGTGCGTGGCGGTGCCCGCGGCGCAGGCGGCGGCCTCCCAGCACGCGCCCTCGCCGGCGAGGAAGATGAGCACGCGCCTGGATCGATCGGTGAGGTTCACCGCCATCCCGGTCGAGGTGCCGTTGGCGCAGTGCGCGTCCGCTACCGGTGCGAACGTCCAGGTCTCCGCGGGCGCGACGATCGGCTCGCCCGGGTTCACGGTGTAGTCGATGGCCGGAAGATCGAACGGGTAGCCGCCGTCGACGTCTCCGCCGTCGGTGTTGTTGCCGCCCCCATCGGTCGACGTTCCGGAGTCGATCTGGGCGCCGGACCGCGCTTCGGTGTGTCGCAGGCCGTGAGGAGGATGACGGCAGCACCCAGCCAACGAAGCAAAGTGCGCATGCGCACGCGCGGGTCATACACCCGTCGAGGAATGGTCATGCGGTCCGGCGCCGCCCCGAGCGCGCGATGCGGCGGGACGTTATCCGAGGCGGCATGAACATCGCCGGGCTCCCGAACTTCGCGAACCTCGATCTCAGTGGTGAAGCCGCCTTCGCGGCGGAGCGGATGGAGGCCCGCGGGCGGGAGCCGTCTTCGGCGCGGATGTTCGACGCGCTGGTGGCGCCACTGCTCCCCGACGCGCCGGGCGCGCGGATCCTCGAGGTGGGCGCCGGCACCGGCACGCTCTCACGGCGGATCCACCGCGCGCGACCGGAGGCGAAGGTGTTCGCGAGCGACAAGAGCGAAGGGATGCTCGAGGTGGCGCGCGCGCTCGCGGATGCCCAGCAGGCCCGCGTGGAGATCTGCCGGTGGGACGTCGTCGACGAAGCCGCGTTCCCCTTCGGCGATGCGCCGTTCGATCTGATCGTCTCGTCGGTGATGGTGCCGTACCTGAGCGATGCGGAGGTGGAGGATCTGGTGACCCGGCTGGCCCGGCGTCTTGTGCCCGGCGGTACGCTCGCGTTCATCGAGCAGGATCTGCTCACCGATTCGGTGAACCTCCCGTCGTTCGACCTGCTCCGGCGCGTGTTTGCCCGGGATGGTCGCGCGCTCAAGCGGACACTTGCGCTCGGGTTGCGGCCGCTCTTGCGCGCGGCGGGGCTCCAGTTGTTGCCGCGCGCCTCCTTCCTGTGGACCGACGATCACTTCGGGCCCTACGTCCGCAACGTGCTCACCACCGCCGCGGATGACGCCTTGAAGGCCGGGCGGATTACTGCGGAGGAACGCCAGCAGTGGTGGCGCACGCTCGAGGCGCTGGCGGAGGAGGGCGACTTCTACTACGGGCTCGTCTATCACCGGGTTGCGGGCACCCGGCCGCGCTGATCTATCAGGCGACCGCCCGCTCGGGGGGCAGAACGTCCGGCCGTGCGCGGGCCTCTTCGAGCAGCTCGAGCGCGCGCTCCCACGACTTCGTCGCGTACAGCTTCGCCTTGAGCGCCTCGCCGCCAGGGATCGGCCCGAGCATGCCCGCATAGTGGCGGCGCGTGCAGAACACGCCGTCCGGTCCGCGCCAGGCGACGTTCTCCTTGAGCAGGGTGATCAGGAACGCGAGCCGTTCGTCGACCGTCGGCGGCGCAACGACCTCGCCGCGTTGAAGCAGCGCGCGCGCCTCCCGGAACACCCATGGATACGAGATGACCCCGCGGCCGATCATCACGCCGGCGCAGCCGGTCTGGGCGAGCGCGCGGCGGCAGTCCTCCGCGGTGCGGATGTCTCCGTTGCAGATCACCGGGATCCGGACCGCCGCCTGGGTCCTTGCGGCCCACGACCAGTCCGCCGCGCCGTCGTGCCGCATCTTCGCGGTGCGGCAGTGGACGGTGATGCCCGACACGCCCACGTCCTCGAGGCGCCGCGCGAGATCGACGATCGGCATCTGCTCTTCGAGCCCCCAGCCGATGCGTGTCTTCACCGTCACCGGCAGCCGCACGCTTTGGACGATGAGGGCGGCCATCTCCACCATCCGGTCCGGTTCGCGCAGCCACGCCGCTCCGGCGCCGCGGCCCGCGATGCGGGGCACCCAGCATCCGCAGTTGATGTCGATGAACGCCGCGCCGGCCTGCTCGGCGAGGATCGCCGCCTCGCGGAGCGTCCGCGGATCCGCGCCGTAGATCTGGATCGCCGTGGGGTGATCGTCCGGCGCCAGCCTCAGCTTGCGCTGCGAGCGGACGTCGCCTTTCAACAGCGAGTCCACGTTGACGAACTCGGTGAAGCACAGCGACGCGCCGAGCGTGCGGCACACCTTCCGGAACGGCGGATCGCTCACGTCCTCCATCGGCGCCAGAAGCACGGCGGGACGGTCGCCGTACGGAGAGGTCGCGGGAGCCATCGGCCGGTGCGCCGGCCTACTTCATGGCCGCGAGCAGATCGTGCTGGCCGGAGGGGAGGGCCGGCTGCTCGGCGGGGGCGCGGTCGATGAACTTGTGGGTCTGCCCCTGGATCTTGTCCATCAACAGCTGCAGGCCGTCGAGGACCTGTTCGGGGCGCGGCGGGCAGCCGGGGATGTACACATCCACCGGGATGATCCGGTCGATGCCCTGGAGCACCGCGTAGTTGTCGTAGAAGCCGCCGGACGACGCGCACACCCCGAAGGCGACCACCCACTTGGGCTCGGTCATCTGCTCGTAGACGCGCTTGAGGATGGGCGCCTGCTTAAGGTTGATGGTGCCGATCACCATCAACAGGTCCGCCTGGCGGGGCGAGAACCGCGGGAACTCGGCGCCGAAGCGCGCGATGTCGTAGCGGCTGGCGGCGACGGACATGTACTCCATGCCGCAGCACGCGGTGGCGAACGGGTAGGTGAACAGCGAGTACTTGCGCGCCCACCCGAGGCTCTTCGAGACGACCTTCTGGAAGAAGCCCATCGCCTCGTCGCGGCGGGTGGTGATGATCGGCGCAATCTGATGGTCAGCGGCCATGGTTGCTCAGGTCTCCCAGTCCAGCGCGCCCTTCTTCCACACATAGGCGAGCCCGACCACGAGCGTGGCGGCGAACACCGCCATCTCGCCGTAGCCGAACCACCCGAGGTCGCGGAACTTGACCGCCCACGGGTAGAGGAAGACCGCCTCGACGTCGAACACGATGAAGAGGAGCGCGACGACGTAGAACTTAACGGCGAACCGCTGCCGCGCATGGCCGCTTGACTCGCTGCCCGCTTCGAAGGTGGTCGCCTTCTGCAGGGTCGGCTTCTTCGGGCCGAGGAAGGACGCGAGGAAGCTGATCACGACGGCCAGCACGCCGCCGAGGAGCAGGAGCACCGCCATGGGCAGGTAGGGTGCGAGAGGATCCGGGTTCATCGCGGCGCGGAAGCTAGGGTTTTTTGACCCGGCCGTCATCCTCTTTTCGAGGGGGCACGTCCCGGTACCGGCGCAGCGCGAGGGTGGAGATCGCCGCCCGCACCAGCCCGACCGCCAGCACAACCCAGACGAACGCCCAGGCGTCCTGGCGGTCCACGTGCACGACCTCGAGCGCCACCGCGGCGACGAGCGCGCAGGCGGCCATCGCCAGCCCGATCACCCGACGCTGGCGGAAGCGGGCGGCCAACAGGGCGTCGCGCTCAGTCATGGCCGCCTCCCGCCGCGGCGTTCCCGGAGGGCGTCGAATTGCTCGGGGGAAAGCTGCACCATCCCCAGGGTGTGATCGGGCGCGACGGCCTCGCCGTGAAAGTCGCTTCCGGCCGTGGGGACCAGGTCGAGCTCCCGGGCGATCTTCAGGTACTTCTCCCGCTGGGAAGGCACGTGATCGGCGTGCAGGGCCTCCAGCCCGTCCAGCCCCTCCTTCGCCAGCTCGCCGATCTGGTAGCGGTCGATCCGGTCCACGCCGGGGTGGGCGAGCGTGGCGGTGCCGCCCGCCTGATGGATGAGCGCGATCGCCTCCTTCGCCGGCAGCCGCTCCTGCGGCGAGAACGCCGGGCCGTCGTCGCCGATCAGTTTCCGGAACGCCTCCTGGACGTCGCGCACGATGCCCAGCGACACCAGCGCGCGGGCGAGGTGGGGGCGGCACAGGTTCTCGCCGCCGGCCACCTCCTCCACGTGTCGAAGCGTCACCGGGTAGCCGAGCGCGCGGAGCTTCTCGACCATCCGTTTCATCCGGCGCCGCCGTTCGCCGCCCTGGTGTTCGGCGTAGCGCAGAAGAACGGGATCGTCCGGCGCCACGAAGTGCCCGAGCACGTGGATGTCGGTCCCGTTGATCTCGGTGGAGATCTCGATGCCCGGGACGATCGCGATCCCGCCGAGCGAACGGGCCGTCTCGAGCGCCTCCGGCAGGCCGGCGAGCGTGTCGTGGTCGGTGACCGCGAGCGTGGTCACGCCCGCGGCGTGGGCGCGGCGGACCAGCTCGGACGGGGCGTACTGTCCGTCGCTGGCGGTGGTGTGAGCGTGCAGTTCAATCATCGTGCGCGGTCCGGATCCGGCGGCGGGCCTGCGGGGGGCCCTGTTGAAAAGCCGGACTTACAGCCCTATAGCTTGTTCAGCCATGCAGCACCCCCTGCAGATCAGCCGGAAGATTGAATACGGCCTGAGGGCCATGATCTTCCTGGCCTCGCAGCCGCCCGACGCGATCGTCTCCTTCAAGGAGATCGCGCGCCGGATGGATGTGCCGCAGGACTTCATGGCCAAGATCCTCAAAACCCTGGTGGCCAAGCGGATGGTCCGCTCCACCCGCGGCGTGCACGGCGGCTACTCGCTGGCGCGCGATTCGCGGGAGATCTCCATGCTGGACGTGATCGAGGCGGTCGAAGGGCCGGTGAAGGTCAACGTCTGCCAGGACAACCACGACAGCTGCAAGCTGTCGCGCTCGTGCACCATGTACAGCGTCTGGAAGCTGGGGCAGGAGCGGATGTTGGAGGTCTACCGCCACGCCACGCTCGACAAGCTGGCGATGAGCGACATTCGCCCGGCGCAGCCGCTGCCGGTCGTTTCGGCCTGAGCGTTCGTCCGGTTCCGGCAGTCCGCTGATCGGGCCTTGCCTCGGAGCGGGTCCGGCAGAGGTGCCGGGTCCTCCACCGGCACCTCCGCGGTTGCCCGTTCCGATCAGGGATTCATCAGGATCTTCAGCTCGGTCTGCTGCGACTGCAGCCCGGTCTCGTCGTAGACGACGAGGACCACCTTGTACTCGCCGGCGATCGTCGGATCGAGCTTGAGGAGGACCTGATCCAGCGTGCCCTTCACGCCGTCGACGCTGGGGCCGGTCTTGTTCGACGGATCCACGAGGTCGGCGGTCGCCGCGGGGGGCTTCTTGGCGAGGAGGAACTGGTACTTCGCGATCCCGCCCGGAGAGCCCGGCGAGAAGTCCGGCGGGTCATAGCTGTGCTCACCATGAATGAGCAGCTCCGGTGGCACGGTCGCAGAGAGGTCGCGGCTGAACGCGTTCGTTTCTCCGCCCGGACCTTCGAGCACCGCCACCGGGATCTGGTTCAGCGGCGCCTGCGACTGGAGGTTGATCTTGTAGTTCGAGGGCGGCGCATAGTCGGGATCATTCGACGAGATCTCGAGCGTGCCCTGCTGCAGACCGCCGATGATCGGCTTGTCGAACTGCACCTGGATCGTCTGGCACGTGCCGGAGGCGATCTCCGTCCCCTGCGGGAGCGACGACTTGAGCGAGAACAGCGGGGCGCCCTGCGTCACGAGGATGTTGCTGATCACCAGCGCGCCGCACTCGCCCGGCGAGGTGCCGTTGCAGATCTCCAGCGGCAGCACGGCGGGATCGTCCGTTGTGCCGGAGTAGTCCAGGGTCTGGGCCGGATTCGTCGTCAGGCACGGCAAAACGCCGCCGGAGAGCCGGATGCTGGCTTTGCCCGCAGGCTGTCCGCCCGACGAGGCCACCACGTCGACGATGTCGGTCACATAGACCGGGTTGTCTGTGTAGAGGATCTCCAGATCCTCAGACTCGCCCGGGTTGATGGTCTTGCCCTGCGGGTTGAGCGCGCCCACCTCGAAGCGACCGGACGCCGGCGCGCGGAAGGTCACCGAGTCGATCACCACCGAGGCGGTGCCGCCGTTCTGGATCCGGAACACCGCCTTCTTGTTCGAGCCGTTGGTGGGGATCTTGGTGCCGCCGCACGTGTCGTTCGCATCGGTGAAGTTGCAGTACGGCGGGGTGGCGTAGATCGCCGGGGTCACGGTGTAGCCGAACAGCGTCACCAGCGACTCGGGGCTCTTCGCCGCGTTGCTCCTCACGGTGAGCTGCGCGTAACGCTGCCCGTCGCCCGTGCCGTCCTCCTTCGGCTCGAAACGGATCCGCAGCTCCTGCTCGGCGGTCCCGGCCGCGGTGGACAGGAGGATCGGCGCCTCCTGCGTCGGCGGGATCGCGGGCTGCTCCATGAAGAACTGGACCGCGGGGGCGCCCGCCATCGGCTCGAGCGACAGATCGGTGATCTTCAGCGTCGGGCAGCCCTCGTTGCGGATCTTCATCCGCAGCGTGGAGGTCTGGTCGATGAAGGTGTCCGGCCAGCTCACCAGGCAGTTGTCGATCTTGCCGTCGAAGTTGGCGATGCAGTCGGCCATCTCGTCTGCACCCGGGACCTCGTAGCTGATCCGGATCGACGGCTGGGCGGGGAGGTTGCGGCCGCTGCCGACCAGCGCCACCACCACCGGCTCGGTGTCCGGATCGCCGTCATCGATCGTCAACTGCGCGGAGACGTCCCCCGACGCTTTCGGCGAGAAGTTGACCGCGATCTCCGCCGTCCCGCTCGCCTCCAGCGACTCGATCTTCGTCTCCTCGGCGATCTGGAACTGGTCCGCGCCGGGGCCGGAGATCTGGAAGCTCAGCGTGGCGGTGGCGTTGCCGAGGTTGTCGAGCGTGAACTTCTGCTGGTCCGGGAACACGTCCGCGACCGGATTGCCCTCCTCATCCACCGTGGGGCAGGCCTCGAAGCTGAGCGCGACCGGGTTGGCCACCAGATCCGGGTGGGTTGCGGTGGGCCCCTTCATGCGGCCACAGTCACAGGCCCCGAGCGCGAGCGCAACCGCTGCGATGATCAGCGGCGCGAGGGTGAGACGATGCGGAGAGTGCTGGGACGTAAGCACGGCGGACTCCTTCAGGGGTGAGGCGGAGACGGACGCGCCGCGTCGGCCACAGGGGCGCCCGTGAGTGTTCTGGAAGCTACCTGATCCAATGCGCGGGATGTATACCCCCGGCCTCCATGGCGAAGAACGGAAATCCAAAGAAGAGCCTCCGCGGACAGTACGAGAAGTCACGGCGGGTCGACCCCCGGCCGATCACCGGACGGGAGCGGCCGACCGAGCTTCTGGAGCACGCCTTTGGCGCCTATGTGGGTCGACAGGAGCGCACCGCCTTCGAGTTGATGCAGCGGTCCATGCGCGAGGACTGCTCGATTTTCCTCACCCTGTCCGGCGCGATGACCCCGGCGGGCCTGCACCAGAGCTGCATCATTCCGCTGATCGAACGGGGCATCGTTTCGGCGCTCACCACCACCGGCGCCAACCTGTACCACGACGCCCACCGGATCATCGGCCACGCAATCCGCGAAGTGAACCCGGACGCGGGTGACCTCCAGCTGAGGCTGGCGCGGATCATCCGCATCTACGATCTCGGGTTCTGGGAGGAGGCGCTGCTCGACACCGACCGCCTTTTCTCCGCGATCATCCGCGGCCCCGAGTTCCAGCGGAAGATGACCACGCCCGAGTTCCACTACCTGCTCGGCAAGGCGATGTTCGGGATCGAGAAGCAGCTCGGCGTGAAGCAGCCCTCGCTGTTGTCCACCGCCTACAGGTACGGCGTGCCGATCTTCGTGGGCGCGATCCAGGACGGGTCGATCTTCCTGAACGTGGTGAAGCTGCGGCGCCTTCTGGGCGACGCGTTCAAGTTCGAGATCGACATCAACGAGGACGTCTACGCCATGGCGGCGGTGCAGCATTATTGCCGGCACCACTTCTCCAAACGGATGGCGGTGTGGATCCTCGGCGGCGGCGTGCCCAAGAACTACACGCTCCAAGGCGAGCCGCTGCTCGATCAGATCCTGGACGTGCGCACCTCCGGCTTCGACATCGACATCCAGTTCTGCGTCGACCCGGTGGACAACGGCGCGCTCTCGTCCTGCCCGGCGGGTGAAGGCCACACCTGGGGCAAGGTGTCGATGGACGCGGTCCAGACCGGATCGATGTACGTCCACACCGACGTCACCGCGGTCTTCCCGTGGCTGACCTACGCGCTGTTTTCGGATCCGAAGATGAAGCGCAAGCCGCGGCGGTTGATGGATGTTCTGGACGACGCCGTGAAGTTCCTCGATCGCGACGTGGCCCGGCGCCGCACGGCTCTGATGAAGACGATCGAATGGTCGCCGGAGGAAGTGCCGAAGGAGCACCACCAGCAGTTCGTCCGCGCGGGAGGCCGCACGTGAGCACGCCCGTGGCCACGACCGGCGTGGTGATGCACGCGGTCAATCAGCCGAAGTTCGTCTGCCAGGTGAAGCATGGGCCGTCGGGGACGACGATCCAGACCGAAGCCCCGAAGGACAACGGTGGCACCGGGATGTCGTTCTCGCCCACCGACCTGGTCGGCGCCGCGCTCGCGACGTGCATGCTGACCACGATGCAGCTCTACGCCTCCCGCGAAGGGCTGCCGTGGGGCGAGGCGTCTGCGACGGTGGAGAAGCGGATGACCCCGCCGCCCCGCAGGATCGGCGAGCTGGTCGTGGAGATCCGCATGCCCAGGGGGCTGGATGCGCAGCAGCGCCCCCCCCCGCCCGGGCGCGGGCGCCGCGGGCCCCGGGGGGGGGGGGGGGGGGGGGCGCCCGAGCC
>JADGHL010000120.1 GCA_019686135.1 Myxococcaceae bacterium | reverse complement strand
TCATGCGAGCCCTAGAGCGGACCACCCGTCTCTGCACGGCCGTTCCGCGACAGGTTGCTCGTCACCACACAGTCGGAATGCGCGAGAGCGAGGTGCGAGGCGCCGCGGCGGGAGTGGCGCTCGTTCCGTCACGCCGCCGCGTATCGGACCGCTCGAGGTGATGCGAGCCTCGCTGCAGGCCAGGAGCATCGCTCGTTCCATGACGCCCACTGTTGGAGCGCACGAGGCATGGGAGCGCGACGCGGGGTGACCACTCGTCCTGCACTGCCGTCCGAACAAGGTGCTCGTCACCGCACAGTCGGAACGTGCGAGGAGGTGCGAGGCGCCGCGGGCAGGAACATCGGGCGTTCCCTACGCCGCTGCGCGACGTGCTGATCGCCGCGCATGGTCGCAGGGCGGCGCGAGCCCCGCCGAGGGGGACCGCTCGCTCCTGCGCTGCCTTTCCGGCACAGGCAGTCGGGTTGCGCGAGGTGATGCGAGCCTGAGTGGGCCACGCCCACGGCCACTCTCACGCCCTCCGCCGACGATTGAGCAGCGTGAGGTCGTGCGGGCTACGGGCGGGCACACGCTCGCTGCCTGTACCGAGCGGATCGTTGAGCGCTGCGCTCGTATCCGCGCGCAGCAGTCGGCGCTACTGGCCCTGCTGGCCTGCGCCGCCGTAGCCGCGCTCCTGCGCTTCGCTGCGGACCTTCGCCGCCTCGCCGCCCGTGAGCACCTGGATCCGGTAGGCCTTCTCGGCGCCGGTGGAGCTGGACCACGTCACCCGGACCGGCGTCCCCGGCTTCAGCTCGCTGAGCGCGACGCGCTGTCCGTCCTTCTCGATCCGGGTGTCGGTGCCGATCTGGAACGAAATTGGTCCGGGCTGATCCTTGATTCCGACGACCGAGATCCGGTTCTCGCTCGCCTCCTGCACCAGCCCGTCGGACGCGTGCGAGACGCCCGGAATCTCTGACGCGATGTCCCTCCCGGCGGCTTTGGTGCCTGCGCACCCGACTCCGAGCGACGTGAGAAAGAGGACCGCGACGGCTCCGCGAATGAAGTGGGTCATGTCTGGTTCCCTCTGAGATGGCTGGCCGAAAGGCCGGCGCGCGCAAAGGTCGGTCTCTCCGGGCGCGGCCACCAATGGGACCGGGGTCGGACAACCGCGGCACGGATGGTGCTCTTGGTCGTGGGCGGCTGCGAAGCCCGCTCCGCGACGTGACGGGATGAGACGGCGCCGCGTCAGCGTGGGCAACGCGGTGCTCAATGGGAGGCCGGGGATGGAGCTCGGAGAGTTGCTGGCGTTGGCGTTCCTGGTCCTCAGCCTCTGCGCGGCGTATGCGTTGTCCTTCGACCGCTTCCTGGGACGTTGGGGCCGCTGAGTCCGCGCAGGCGTCCTCAGAGCTTGATGCGCCGGAGGCGGAGCGCGTTCGAGATCACCGACACGGAGCTCAGGCTCATCGCCACGCTTGCGAACATCGGGCTGAGCAACAGGCCGAAGAAGGGGTAGAGGACGCCCGCCGCCACCGGGACGCCGAGCGCGTTGTAGACGAAGGCGAAAAGAAGGTTCTGGCGGATGTTGCGCAGGGTGGCGGCGCTGAGCCGGCGCGCCCGGACGAGCCCTCGCAGATCGCCCTGGACCAGCGTCACGGCGGCGCTCTCCATCGCCACGTCGGCGCCGGTGCCCATGGCGATCCCCACCTCCGCCTTGGCCAGCGCGGGCGCGTCGTTGACGCCGTCGCCCGCCATGGCCACGCGGTGCCCCTGCCGCTGCAGCCGCGCGACCACCTCCGCCTTCTCTTCGGGGAGCACCTCCGCTTCCACCTCGGTCAGCCCGAGCCGGCGTGCCACGGCGGTCGCGGTGGCGCGGTGATCGCCCGTGAGCATCACAATCCGTAGGCCCTCGTCGCGCAGCGCCTGCAGGGCCCCGGGCGTGGACGGCTTGATCGGATCTTCGACGCCGAGCAGCCCGGCCACCTCGCCGTCGATGGCCACGAAGATGACCGTCTGCCCCTCGGCGCGCAGCGCGTCCGCGCAAGATCTCAGCGCCGAAGGATCCACGCCGCGTTCGCGCAGGAACGACGCGCTCCCGAGCGCGACGAGGCGGCCGTCCACCCTTGCTTCGATGCCCTTTCCGGGATGTGCACGGAACTGCTCGGCAGCGGCCGGCTCCACGCCGCGGTGGTGGGCCCCGGAGAGGATCGCCGCCGCGAGCGGGTGCTCGCTCCCGCGCTCCACCGACGCCGCGGCACGCAACAGCGCCGCTTCGTCCACGCCGTCCCGCGCCCGCACGGAGACGAGGCGCGGCCGGCCCTCGGTCAGGGTGCCGGTCTTGTCGATGACCAACACGTCCACCCGCGAGAGCAGCTCCAGCGCCTGGGCGTCGCGCACCAGCACGCCCGCATGCGCGCCGTGGCCGGTGGCCACCATGATCGACATCGGTGTGGCCAGGCCGAGCGCGCAGGGACAGGCGATGATCAACACCGCCACGGCGTTCACCAGCGCGTGCGCGAGCTTCGGTTCGGGGCCCGCCCAGGCCCACACCACGGCGGCGATCGCCGCGACGGCGATCACCGTGGGGACGAAGATCGCCGAGACCTTGTCCGCCAACTTCTGAATGGGTGCCCGGCTCCGTTGCGCTTCGCTCACCCGCTGGACGATCCGCGAAAGGAGCGTGTCGCGTCCGATCCGTTCGGCACGCATCCGGAACGAGCCGTTCTGGTTCAGCGTGCCGCCGATCACCTTCGCGCCCGGCGCCTTTTCGACCGGCAGCGGTTCGCCCGTGACCATCGATTCGTCGACGACGCCATGGCCTTCGGTGACCACGCCGTCCACCGCCACCTTCTCACCGGGACGCACGCGCAGCACGTCGCCCACCCGGACCTGCTCGAGCGGGACGTCCACTTCCGTCCCGTCGGCCTGGACCACGCGGGCGCTCTGGGGCGCCAACCGGAGCAGCGCGCGGATCGCTCCGGAGGTGGCGCTCCGGGCCCGGAGCTCCAGCACCTGCCCGAGCAGGACGAGCGTGGTGATCACCGCGGCGGCCTCGAAGTACAGCGGCACCGGTCCGCCGTGGCGCTGCGCCGGAGGCAGCGCGTCCGGAAAGAGCAGGGCGAAGACGCTGAAACCGTACGCGACACCGGTGCCCAGGGCGATCAGCGTGAACATGTTGAGCGCCCGGTTGCGCACCGACGCGGCGCCGCGCTGGAAGAACGGCCAGCCTCCCCACAGCACGACCGGGGTCGCCAGCGCCGCCTGGATCCACCCGCTCAGAGCTCCGTTCCCCGGCTCCCACATCGCGAGGGCCAGCAAGGGAGCGGTGAGCACGGCGCTTGCCCAGAACCTTCGCCACATCGCGCGGAGCTCGGGGTTGGGCGCCTCCTCGAGCGACACGGTGAGTGGCTCGAGCGCCATCCCGCAGATGGGGCAGCTGCCGGGTTCGTCGCGGACGATCTCGGGGTCCATCGGACACGTCCACTTCGTGCCCGGCGGCGGTGGCGGAGTGGGCGGCGCGGCGCTCCCGTGCAGGTAGCGCTCCGGATCGGCGACGAACTTCTCCCGGCACTTCGGGTTGCAGAACCACCAGGTGGTGCCCCGGTGCTCGGCGCTCCCTCCCTTCGCCGCGCCGGGGACGACGGTCATCCCGCACACCGGATCCTTCACCGGCGTCGTCGCGTCTGTCGTGTCCGGGTGCACGTGCATCGGACCCTCAGCATGTGCATGCGCGGTCATGCGTCCTCTTCACTTCAGGGACGCCGTCGCGCAGCAGGCATTACACGAGGCGGTCTGCCCGGCTCAGCGCTCATGCGCGCAGGTGCAGTCCACGCAGCCGTTCTTTGCGCAGAAGCCGCAGGTCTCCATGACCTTCTTCCGGAGCGCCTCGCGCGCACGGAACACGCGCACCCCGGCGTTCGACGCGCTCAGCCCCGCCTCGGCCGCGAAGTCCTTCACCGGCAGCCCGTCCACTTCGATCCGCCAAAGCGCCTCGGCGTACTCGGGCTTGAGCTCGCGGGCGGCCCGAGCCACACACCGGCAGGTCCTCGCGGGGGCGGGGTCCACCTCGACCACGGGGTTCGCCTCAGCAGCCACGCGATCGAGCGCTCGCCCTGCGGCGGCCGTCCTCCGGAAATGATCGCGCGCGGCGTTCTCCAGCACCCGGACGAACCAGCCGACCAGCGCCTCTTCGTCCCGAAGCTCGACGCCCCTGTCCATCACCCGGACCAGCGCCTCCTGAAAGAGATCCTCGGCGAGCGCGCGGTCGCCCACCCTGCGCTCGAGGAGGCGGAGGAAGTCGGCCCGGCGGGCCGAAAGGACGTCGGAACGGACGGGAGGCATGGGGACGGATCATCGAATCATTAATTCTCCCTCCGGGCAGGCGCTTCGCGTTCGTTCATTCGGCATGTCGGGGCCGGGGGCGACGGTGTAATGACCCCGCGCTCCATCCGTCCTCAGCGTGACCGCCATGAACCGTCGGCTCCTCACATCGCTCTTGACGACGCTCGTGCTGGGCGGCGCGGGCTGTGCCTCGGACCCCGCAGTGCGCCCCACCGCCCTGGATCCATCGAACCCCGCTGCGCCCGAGTCCGCGCCGGTGACGGTGTCCATCGCCGCTTCGCCCGCTGCCCGGAACGGCGGCGCGCCGCACGCGCACGAGCACTCCGGCGGGAGGGAGGCTGGAAACAACGGGTCACAGACGGTCACGTACACCTGTCCGATGCACCCGACCGTTCGTCAGCCCGAACCCGGCACCTGCCCCAAGTGCGGCATGAAGCTGGTGCCTGTGCGTCCGGAACCCCAGAAAAAGGGTGTGCAGCGGTGAGGCACGTCGTGGCTGCAGCCGTCGCGCTGACCGCCTCCGCATGCGCGACGATCGATCCTTCACGCGGTCACACCGAGGTCGCCGCGCTCGTGGACGAGCGCATCGGCGCGAAGACGGGCTGGGACCGCGGGACACCGGACGACGCCGCGATCCAGAAGCACGTCGATGAGCTCCTGTCCGGCGGGCTCACCGTCGACCATGCGATCGCGATCGCCCTGATCAACAACCCGGGCCTTCAGCGCACGTACGAAGAGCTCGGCGTCTCCCAGGCGGATCTCGTCCAGGCCGGGCTTTGGTCCAACCCGGGCCTCGAAGCGCACGTCGGCCTCGCGCTCCCCGGCGAAGGGATCTCCGAGTTGAACGGCGGGCTGGTGATGGACTTCCTCCAGCTCTTCGTGCTTCCGCTCAGAAAGCGGGTGG
Organism: Myxococcaceae bacterium; assembly: GCA_019686135.1. Classification (GTDB taxonomy): domain Bacteria; phylum Myxococcota; class Myxococcia; order Myxococcales; family Myxococcaceae; genus JADGHL01. The sequence continues at coordinate 10,103 of JADGHL010000120.1, read as the reverse complement.
CGGAGGAGCAGTTCGACGCGGACGTGCTCCGGGTCGCGCACGAGGCGCTCGGGGTCGCGGCGGAGGTGGACCGTCAGTTCCGTGAGGTGCAGGCGCGCGAGAAGCTGGTCGCGCTCCGCCGCTCGGTCGTCGACGGCGAAGCCGCCTCCGCGGAGCTGGCGCAGCAGCTCTTCGCCGCGGGCAACATCACCCAGCTCGAGCTGGCCTCGCGAAGGGCGCGCTACGAGGAGGCGCGCGTGGCGCTCGGCCGCGAGGAGCTCGCGCTGGTCGAGGCGCGGGAGGATCTCAACAAGCTGCTCGGTCTGTGGGGCGCGCGGACCTCGTGGAAGCTCGCGGCGGAGCTCCCGCCGCTGCCGGAGAAGGATCCGCCGCTCGAGCACCTGGAGGCGACGGCGATCCGCCAGCGCCTCGACATCGAGGCGGCGAGGCTGCAGCGGGCGTTGATGTGGAAGGCGGTAGAGCTGGCGCGGAGCACCCGCTGGTTCGGGCAGATCGAGGTCGGCGTGGACGCGCACCGCGATGCCGACGGGCCGCGGCTGCTCGGCCCCACGCTAAGCCTGGAGCTGCCGGTCTTCGACCAACGTCAGGCGGTCATCGCCCGGCTGGAGGCGCAGTTCCGTCAAGCCGAGCGGCGCCTGGACGAGCTGTCGATCGACGCGCGCTCGGACGTGCGGCGGTCGGTGGCGCGGCTCGGGTTTCTGCGCCAGACGGTCGAGCACTACCGGAAGGTGGTGCTCCCCTTGCGCGAGGAGGTCCTCGAGCAGGCGCAGCTTCAGTACAACGGCATGCAGATCGGCCTGTTCGAGCTGGTGCAGGCGAAGCAGGAGCAGGTCGACGCGTACGCCACCTACATCGAGGCGGTCCGCGACTACTGGCAGGAGCGCGCGCAGCTGCGGCGGCTGGTGGGCGGACGAATCAGGGATTCGGAATGAAGACGAGCGATCCGGGCGAGCCGAAGCACGAGGACACGTTCCGCGCGGAGACCACGCCGCCGTCGCGGCGCGAGGTGCTCAAGACCGGCGGCGCGGCCGCCGTCCTGCTCGCGAGCGCGCGCGCCGCCGCCGCGCAGAGTGACGTGCCGGGAGCGGCGCGGCCGCGACACAACTCCGCCGCCGCGACCGGGCGAACGCACGCGAAGCAGGACTGGTTGCCGCCCGGGCTGCCGAACCGCGACTACCGGCCGGTGGTGGTCCCCAACGGCTCGAAGCTGCGATGGAAGATCGTCGACGGCGTGAAGGTCTTCCACCTGGTGGCGGAGGAGGTCACGCACACCTTCGCGCCGGGGCTCGAGGCGAGGTGCTGGGGATACAACGGCCGCGTGCACGGCCCGGTGATCGAAGCGGTGGAGGGCGACCGTGTCCGCTTCTACGTCACCAACCGCCTGCCCGCTCCCACCACCGTGCACTGGCACGGCATGCTCGTGCCCAACGGGATGGATGGAGTGGGTGGCCTCACCCAGAAGGCGATCGCTCCGGGGGAAACCTATTGGTACGAGTTCACCCTCCGGCATAGCGGGACGTTCATGTACCACTCCCACCACGATGAAATGACCCAGATGGCGCTGGGGATGGTGGGAATGTTCGTCGTCCACCCCCGCCGGCTCGTCGGTCCGCGGATCGATCGGGACTTCGCGATCATGCTCCACGAGTGGCGCATCGACGCGGGCGCGCGGCGGCCGAACCCGAACGAGATGACGGACTTCAACGTCCTCACCATGAACGCGAAGGTGTTCCCTGCCACCGCGCCGCTCGTGGCGAAGACCGGCGAGCACGTCCGCATCCGCTTTGGCAACCTCTCCGCGATGGATCACCACCCGATCCACCTGCACGGCTACCAGTTCCTCATTACCGAGACCGACGGTGGCCGGATCGCTCCCAGCGCGCAGTGGCCGGAGACGACGGTGCTCGTCCCGGTCGGCAGCACGCGGACGATCGAGTTCGTCGCCGACGAACCGGGCGACTGGGCGATGCACTGCCACATGACCCACCACGTGATGAACCAGATGGGCCATGGGATCCCGAACATGGTCGGCGTCGCGCAGCCGCGGGCGATCGACCAGCGCGCGCAGAAGCTTTTGCCCGGTTACATGACCATGGGGCAGACCGGGATGGGCGAGATGTCCGAAATGGGGATGGCCGTGCCCACCAACAGCATCCCCATGCTCGGCGGGCGCGGGAAGTACGATGTCATCACCATGGGCGGGATGTTCAGCGTCCTCAAGGTCCGCGACCACCTCGCCAGCTACGCCGACCCCGGCTGGTACGACGCCCCGGCGGGGACGACGGCGGTGGAGGCGACCGAGGCGCAGCTCCGCCGCGACGGCATCGATCCATCTGCCAGCTCCGGCGCCGAACCGGGAGACCCCGCGATCCCATCGTGAGCGACGCCGACGCGCTGAAGGCGCGGGTGTCAATCGTGACCCGTCCTCGCGCCCCAGGCGGCCGCGTAGAGTGCGCCGCGGACGAGGGGGGATCTGATCGCATCTTCGAAGTGGACGGCCGCAGTCGTGATCATGTCGATCGCTCTGGCGGCCTTCGGTGCCTACTGCGTCTGGCTGCTGTTCGAGCTCCGCGTGATGATGCTCGCCGTGGCGCCGCTCGGCGCGCTGACCTTCGCCGGGGTGGCGTTCGGGCTGACGCTGGTGGCGGTCGCCCGGGGACTGGCGCACGAGATCAACAACCCGCTCGCATTCGTGACCAGCAACGTGCGCCACGTGCACCTGGAGCTCGCGGAGAAGGGGGGGCTGGAGCGGATCCGAAAGGTGGTGGCCGAGCTGCAGTCCGTCACCCGCGGGACCGCGGCGGAGCGCGCCGCTGACGTCCGCAAGGCCCTCGAGGCATCCGCGTGGCTCCTCCGCCACGCGATTGCTTCGCGCGCGGCGCTCGAGGTGGAGCTCGAGGAGGTCCCCGGCACGGCGATCTCCGGCGCCGAGCTCTCGATGGCGCTCACCCAGCTCATCACCGCGCTGGTCGATCCGCTCCCCGAACATCCGCGCCAACCGCCGGTGCTCCGGCTCCGCACGGCGCGCGAGGGGATGCTGGCGAAGGTGGAGGTCGTCGTCCCCGCGGCGATCCCGGCGGCGCCTTTGGCCGCGTTGGTCGACCTGCGCGCGGACACGCCCCTCGACGATGGCCTCCACGGCGTCGGGCTCGCCCGACAGATTCTGGAGCGGGAGGGCGCGCAGATCCGGATCGACCCCGCCGGGAAGGGAGATGTGGTGCTGGGTGTGACGCTTCCCGCCCCCGACTCCCCCGCGGAAAATGAGTGAGTGCGCGCCCCGTGCGACGCGAATACCGTTCGCTGCCCATGAAGCGCTTGCTCGGCGTCTGCGTGCTGTCACTTCTGATGGGTTGTCCGGCCGGTACCGGCGAGTCGCCCGATGCGGGATCGCCGGACGCGGACACGCCCGCCACCGATGCGGGGACCGACGCCGGGACGCCCGCGCCGTTCACCCTCACCGCCTTCGACAACGCGCGCATCACCAGCAAGTCGGGCGAGCCGAACTTCCAGAAGGTGGAGACGGAGATCGACTGGGGCACCGCCCCGAAGGAGAAGGTGACCCTCGTCGTCGATCTCGCCTCGACCTGCTACCCCTTCGAGTCGTGGCAACAGAACCCGCCGCCTCAGGGCGAGAACTGGCCCGCGGACTGCGACGCGTTCGACCGCAACTTCGAGTTCATCCTCGATCCCCGCAAGGAGGCGGGCGATCCGCCCGGCGTGGAGCTGGTCCGCGCCATCACCCCGTTCGGCGGCCCGGAGCACTTCGAGATCGATCTCACGGACGTCGCCAACGGCCTGCCCGGCAAGCACCGGCTGATCAGCACCATCACCACCTGGTCGGACGCTTCCGGGCAGGTCACCGGCAGCAACGGCGGCTGGAACGTGACCGCGCGGATCGACGTGGTTCCCGGCAAGGCGCCGCGCAGGGTGCTCGCGGTGATCCCGCTCTTCAACGGCAGCGTGACAACGCCGGGCCAGGGGCCGGCGATCGACTTCGCCCTGCCCGAGGGCACGCTCGTCTCCCGCCTGGAGTACCGGGTCACCGGCCACGGCGGCGGCACCGGGGACTCGAGCTGCATCGGCCCGGCGGAGGAGTTCTGCCGGCGCGAGCACGTGTTGTCCGCCGACGGCGTCGAGCTGACGCGCTTCACCCCGTGGCGGAACGACTGCAAGAACCTCTGCACGCTGACGCACTACTCGCCGCCCTCCGGGGGCGCCGGCTTCGACTACTGCCTCGAGAACCCGTGCGGAGCCATCGCGAGCGTCCGCGCCCCGCGCGCCAACTGGTGCCCGGGCAGCGTGACGCCCGCGTACGCCGAAGAACCGGCGGCCTGGAGCACGCCGGGGCCGCACCAGTTCCAGTGGAGCATCGAGCAGATCGCCGACGGCGGATCCTGGCGGCTCTCCGCGGTGGTGTTCGCCTACGGCCGGTAGCCTTCAAAGCATGCGCGCTTCGTCGAAAGCGCTCTGGGCGATCGCCGCCGCGCTGTGGGCTACGTGGGGGTGGCCACCCTGGCCAACGCGTTTCTGCCCGAGTTCAACCTGAGCCCGGCCCACGACGACTTCCCGCACGTGCCGCTGGTCCAGGCGCTCGTGCGGTGGGACTCCGGCTGGTACGCGTCCATCGCGGAAGGCGGGTACTGGTACAAGCCCGGCCACCAGAGCCCGGTCGCGTTCTTTCCCGCGTAACCGATGGCGATCCGCGCGCTCCGGTCGATCGGCCTTCACACGTGGATCGCCGGCATCCTGATCTCCGCCGTGTGCGGCCCGTTGGCGATGTGGCAGTTCTTCCGCTGGGCCCGCCATCTGGTGGGAGACGACCGCGCGTTTGCCGCGACCGCGCTGTTCCTCGTCTATCCCTTCGCGTACTCCCTGTTCGGCGTCGTCTACACCGAGGCGCTCTTCCTCGCTCTGGTGATCCCCGCGTTCCTGTGCCTCGAACGCGGCAACGTCTGGCTCGCCACTTTGTTCGGCGCGCTGGCCACCGCCTGCCGGCCGGTCGCCCCAGCGGTGGTGGTGGGGCTGGTGGTGCGCCAGCTGGAGCTGCGCCGCCTGCGCCAGGAACCGATCCGCGCCATCGACTTCGTCCCCGCGCTCTCGGCGGTGGGGATGACCGCGTTCATGGCGTTTCTGTGGCTGCGCTTCGACGATCCGCTCGACTTCGCGCACGTGCAGGCCGCGCCCGGGCGGGATCATCCGCCCGGCTGGCACACCTGGCTGAAGGTGACCTGGTTCAAAAAGATGTTCCCGCGTGTCCGTCCGGACATCGGCTTTTGGCTGGGGATGCACGCCGCGCTGACCGTGGGCGCGCTCGCGCTGTGTGTCGCGACGAAGAAGCGGCTCGGCTGGGGCTCCGCCGCCTACGCGTTCGTGGCGGTGGCCATTCCCGCGGCGGGCATCAAGGACTTCCAGGGGATGGGGCGCTACGCGATGGCCGCCTTCCCTTGCATCCTCACGCTGTCGCTCCTGATCGGAGAGCGGCCCAGACTGCGCCGCGCGGCGATGGTCACGAGCGCCGCGATCGCGCTCTACTTCGTGGTCAATTTCGCCCGGAGTGAGTGGACCGCCTGACGGAGACGGACGGCGCGGAACCGCCGGCCGCTACAGCGGCCGGAGCTCCTTCATTCCGCCCATGTACGGCCACAGCACCTCGGGCAGCGCGACGGTCCCGTCCTCGCGCTGGTAGTTCTCGAGGATGGCCACCACCGTGCGGCCGATCGCCAGGCCGGATCCGTTGAGGGTGTGGATCAGTTGCGGCTTGTCGCCCGGCCCGCGCTTGAAGCGGATCTTCGCGCGGCGCGCCTGGAAGTCCCCGAAGTTGGAGCACGAGCTGATCTCCCGATAGGCGTTCTGCCCCGGGAGCCACACCTCGAGGTCGAAGGTCTTCTGTGAGGCAAAGCCCATGTCGCCGGTGCACAGCAGCACCACGCGGTGGTGCAGCCCCAGCTGCTTGAGCACGTCGCTCGCGTCCTCGACGAGGCTCTCCAGCTCCTGCATCGAGGTCTCCGGCGTGGCGAACTTGACCAGCTCGACCTTGTGGAACTGGTGCTGGCGGATGATCCCGCGGGTGTCCTTGCCGGCGCTGCCCGCCTCGGCGCGGAAGCAGGGCGAGAACGCGCAGTAGCGCAACGGCAGCCGCTCGCCGTCGAGCACCTCGTCGGCGTGGTAGTTGGTGACCGGGACCTCGGCGGTGGGGATGAGGAAGTACTCGTCGGCGCCGGCGGTCTTGAAGGCGTCCTCCTCGAACTTCGGCAGCTGCCCGGTGCCGGTCATCGAGGCGCGGTTGACCAGATACGGCGGCAGCAGCTCCAGGTAGCCCTTCCTGGTGTGCAGGTCGATCATGAACGCGGCGAGCGCCCGCTCCAGCCGCGCCAGGGCGCCCTTGTAGAAGACGAAGCGCGACCCCGAGACCTTGGCGGCGCGCTCGAAGTCGAGCATCCCCAGCTTCTCGCCGATCTCGAAGTGCTGCTTCGGCTCGAAGAGGAAGTGCGGCTTCTCACCCCAGGTCCGGACGACCAGGTTGTCCGCTTCGCTCGTCCCCACCGGCACGGATTCGTGCGGCAGGTTGGGGATCGTGTAGAGGATGTTCGAGATCTCCTCTTCGACCTCGCGGAGGCGGCTCTCCTTCTCCTTGATCTGATTGGAGACCTCGCGCATCTCGCCGCGGATCGCGTTGATCGCCTTCGGGTCCTCCTTCGCCTTCTTTTTAATCTCCTCGTTCGCCCGGTTGCGCTTCTGGCTGAGCGCCTCCATGGAGACGTAGAGGTCGCGCCGTTCGCCGAACAGCTTCTGGAACGGGCCGAGATCGAGGTTGCCGCCGCGCGACTTCAGCCGTTCGAGGACGGTGTCGAAGTTCGCGGCGACGTATCTGGGGTCGAGCATGGCGCGCTTGTAGTCATCACCCCGCGGTGCGGCAAGCAGCCGGAGGCCCACTACTCACGACTCACTTCCCACTCCGAACTAATTGCCGTGTTCGAGGTCGTAGATCTCGTCTTCGATCTCGCGCTTGTCCGGCGCGTCTGGCCGGCGCTCGAGGTAGCTCTTGAAGGCGGCGATCGCCTCCTTGCGTTGCGACCGCTGCTTCTGCAGGTAAGCGAGGTAGTACCAGGGCGAAGGGTTGTCCGGTTCCACCTCGGTCGCCTTCCGGTACCAGTCGATCGCCTCGCGCGACTTGCCCGACTGCTCCAGCGCGCGGCCGATCTTGTAATAGACGTAGGTGAGCGAGTTGTCCGCCTGCAGCGCCTGGCGGAAACTCTTGATCGCCTCCGTCCACTGTTCGGCCATGAAGTACGCGTCGCCGATCGCTCCGTACAGCCGCGCCCGCTTCGGATCGACCGCCAGCGCCGCGCGGAACTGTTCGATCGCCTGATCGAACTCGCCGCGCTCCAGGTGCGCCTGCCCGAGCGCCTCTATCGCGTCGGCGAACTGCGGATTGAGCCGGATCGCCTCGTTCCACTCTGCCATCGCCTCCGCCACCTTCTTGGCGTCCCGATAGATGAGTCCCATGTAGTAGTGGTACACGGGGTCGTCCGGGTTGGCGTCCAGCGCCGAGCGCATGCTCTCGATCGCCTGGGTGTGCTCGGCCCGCTTCGACTTCACGCGCGAGAGGAAGAAGTTGGCCTCGTGGTTGCGCGGCTCCTGGGTCAGCGCCGCCAGGAGCGCCGCCTCCGCGCCGGCGAGATCGTTCTTCGCCAGCTTCACCTCGCCGATGTGGATGTTGATCTTCGCGTTGGAGGGCTCGTTCTTCTTGGCCTGCTCCAGAGCTTCGATCGCCGCGTCCAGCTTGTTCTGGGCGAAGAGCACGAGGCCCTTCTGCAGGTAGCCGCCCTTGAGGTTCGGGTCGAGCTCGAGCGCCTGGGTGATGGCCTTCTCCGCGTCCTCCACGCGCCCCTGGCGGAGCGCCGTGATGGAGAGTCCCAGGTGTGCGTCGGGAAGCGTGGGATCGAGTTCGGCGGACTTGAGGAAGGCCTGGTTCGCCTCCTCCAGCTTGTTCTCGTCGAGCAGAAGCTCGCCCATGCCCGCGTTGACGTCTGCGCTTTGGGGCGCCTTCTCGAGCGCGCTCTCGAGCTGCTGACGCGCTTCGGGCAGGCGCTTGAGGCGCAGGTACAGCCGCGCCAGGTTGAGGTTGGCTTCGGCGAGGGTGGGGTCGCCTTTGATCGCCCTGAGGTAGTTGTCCTCGGCCTTCTTGGTGTTGTCGAGCGCATCGTTCACCCGCGCGTCGAGGTAGGCGATTTTCGGCGTGTCCGGGAACTGTCCGTTGGCGGTCTGCAGCACGGTGAGCGCGTCCTGCATCTTGCCCGCGCCGATGAGCGCGGTCAGGTAGCCCTCCACATAGTCGAGGTTGGACGGCTCCTTCTGGCTCGCCTCCTTGAAGAGCGGGACCGCCTTCGCGAACTCGCGCTGCTGGATGTAGATGCGGCCCAGCTGCGCCTTGGCGAACACCGAGCCGGGATCCAGCTTCACCGCCTGTTCGAACTCCGCCACCGCCTCCTTCACCTGGAACTTCATCGCCAGCGCGGCGCCGTTGAGCGCGCGCGCCCGGGCGATCTCCGCCGGGCCCATCAGCGCGCGGGACTTCTCGTCGAGCGCCTTCTCGAGCGCGGCGGTGCCCGCGTCCACGTCGCGGTCGACGAGGAGCTGGATCGCCGCCAGCTCCACCGCGGAGATCACGTGCTCCGGATCCGCCGCGAGCGCCTTTTCGAAGAGCTCCTGCGCCTTGAGGGCCGCTTTCTTCGACTCGTCATTCTTGCCCGCGTTGCGCAGCGTCTCCGCCCTCTGCTGGTAGAGCCGCCCCAGCATGTGGAGCGCCTTGGCAGAGTCCGCGTTCTGCTGGACGACCTGCTCCAGCGTCTGGATCGCCCGGTCGGCCTGATTGCGCGCCACCCAGGCCTCGGCGAGCAGGAGCTTGAGCTCGGTGTCCTTCGGGTGGCGCACCACGGCGTCTTCGAGGACAAGCCGCGCATCGTCCGGCCGATTGGCGGACAGCGCGTCCCCCGCCAGCGCCTTGACCACCTCGGGGTGCTTCTCGCCGAGCAGCCGGATGTTCTCGAGCTCGCGGCGTGCGGTGTTCAGCTCATCGGGTTTGGCCGCGGCGTAGCGGCGATCGAGGAAGAAGACCGCCTGGCACCACACCGCACGGACCTCGGGGAACTCCTTCGCCCTGAGGATCGCCTGGGCGGTGTCGCGCGCTTCGGTGTAGCTCTTGAAGGTGTCGTGGGCGAGCGCCTCACGCGCCTTCTGCAGCTGGGTGAACTGCGGAGATCCCGGCGCCACCTTCGCGGGGAGCAGCAGCTTGAGCCCGAACGCGCCGTAGCGGGTCAGCCCGAGCGAGGCCCCGGCCGCGATCAGCACCACCAGCACCGCGCCGCCGATGAGGAACGGGAGCCGCTTCTTGAACTTCAGCTCGTCGGCGCGCCGGTCGACGATGGTGACGGCGGCCATGCGGCCTTCGTAGAGCTGCTTGAGGCGCTCCATCGCCTCAGCGGTGTTCTCGGTCCGCCTGGCCTCCGGTTCGGCCGCGGCGGGCGCGGCGTCGGAGGTGGGCGACTCCATCAGCTTCTGGATGGCCGCCTGGAAGGCGGGGACGGTGCCGATGGGCACCCAGTTGTCGTTGCTCTCGGAGACATCCTCGTTCCCGAGCAGCTGGCCGTCCTCCAACATCTTGACGATCACGCCCTCTTCGAACGGGCCGAACGTCTTCCCGCTGCGGCGGCGGATGTGGAACCGCTTCTTCGGACCGGCCTTCGCGCCCTTCTCGTTCTTCGCGGTGTCGTCGATGAACGAGAGCATCTCCAGCCCGTCGACGGCGGCGGCCGGCTTCGGCGGAGGGAGCGGGGCGGAGAGATCCGCCTCGAGGTCGTCTGCGGGCTTCGGCGCGCTCAGCGGGTCGAACTCGAGATCGTCCGCGGCGGCCTTCGCCGGCGCAGGCGCCGGTTCGCCGAAGTCGACTTCTCCGAAGCTGGCGGAGACGTCCACCGGAGCGGCCGGCGCAGGCACCGGAGCCGCGGCGGGCGCGACCGGGGCGGAGGGCTGGGGAGGAGGCGGCAGATCGGCGAAGTCGAGGGAGAAGTCGCTCGAGGGGGGAGGCGCCGCCGGTGGAGGCG
>JADGHL010000119.1 GCA_019686135.1 Myxococcaceae bacterium | reverse complement strand
AGCGATCCCACCCCGCCCACACTCCCCTGGCTGAACTACCACCACCTCCTCTACTTTTGGACGGTGGCGCGCACGGGGAGCATCGCCGCCGCGTCGCGGGAGCTGCGGCTCAGTCAGCCCACCATCAGCGCGCAGCTCAAGGCGCTGGAGGCGTCTTTGGGGCAGCCGCTGTTCGAACGCCGCGGCCGCGGCCGGGTGCTCACCGAGGACGGGCGCACGGTGTTCCGCTACGCCGACGAGATCTTCCGGCTCGGGCGCGAGCTGCAGCTCGCGATGGCGGGGCGGGCCGTGGGGCAGCGGCTGCGGTTTGCGGTCGGGCTGGTGGACGTGGTGCCGAAGATCGTCGCCGAGCGGCTCCTGGAGCCGGCCTTCGTCACCGGGGCGGAGCTGGCGCTCGAGGTGCGCGAGGGCCCCTTGCCGGAGCTTCTGGCGAAGCTCGCGCTGCACGAGCTGGACCTGGTGGTCTCCGACGCGCCCGCGCCGCAGGCGGCCCACGTGAAGGTGTTCAGCCACCTGCTCGGTGAGACCGGCGTGGCGTTCCTCGCGACCGAGCCGCTGCGCCGGAAGCTCAAGCGCGGCTTTCCCGCCTCGCTCCACGGCGCGCCGGCGCTGCTCCCGGCCCGAGGCACGCACCTTCGGGGCGGGTTGGACGAATGGTTCGCGGCGCGGAACCTCCAGCCGCTGGTGGTGGCCGAGTTCGAGGACTCGGCGCTGGCGAAGGTGTTCGGGCAGCGGGGCCACGGCTTCTGCGTCGCGCCGGCGGCGATCGCCGGGCAGGTGGCGCGGCAGTACGACATGGGTGTGGTGGGCACCACCGACGAGGTGAAGGAACGCTTCTTCGCGATTTCGGTGGAGCGCCGCATCCGCCACCCCGGCGCGGTGGCGATCGCCGAGGCCGCGCGCGGGACGCTGTTCGCGCGCTGAAGGGAAGGCGGCCCGCAACCGATGTTTGACGGCACCCGCACCTCCTCTGTACACGGTCTGACACATCTGGCCGGTATCCCGGAGGTTCTCGTGACGGTGTCGTCGACTGCTTCGCTCAAGCTCTCGCTGGTGGTGTTCGCCGCCGCGGCGGTGATGGCCGCCTGCGGTCCCGAGAAACCGAAGCCTCCCACCGATCCGTGCCTGGACGTCACCTGCCCGGCGGGTGAGTTCTGCCAGGGCGGGCAGTGCTTCCCCACCACCAGCAATGGCGGCGACGACGGTGGCATCGACGCGGGTACGGACGCCGGGATGGACACCGACGCCGGCGTGGACGGCGGGATGGACACGGACGCAGGCACCGACGCCGGGATGGAGACGGACGCCGGCACCGACGCCGGGATGGAGACCGACGGTGGCATGACCACCGACGGCGGGATGACCACCGACGGTGGCAACCCGGCCGACACCTCGGCGCAGATCGGGGCCGTGCGCCAGGCGCCCACCGATACGGGCGCGCTGACGCTGCCCATCACCGGCGCGGTGGTGACCTATGTGAAGCCGGCCTTCGGATCGGATCCGGAGGGCTTCTTCCTCCAGGCGGAGCCCACCGGCCCGGCGATCTTCGTGCAGGCCGACGCGGGCACCACGGGGACTCCGCCCGTGGTCGGGGACGTGGTGGACCTCGTGGTCAACGACGTCACCGTCGTGACCGGGCAACGCCGGGTCACCGCATTCAGCAGCTATGTGAAGCAGGGCTCCGGTGCGCCGGTCTCCACCCTCAGCCAGGACATCTCCGCCGCCACCGACGTGGTGACGAACCTCGACAGCTACGAGAGCGAGCTCGTCCGCGCCACCGGGACCATCGCCAACAACTTCGTCAGCGCCTCGGTGCCGCACGTCGGTGCGGACTTCGAGACCGCGGGGATTGCTGGTGACCCGAATTTCGAGATCCGCGTCCTGGAAACGATCCAGCAAGCGCTGGATCTGGCCCAGGGCTGCAATGTCACCGTGACCGATACCCCGCTGTGGCGCTTCAACGGCAAGGCGCAGGTCTCGGCCTGGTCCACCAGCGAGATCACCGTCAACAGCTGCCCGGCGCCCAGGCTCACGGGCGCGGTGGTGCTCAGCGCGACCTCGGTGCGGCTCACCTTCGATCGGCAGATCGCCCCGGGGAGCGCCACCAGCGTGGGCTTCACGTTCGACAACGGACTGACCGCCACCTCCGCCACCGCCAACGGCAAGCAGGTGACGGTGGACACGACGCCGCAGACCCCGGGGACGATCTACACGGTGACGGTGGGCTCCACGGTGACCGACACGCTGGGGACCTCCGTCGATCCAGCCGCCAACACCGCGACCTTCGCCGGCTACATCCCGCCCTCCGGCGGGCACCCGGTGATCAACGAGGTGGACTACGACAACCTGAACACGGACGCCGCGGAGTTCGTGGAGATCTTCAACCCGGGCACGACCGTGCTGAGCCTCTCGGGGTTGTCGCTGGTGCTGGTGAATGGCAACGACAACACCGTGTACGACACGGTGGACCTCGGCGCGATCGCCCCCACCCTCGACCCCGGCGAGTACCTGGTGGTCGGGAGCAGCACGTTGCTCGCGAGCCTGCCCTCGAGCGTGACCAAGACCGCATCGTTCAGCGTGCAGACCAACGCCATCCAGAACGGCTCGCCGGATGGGGTGGCCATCGTCGACACCGTCAACAACGTGCTGGTGGACTCCATCTGCTACGAGGGCGCGTGCAGCATCACGCTCGGCACGCAAACCTTCCCGCTGGTGGAGGGCAGCGGGAGCACCACGTCGCTCGCAGATAGCAACTCCACCAACGTGTCCATCGGCCGGATCCCCAACGGATCGGACACCGACAACTCGGCGGTGGACTTCCAGATCACCCCCGCGCCGACGCCGGGCGCGCCCAACTAGCGCCGGGCCGCGCCCCGTGGGGGCGTTGACGTGACGAAGACCGTCCCAGTCGCGCTCGCGGTGGTCCTTCTGGTCGCGGGCACCGCCTCGGCTGACGTTCGCCGCTTCGCGGTGGTGGTGGGCAACAACCACGGCGCCGCGAAGCGGGCCGTCTTGCGGTACGCAGAGGCGGACGCGGACAAGGTCGCACGAGCGTTGCGCGAGGTCGGCGGTGTGAAACCTTCCGACCTGTTCGTCCTCAAGGCAGGGAGCGCCGATCAGTTGGAGCGCACGCTCGAGCGCGCTCGGCGGGCGATCCGTCAGGCGGAGCTGCTGCCGTCCACTAAGACGCTGCTGCTCTTCTATTTCTCCGGTCACGGCGACGGCGAAGCGCTCGAGCTGGGCAAAGACCGCGTCACGTACGGCCATCTCCGGGCGCTGTTGTCCGGGACCGGCGCCATCGCCCGGGTGGCGATCATCGACGCTTGCCAGAGCGGGTCGGCGATTCTGCAGAAGGGCGGGGTGCCGGCCGAGCCGTTCACGCTGCAGGTGGCCGACCGGCTCGCGGTGAGCGGGGAGGTGTTCATCACCTCCACGGCGGCCAACGAGGCGGCGCTGGAGTCGAGCGAGCTTCGGGGCAGCGTCTTCACCTCGCACCTCGTCTCCGGGCTGCGCGGGGCGGCGGACGCCTCCGGCGACCATGAGGTCACGCTCTCGGAGCTGTACCGCTACGCGTACGACCGCACCGTGGCCACCACCGCGCTCACGCCATCCGGCGCCCAGCACCCGACCTGGCGGTTCGACATCGCCGGGCAGGGAGAGATTGTTCTCGCCAGCCTGCGCCACGTGCCCTCGCGGCTGGAGGTCCCGAAGGACGCGGACCGGGTGGTGATCACCGACGTCCGGCAGGACGAGGTGGTGGCCGAAGTGACGCCCGGGGCGGCGCGGTCCATCGCGCTTCTGCCGGGGCGGTACGCGGTCCGTTCGGTCCGCCACGGCCGCAGCGATGTGACCAGCGTTCTGCTCACCGGCGGCTCGAGGCGCGCGGTGAGCTGGGAGGACTTCGGCGAGGAGCCCGTCGGCGCCGACGCGCGGCCACAGGCGCCGCCGGGCCGAAAGGACGGTGCGCTCCGCGTGTGCGTGCTCGGGTTCAGGAACCTCACCGGCGACCCGAAGCTGGACTCCCTCGGAGAGGCGATCGCCGAGGCCATCCACACCGACTTCGGGACGGTCAAGGGGGTGCGGTTGGTCGAACGGGGGCAGCTCGACCTCGACCTCGGCGAGCTGGAGTTCGAGGCCGGCCGATACGTCGATCCGAAGACGCGCGCGCAGCTGGGCCGGATCCGGGGCGCGGAGGTGGTGGTCCTGGGCTCCTATCAGCGGGCGGGCGCGACCACCCGGGTCACCGGACGCTTCGTCCACGTCGAGACCGGTGAAGTGCTCTTCACCCTCAAGGTCGAGCAGCCGAACGGCCGGCTGCTGGCGCTCCAGGACGCGGTGGCGGCGGCCGTGACCGCCAAGCTGCCCCAGCTCGAGGCGCGGCTCCGAAAGCCGTGAGCCCCGGACGCCTGCCGGGCCACGCAGCCAACGCATCGCCCGTCGCTTCGAAACGTACAGAGCCACCGGGGGCGCGCTGTGGTAGTGGAGCAGATTCTCCCGCGCGCGCGGGCTGTTGACCTACGTCCTTGTCCACCTCCGAGCCCGACATCTCCCAGACCCCGCCGCCGTCGCCCCAGCCGCCCGACGACGCGGAATGGATCCGCTACCTCAAGCTCGTGGTTCAGCCGACCACGTTCAAGAAAGGGCGCGAGCTGGCCGAAACGCGGCGAGTGACCATGCTCGCCCGTGAAGGGCGCAACATCGTCGCCACCGTCCTCGGGTCCGAGGGCGACCCCTACCAGGTCGCCCTGTGGCGGGAAGGCGAAAAGGTGGGGTCCACCTGCACCTGCCCGGCCCACAACCAGTACGGACCGCACTGCAAGCACGTGGTTGCCGCCGGGCTGCTCTACCGGGCGCGCATCCGGGCGATCCGCGCGCGCAATGGGGAGATCGTCGCGGTGGGAACCTCGCACCAGAACGAAGCCGCCGGCCAGAATGCGGCGAATGACCTCACCGGTTCACCTCCGTCCGATGCGGAGGACGCACGCGCCTCCGAGGGCGCCGGCGATCCGCCCCCAGGGTCCCGGGGAGACGATCCGCTCGTGCTGCCCGCGCTGGCCAAGCTGGAGAACTGGCTCGGGCTCTCGGCGATCCCTGATCACGAATTCCTCTACCGCCTCACCCCCGCCCACGGCGCGACCGGCGGCCGCCACTGGATCGTCGACGTGCGGCGCATCGACCAGCAGGCGAAGGGGCCGATCAACGTCAAGCGCTTCCTCCAGGCCGGCGCCCGCATCTCTCCGCCGGACGAGCGGGTGTTCCTCGAGCTGGCGCGCCATGAAGTCCGCTTCGACGCGCGGGTGGTGCTCTCGGACGAGGACGTCGCCAACCTCGTCGACGTTCTCCGGCAGCGCCGGGTCATCTACCGCGGCACCGCGCTGGTGTTCGCCGACGAGCCCGCGCGGCCGCAGATCAGCCTGCAGACGAAGGAAGGCTCGTCGGTGGCGCGGATCGAGGTCGCTCTGCCGGATGGGGCCACGCTCGCGCTCAAGGATGTGATCTTCCTTCCGGGGCGGCGTACCTGGGTCATTGCCGGCCAGACGCTCTATCCGCTCGACCCGGACTTCCCGCCGAGGCTTTTGCGCAAGTGGCTGCTCGAGCCGGCGATGGCGTTCCCCGAGTCGCAGGTGGATCGGATCCTCACCTTCTTCGCCGCGCACCTGCCGCGCTTCCGTCTGTCGCTGCGCGCCGAGGGGATCGATGTCGACGACACCGCCACGCCGAAGTTCGTCCTCACCCTGGAAGGGACCGCGGAGAAGGTGAAGGCGAAGCTGGGGGCGCGGTACGGGACCACCACCGTGCAGGTCTCGCCGGACGCGCGGCACCTCGGGTACGCGTCCGGTTCGGACGGCAAGAGCCGCAAGCTCTACCGCCGGCGCGAGGACGAGGAGCGCGCGGCGGCGCGGCGGCTCATCGAGGCCGGGTTCCGGTTCGACTCCGCCACCGCGACGTACGAGGCGCAGGGCGACGCGGCGATCGCCTTCTGGGCGGAGACCCTGAAGGCGCTTCCGCAGGACTGGGAGGTGTTCACCGCGGCGCCGCCGAAGGTTCGGGTCCGCCCGAAGCTCAAGCCGCGGGTCAAGGTGACGATGGGCGGCGTGAACTGGTTCGAGCTCGACGCCAGCTTCGTCACTGACGAGCAGCAGGTGGACCTCGGCGCGGTGCGGATGTGGCTGGACTCGGGCCGCCGCTATATCGCGCTCAAGGACGGGACGTGGGCGGAGGCGGACCGCGAGCAGGTCAAGCGCGCCGCGGACCTTCTGGAGGAGGCGGGCGCGTTGCCCGGGCGGCAGAAGACGCGGCTGCCGTTGTACCAGGCCGCCGCGCTCGGGATGCTGGCCGACCTCGACGAGAACTTCGAGATCGAGGCGAAGGCGCGCCGGGCGATCCGCGAGCTGCAGGGCGCCCACGGGATCCCGGCGGTGGACGCGCCCGCGGGGCTGCAGGCGACGCTGCGACACTACCAGGAGGCGGGGCTCTCGTGGCTGTGGTTCCTCCACCGCCACGGGCTCTCCGGGATCCTCGCCGACGACATGGGCCTCGGAAAGACGGTCCAGGCCCTCTCGCTCCTGCTCAAGGTGCACCAGGAGGAGGGGCACAAGCCGTCGCTGGTGGTGGCGCCCACCTCCGTGCTGGCGAACTGGGAGCGCGAGGCGCAGCGCTTCGTCCCCGGGCTGAAGACGATGATCTGGCATGGCCAGGATCGGAAGGAGAAGGTCGAACAGCTCAAGTCGATGGACGTGGTGCTCACCAGCTACGCGCTGGTCCGCCGCGACGTCGCCGAGCTGAGCGAGGTCGGCTTCCGCTACGTGATCCTGGACGAGGCGCAGAACATCAAGAACGCGGACAGCGCCACCGCCCAGGCATGCAAGGCGCTCCCCAGCGAGCAGCGGCTCGCGCTCACCGGCACCCCGCTGGAGAACCGGCTCTCCGAGCTGTGGTCGATCTTCGACTTCCTCATGCCGGGGTTCCTCGGCTCCGCGTCCACGTTCTCCGAACGCTACGAGCAGCCGATCCAGGTCGTGGGCGATCAGGCCGCGCGCGAGCGGCTCCGCCGGCGGATCCAGCCGTTCATCCTGCGCCGGCTGAAGACGGAAGTGGCGAAGGACCTGCCGCCCAAGACCGAGGCGGTGGCCTGGTGCGAGATGGAGCCCGGGCAGGCGGCGCTGTACCGCGAGGTGCTCGAGGAGTCGAAGAAGAAGGTCTACGAGCAGATCGACAAGGTCGGCTTCAAGCGCAGCCGGGTGTCGATCCTCGCGGCGCTGATGCGGCTGCGCCAGGTGTGCTGCGATCCGCGCCTGTTGAAGCTGCCGCCGGGGACGCTGTTGCCGCCCAGCGCCAAGCTCGGGCGCTTCATGGAGCTTTTGGACGAGCTCATCGGCGAAGGGCACCGCGCGCTGGTGTTCAGCCAGTTCGTGGAGATGCTGGAGCTGCTCAAGCAGGCGGCGGACGAGAAGGGGATCCGGTACCTCTACCTGGACGGGCGCACCCGCGACCGGATGGCCCGCGTGGACGAGTTCAACGATCCCAACGGCCCGCCGGTGTTCTTCATCTCGCTGAAGGCGGGCGGCACCGGCCTCAACCTCACCGCGGCCGACTACGTCATCCACTTCGATCCGTGGTGGAACCCGGCGGTGGAGGATCAGGCGACGGACCGGACCCACCGGATCGGCCAGACCAAGGCGGTGATCAGCTACAAGCTCATCACCCGCAACACCGTGGAGGAGAAGATCCTCCAGCTGCAGCAGCGCAAGCGCGAGCTGGCCGCGGGCGTGCTCACCTCCGACGACGCCGTGGCGCGGACGCTCACCGAACAGGACGTGGCCGAGCTGTTCGAGATGCCCGACCTGGTCTGACGGCAAGCAGTGGGGTCCAGCGTCGCTTTGTTGACCTGCGTCGATTGCAGGCGAGCATCGGCGCATGCCGATCGATCTGGCAGCGTTGGTGGAACAGGCGCATCAAGCGCATCAGGGACTTCTGAAGAACGAGGGCTACGTTCGCGGCGGCGCTTTCATCGGTCACTTTCAGCAGCACGCGCTGTACGAGCTGCGCCGCCTGAACCTTCCGCCGGCGCCGATTACCGGGCTGAGGACTGGCGCACTCAAATTTAATCTCCGGGAGAACGGCGTCGTGCTCGGTGCGTACTTCCCGAAGGAACTCGACATCTTCCTCGAAGGCAATTCGAGCGGTCCGCTCCTGGGGATCTCCTTCAAATGCATGATGAGCGGCATCGCGAAGAACGTGAACAACCGCTGGGAAGAGCTGGTGGGGGATGCCTCGAACCTGCACTCCAGGTTCCCTATGCTCTGCCTCGGCTACGTGATGATCCTTCCTGCGAGGACGCGCGCAGAGGCGCGGGGCCGGATGGAGGAGATCATCGACGGACACGGTGAGCCGAGCCCGCTCGCCCGTCAGATCGAAGGCAAGCTTCGGGGCATCACGGGAAGGGCGAAGCCGGTCGAACTGCCCACCATTTACGAAGAGGTCGCCCTGGTGGTGTTTGACTTCGACGGAGAGCGACCAAAGCTGCATCCGAACTTTCCCGGTCCGGACCTGCGGATTGAGACGTTCTATGACCGTCTGGTTGGCCGCTTTCGTGAACGGAACCATTACCTCCCCTGAGGCTGCAGACGATGCACAGGGCAATGTCTGACCCCGCCGTTATTGTTCCCACCGGTGGCTTGCAGTGGTGGGTGGGAGAGGTAACCGGTGAGAAACAGCGGACCATTGAATCAGCTCGCGCTCGTCCTTGACGGGCAACCAGTGGATGCCGTCCACTGGGCGACGATGCGCGGCTTTGTTCCGACCCCCGCCGGAGTCGTCGACCAGATGGTCGATCAGCTCTTCCGGGGGCGGCCGCCCACGCAAACGAGCACCGTTCTGGATCCGGGATGTGGCCCCGGTGCGTTTGTCGACGGCGTGCTGCGCTGGTGCACCCGGAACGATGCGCCGCTCCCGCGAATCGTCGGGGTGGAGCTGGATTCGCACCGCTACCGCGAGGCGGCTCAGCGCTATCAACCCTTTCGGAACGTGGAGATTCGCCAGGCTGACTTCCTTCAGCCTTGCTCGGAACGTTTCGACTACGTGATCGGCAATCCTCCTTATGTCTCGATCCTCGGGCTCTCCGAGCGCGAGAGGGATGCCTATCGGAGGCACTTCGACACCGCTTGCGGCAGATTCGATCTCTACATGCTCTTCTTCGAGCAGGCGCTCCGGCAGCTCAAGCCGGGCGGACGACTGGTGTTTGTCACGCCGGAGAAGTTCCTCTACGTCGAGACGGCGAGGGCACTCAGGCGACTCCTGAGCGGCGTTCGGGTTCGAGAGATCAGGCTGTTGGATGAAGCGACCTTCGGCCCAAAGGTGACCTACCCGGCGGTTACGACGATTGAGAACTGTCCCCCGCGCGGCGGGACGTGGGTCATCCTGCGAGATGGCAGCAGGCGTCTGGTCACCTTTCCAGCCGACGGCGCGGCGCTGCTTCCGCAGCTACACGACGCGGGGCTGAGAATCGTCGGCGGGCCGACCCTTGCTGATGTCTGCGCCCGCATCAGCTGTGGCATCGCGACGGGTGCTGACGAGATCTTCGTGAAGGACCTGTCGGAGCTCACTCCGACCATGGCTAAGCGGGCGTATCCCACCATCAGTGGCCGCGAGCTTGTCCCGGGCAAGCCGCCTTCGTCGTCGAAGCGGATGCTGATCCCATACGACAGCGAGGGCAATCTGCTCCCTTTGGAAGCGCTCGGTGACTTCGGCACCTATCTGAAAGGGAGCCGCCGTCACCTGGAGGCCCGGACCTGCGCCCGGCGAAAGCCATGGCACGCCTTTCACGACTCGGTTCCACTGGGCGAGATCCTCACGCCCAAGGTGCTCTGCAAGGACATCGCTGCTGAGCCCCATTTCTGGGTCGATCAAACCGGCGCGATCGTGCCACGCCATTCGGTCTACTACCTGATCCCCAGGCACGCGGATCAGCTCCCCGCGCTGGTCGACTATCTCCGCAGCGAGGAGGCCACGCGGTGGCTCCGTGCAAACTGTCAGAGGGCCGCAAACGGGTTCCTTCGCCTGCAGAGCAGCGTCCTCAAGCGGCTCCCTGTTCCGGCGGAGCTCATTCCGCGCGGGGCCGCCGCGTAGCTCAGGGATCCTTCGGCTCCGGCTCGACCGACGAGGGACTCGACGTCGACGATTCTTGGGCGCCTGCTGCGTCGACGCGCGCGTCAGTGTGGCTGCCGCGAATCGCGGTCCCCAGCCCTGCGTGTCCCGGAGCGGCTGGCTGAAAAGTTGAGCAGTGTCAGAGAGGACTGCTAACTTGTTCAGTGTCGCGCACGGATGCGGCGAAACGTCAGGAGGGGCGCGTGCTGAACGCTTTGAGGATTTCGAACTTCGCGGTGATCGACGAGGCGGAGGTGGAGTTCGGCCCCGGGCTTACGGTGCTGACCGGAGAGACCGGGGCGGGGAAGTCGATTCTGGTGGACGCGCTGGGGCTTCTTGTCGGCGGGCGCGCGGAGGTGGAGGTGATCCGCGCCGGCGCCGAGGAGGCCACGGTGGAGGGGCTGTTCGAACGAACTGAGGCGCTCGCCGCGCGGCTGGCGGAGCTGGGCCTGCCGGATCTCGGAGAGCAGGTGGGGATCCGCCGCGTCATCGGGCGGACCGGGCGAGGGAAGGCGTACGTGAACGGCGCGCTGGTCACCGTCGGCGTCCTCTCGAAGCTGATGCGCGGGCTGGTGGACATCGCCGGCCAGCACGAACACGTCGGGCTGTTCGATGCTGCGCGCCATCTGGATCTGCTCGACCGCGCGGCGGGGCTGGACGCCAGACGGACCCAGTACCGCGAGGCGTACGCGGCGCTGCGGGAGGTCGACCGGCGGATCGAGGAGCTCGGCGGGGACGAGCGCGCTGCCCGCGAACGGGCCGAGTTCCTCCGCTTCCAGCTGGAGGAGATCGACCGGCTCGCGCCCCAACCCGGTGAGGTGGAACGGCTCGAAGAGGAGCGCCGCCGGCTCATGGGCGCGGAGCGCCTGCGCCGCGCCGCGGCTGAAGCGGAACAGTGGCTGAGCTCACAGGAGGCGTCGGCGCTGGAGCTGGTGGGCAAGGCGTCGGCGCTGATCGCCGACGCGGCGCGCATCGACGGACGGCTGGGCGCCATCACCGACCGGCTCGCCAGCGCATCCGCCGAGCTGGAGGAGGCCGCGCGCGCCCTGGACCGGTACCTGGCCGGACTCGACTCGGACCCCGGCCGCTTGAGCGAGGTGGACGAACGGCTGGATGCGCTCAAGCGCCTGTGCCGCAAGCACGGGACGGATCTGTCCGGCGTGCTCGCCCGCCGCCAGGAGCTTTGCGAGGAGCTGACCCGGCTGGAGAACCGGGGCGGTCTGTTGGAACGGCTGATGGAGGAGCGCGCCGCGGCCGAGGCGATCGCCTGGAATCACGCGAAGGAGCTCACCGCCGCGCGGACCCGGGCGTCGAAGGCCTTCGCGCGGTCGGTCACCACGTCGCTCGAGGCCCTGGCTCTGGGCAAAGCCGTGTTCGAGGTGCGGGTGGCGCTGAAGGACGCGCTCGGGCCGGACGGCACGGACGAAGTGGAGTTCCTGTTCAGCGCCAACCCCGGAGAACCTCCGCGACCTTTGGAGAAGGTGGCCTCCGGAGGCGAGGCCTCCCGGCTGTTGCTCGCGATCAAGAAGGCGCTGGATGGGTCCGACGGCTGCGGCTGCTACGTTCTGGACGAGGCCGACTCCGGCGTGAGCGGCGCGGTGGCGGAGGTTGTGGGGCGGATGATCAAAGAGGTGAGCGCGCACCGGCAGGTGCTCTGCATCACCCACCTGCCGCAGGTGGCGGCATATGCGGATCACCACCTGTCCATCCGCAAAGAGGTCACCGACAAGCGGACCACCTCGAAGGTGATTGCGCTTCGGGACAACGGCGCGCGGACGAAGGAGCTGGCGCGGATGCTCGCCGGCGTGGAGCTGACCCGCGAGGCGATCGGCGCGGCGGAGGCGCTGGTCCGATCTGCGGCGCGGACGTTGCCTCCAAGGCGCGTGGCTCCCTCCGCGAGCCCGAGGGCCCGCCGCGAACGGCGGACGGGCTGAGCCGAAGCGGACGGGTCGAGGTCTGGTCACGCACGCGTCGTCAACGGCGGACGAGGCACCTCGTTCGGCATCGCACGCCGACCCGACATTGGGGCCGGGACGCGCCGTGGCCACGGGCCTGTAGCACCGCGCCCCGGGGTGCGGTGTGGCCGCTCGCAGGGCGATCTGCCGCCTTGCCCCACCCCGCGGGCTCACATAGCATCCGTGGCCGTGTCGAAAGCCGCTGGGCAGGCCGCAGAAACCCATCTGAAGGTGGTGTCGGCGGGGCTGACGGACGTCGGCCGGAAGCGCAGCCACAACGAGGACAGCTACCTCATCGACGATGAGATTCAGCTCTACGTCGTGGCAGACGGCATGGGCGGACACGCTGGCGGGGGCACCGCCTCGCGCATCGCCGTGGAGACGATCGACCGGGAGCTCCGCGCGGCGTGGAACGCGCGGGACTCGGTATTCCGGATCAAGGGGCCCCTGCAGGACTCGCCGCTGCCCGAGGTTCTGCGTGGCGCGGTGGAGAAAGCCTGCATGGCCATCTTCAACGCTGCCCAGGACGATCCCCGGCTGCAGGGCATGGGGACCACGGTCATTTCGCTGCTGATCCGGGATGACCACGCCCTGTTCGCCCACGTGGGCGACAGCCGCGCGTACCTGGTCCGGGACGATCTGATCCAGCAGATCAGCGAGGACCACTCGCTGGTCAACGAGCAGATCAAGGCGGGGATGATCACCCCCGAAGAGGCCAAGCACTCGCGCTACAAGAACATCATCACGCGATCGGTGGGCTTCGAAGAGGAGGTCCAGGTCGACGTGATGGGCCTCATCACCGTGCCCGGGGACACCTTCATTCTCTGCTCGGACGGGTTGGCCAACATGGTGGAGGACGCGGAGCTGCGCGACGCCGTCCGCACGTATCCGCTGGAGGAGCTCCCCAAACGGTTCATCGATCTCGCCAACGAGCGCGGAGGGGACGACAACATCACCGTGATCGTGGTGAGGACCGTCGCGTGAGGCGCGACGATCTGCATCCGCGCGCGGTGTTTCTGTTCACCTTGACACCTTTGAAATGCCAATGATAGCTGCCGCTCCTCGCGCGCTCTGTCGCTTGTGCCGCAGCGCGCGCGAAGCGCATGGGAGCGGGAGCTTTTCTGTCGGCAGCCAGTACCTAGTTTGGGTTCGCACTCGAGCCGCCAGGCCGCGCGGCTGAACGGTGGAGTCGCAGTTTGGGGAACCAGTCCTACACCGTCATCGTCGTCCCGGATAACAACGCCGAGGTACGCCGTTACCGCGTCCGGAAGAACCTGCTGGTGCAGGTGCTCGTGGCCGCGGGGATCCTGGTGGTGCTGATCGTCGCGGGGACGATCCACTACTTCAAGGTCGCGCGGGACGCCGCGGAGAACCGCTACCTGCGCGAAGAGAACCTCGCGCTGCAGGCCCAGCTGAAGACGATCCGCGAGCGCATCGATCACATCGGCACCACGCTGGACCGGGTGGAGCGGTTCGACAAGAAGCTGCGGGTGCTGACGCTCCTGTCGGATCCGCAGCGCAACCTCGCGATGGGTCCCACCGAGACGGATCCGGGTTCGGGGGAGGTGCCGGCCTCGGGCGACAACCAGTTCGTGCGCGCCACCGCCAACGAGTCGCCGGTGGCGATCGCCTCGCGGCTGGATCGCCTCAGCGCCGAAGCCACCCGTCAGGAGCAGAGCCTCCAGGAGCTGCAGGCGTACTTCCAGGATCAGAAGTCGCTGCTTGCGTCCATCCCGTCGATCTGGCCGACCCGCGGCTGGGTGACCTCGGACTTCGGCCACCGGCTGGATCCGTACACCGCCGATCAAGTGATGCACGCTGGCCTCGACATCGCCGCGCCGCACGGAAAGGACGTGCACGCGCCCGCCGACGGCACCGTGGTGTTCGCGGGGCTCGAGGGCGGCTACGGCAACGTTTTGGTCATCGACCACGGGTATGGCATCAAGACCCGCTACGGCCACCTCTCCGCGATCCTCGTCAAGCCGGGCGACAAGGTCACCCGCGGCCAGAAGGTGGCGCTGGTCGGCAACACCGGCCGCTCCACCGGTCCGCACCTCCACTATGAGGTGCGCGTGAACGGCATCGCGCAGAACCCGCGCAAGTTCATCCTCGACGAGTAGGCGCCCCCGGGCCCAGGGGCGGATCAGCGCGCCCGCCGCGCCGTCACCGTCACCTCGTCCCGGTCGTGGTAGAGCTGCCGGACGGAGAGCTGTTGCCATCCGCCGTCCTCCAGCGTGCGCCGCACGCGCAGGATGATGGGGTTCTTGTCCTTCATCGGCAGCTTGATGTTGGCCACCAGGTGCACCGCCCACCGCCTGCGCGCCCACTTCGCCAGAAGCTGCGCCACCTCCAGTGGGCGCCACGCCATGTCGCAGAATAGCCAGTCCACCGGCGCCTCCGGTTCGAAGGCGAACGCGCTCTCCCGGATGTGACGGACCTTCGGGTGCCGCAAGAGCTCGGGGCGCAGCCTGGCCGGATCGACGGCGATGACGCTCGCGCCACGCGCCACGAGGACGCCGGTCCAGCCACCGGGCGCCGCGCCCAGATCGACGCACACATCGCCGCGCCCGGGCGAAAGCCACAGCCCCCTCAACGCTTCTTCCAGCTTCATCGACGCGCGCGAGGGCGAAGCCGGGCCGCGACGCATCCGCTGGCGGCCGCCCGGCGAGAGCGAGACGGCCTCGCGCGCGCCCACCACTCCGGCAATCCAGAGCGCATCGCCGGCCGCCACCACCTGGGCCAACGTTCCGTTCTGCTCGCGGGCGCACTCGGCGGAGTCGGCCCGCATGGCGGCGGGGAGCGCACGCGCCACCGCCTCGGCCATCGCCTCCGCCTCCTGCGAACGGCGGAGCGAGACGGGGTCGTCCACCGACCAGCCCTGGACGAACACCGGACCGGGAAGGCCGACCTGCCCGAGCGACCGGGCGAACGCCTCGGCGACGAAAGCGGTGCCGCTCCACAGGACCCCAAACCCCATCCGCCCGAAGGCCGGCCGCAGGCCCGGGTGGGCGTCCGAGGCGACCAGCGCCGGGCCCACCAGGGTGGGATGTGCCTTCGCCCAGGCGAGCTCCTCGTAGAGGTGGCCTTCGAAGCCCGCGCGGCAGGTCCACAGGAAGCAATCGCGCGCGGGCGCTGTTGGTAGCGGAGGCACGGCAGGCGGGCGGACGCGCGCCGGCGTCGGATGGGACGATGGAGCCAGGGGCGCGGCGGGGCGAGGTGCCCCGTGGTGGCG
>JADGHL010000241.1 GCA_019686135.1 Myxococcaceae bacterium | reverse complement strand
CGCGCGGATCTCCGGTACAGCCAGCCGCTCGGACGCGGCGAGCTGGCCGCCGGCATCACGTGGGGACTCGATCGCTCCAACACCCTCAGCGCGCAACAACTGACCCGTTTCGAGCTCAACGTCGACCAGACCGACTACGTCGCTTGGGCGCGCTACGAGGCGGACCTCGGGATGCACGCGAAGCTGCTCGCCGGCGCGGACGTGACGCAGCAGCGCGCGGGGCTGTGGATCCGCAACAAGGCGCCGGTGGAGCCGGGGTCCGAGCGCACGCGCGAGCTGATGACCGACCTGCCGCTGGCGATCGGCACCTGGACGGGCGCGTGGACGCAGCTTTTGTGGACGCCTTCGCCGAAGTGGACGCTGATTCCCGGCCTGCGCGTCGACAACTACCACCTGGTTCCGTTCTCCGACCGGCTCGTCTTCGAGCCGCGCCTCACCGCGCTGCACCCGCTCAACGACGCGCTGATTCTCAAAGCCGGTGCGGGGCTCTTCCACCAGCCGCCCACGTTCCTCATCAGCGTGCCGGTCATCGACGTGGCGGGGCTCCGCTATGGCCTGCAGGAGGTGCTGCAGATCGACGCGGGCGTGGAGTGGCGCCTGCACCGCGCCTTCACGCTGAATGTCGACGCGTACGTGAACCCGATGGTCCGCACGCTCGAGCTCGACGTCTTCGACACGCCGCCGCCCTCGCCCGAGTTGACGGCGCCGGACGTCGCCACCGCGCAGACGCCGCTGGGCACGCTGGATCTGGGCGCGCACGGTTACGCGTACGGCGTCGAAGTCCTGCTGCGGCACCCGCTGGGAGACAACTGGTTCGGCTGGCTCAGCTATTCGTTCCAGCGATCGGCGCGCTACACGCTGGAGCAGGGCTACGACGGGAACGGGCAGCCCACCGCGCTGCGGCGCGATTGGATTGACTTCGCCTTCGAGCAGACGCACGTGGTGAACGCAGTGCTGTCCTACCGCTTCGCGGGCGGGTGGACGGTGGGCGGTGCGCTGCACTTCAACACCGGTCGCCCCGAGCTGGGCCAGCAGCGCCGCGTGTCCATCGTTCATCCGCTCACCGGCGAGCCCTACGACGAATGGGTGCCGGTCGAACGCACCGCGCTCGATCGCCTCCCGCCGTTCTTCCGGCTGGACGCGCGCGTGGCCAAGGCCTTCGCGTTCGAGGACTTCACCGCCGAGGCCTACCTGGACGTGCTCAACGTCGCGCTGAGCCCGGAGACCTTCGGCTTCACCTACCAGCGCGATTCGACGCAGGACCCCGCGCCGGCCACGGTGAAGACGGCGAACCAGCTCCCGGTCATCCTGCCGGTGCTGGGCGTGCGCGCGTCGTACTGAGACACGAGCAGCCCGGGTGCATTCGTGGCCCCGAGCTGCTCGCGTCGGACCGGTCCTTCGTTATCTACCGAAGTAGTGGATCCGCCTGGCTGCACCTCAGAAGCTAGCCACCACGTGAGCGCGGTTCGTTGGGTGTGGCGCCGGGCGCCACGCCCGTCGCACCGACAGCGGAGGATGCATTCAACGCCTGCCGCGCCGGCCGGCCCGAACGCGCCGTGAGTCGGCGCTGAGCGCTTGATTGGTTCCTGGCCGGCCGGTGAGACCGAACGAAAGGCCACACGAACGGGGCAGCGGGCGGCGGTCGGGTCGAGGGCGTCTCCGGGAGAACGACACCGGCCAAAAGCTGCAGGCGGTAGAGCGGTCGCCTGGCAGCAGATCGGCCGGCTGAGCCGAGTGGCTTAACGGAATGACTGCCGAAGTTCTTCTCAACGCGGACACAAGAGGGTTGTCCACCCTCGGGCGCAAAATCGGGCGGCTGGCCCCGGGTCGGCGTCGGTCCGCGCATGCCCGCGTGACGGAGGCGGACATGCCGACGCACTCACAGTGCGATGCAGGCGGTGCGCCGGGGGCGTGCAGCCGTCGCCGGGGTGATCACGCGACGCATGCCGCGCCCGCGGGCGGCCCGCAGAACCCAGGCGAAACCCGGAAGGTCGATCGACTATCCGCCGGGTGCCACCTCAGCGCTGCGACGACTGGGCAGTGCCGGGCGCGCGCACGCCTCAGCGGGCGCCGCCGGTGGTAGCAGCCCGCCGAGGCCGGCATGGTGGGCGCCGCGGCGGCAACATCGCGACGCGCGAATCGCCCGCGTCCGGTTGCGGAACCGGAGCGCGACGCTGGAGTCCGCGAGTTGGGAATCGTCGTCATTGCGGCTGTAATGCGTAGAGCTCGGAGCGGGAAGTCCTTAGCCCTCGCCCATTGCCGTGCCGTCCCGGCCGCTTCTTTCCCGACGCGACTGTTGCGCGGACAGTAGTCCTGGTCGGCGGGACTCTCGCGGACGCGAACTGGCACTCATGCACAT
>JADGHL010000240.1 GCA_019686135.1 Myxococcaceae bacterium | reverse complement strand
GGCCCGGAGTGGAGGAGGGGAGCTCGGGGTTCACGGAGACGCGCGGGCAACCCGGACTCGGGCGGCCTATTCCTGAGGCCCCTTATATAAGGAGGGCCCGGCCCCCCGGCCCGGGAACCACGGACGTACGCGGGTGTAGGCCAACGGTCAGCTCTTGCTGGACTTCGGGCGGGTCCAGGTCAGCGGGGAGGCGTCCGCGCCCAGCTCCTCGGCCAGCGCCCGGAGGACCTCCCGCGCCGCGCTCACCTTCGACGGGGGCACCCGTTCCAGCGCGCGCTGCACCGCCGACTCCGCCGTTCCGGTGGAGGGGATGTCGAAGCCGCGGCCTTTGGCGGTGAGGTTGAAGAGAGCGCGGCGCGCGTCCAGCGGATCCGAGGACCGGGTGACCAGCTCCTTGTCCTCGAGGCGCTTGAGCACGCCGGTCAGCGTCGAGGGGTGGACGTGGAGGATGCGCGCGAGGTGCCCGGCGGAGATCATCGGGAACCGGCCGATGAGGCGGATGGTCATCCGCTGCAGGCCCGTGATGCCGATCGACGCCTCCATTCGCTTCGAGGTGGTCTGCAGGCCGTGGTCGATGCTCCAGAGCAGGCGGAGGAAGTCGAGCACCTCGCCCAATGGCGGCATATTGTCGAGCTCCTCGGACTCCCCGGCGCGTGACTCACCCTTCGTCATGGCGCGGCGTCGTAGTCCGCCCGTGACAGGCTGGGCAAGCCTGCAAAGCGGGACGACCCTTCAGCGGTCTTCCGGGCCCAGGCGGCGCTCGCGGACGCTCTGGATCTCCCCATGGTCGAGGGTGAGGCTCCAGTAGAACGGCCGGATGCCGGTCCGGTCACCGAGCGTGGCGGAGGGGGCGGAGAGGAACAAGGGCGCCCACGGCGGGTGGTAGCGGTAGCCGAGGTGGCGGTGCCCGTTGAGCACCGCGGCGAAGCGGTTGGCCACGAAGAAGTCGTAGACCTCCCGGGCGTTGCGCAGGCGCATCCCCAACTGCCACGGCGCGCGCCCCACGTGGAGGAACGGCGGATTGACGACGTGGTGGTGGAGCATGCCGATGCGGACGGGGAGGTCGCACTGCTCCACCATCCGGCCCAGCGCCTCCAGCGTCTCGCGGCTCACCTCGCCCGAGGCAGACAGAGGGGTCCAGGCCGGGGTGCAGGAGTCGATCGCCGCCAGCACCGCGCCCTCGCCCAGCTCGCGCAGCCAGGGCCCCGACTCCGGCAGGCCCAGCTCGCGCGCGAACGGCCCCCAGAGCGCGCGCTTCTTCTTCGAGTCCTTGCGCTGGTGCGACGGCACGACCAGGAGTGGCGAGTCGTAGACGTCGTGGTTGCCCGGGACCGCCAGAAGCCGCCCGCGGTCGACGAAGCGGGCGAACGCGGCGAGCACCAGGTCGTAGCCGATCCCGTCGTCGGTGATGTCGCCCGAGATGGCGGTCCAGTCCGGCGCCGCGGCGGTGACCGCGTAGGCCGCGCGCAAAAAAAGAAGGTTCGTGTTGGTGGGGTCCTCCTCGAGGAGCGCTTCCACCTTCTCCGGCGGCGGGAGGTTGCGCGCCAGCGGCGTGTGGTGCGTGAGGTGCCTTTCCGTGGTGACCTGTTCCAGGTCGCTGCACAGCGCAGACAGATCCGCGCGCCGGCCTTTGCGCCGGGCCTGGACGTAGCCCTCGTCGTCCAGGAGCCGCAGCTCCAGCGCGTCGTCCGTGTCGCGGAGCCGCCACCGCCACTTGTTTCGCTTCTGGATGAGCCAGCCGTCGATCTCCCGGACCGGCTCCCAGTCCTCGTCGCCCTTGCCCTGCTTCGAGCGCAGCGAGGTGCGGAGGCTCGTGACGTGCTCGCCGTAGCGGGAGACGTGCAGGTCGGAGAGGTGCGCGAGGACCAGCGCCATGCTGCCGGTCACACTAGGAACGCGCCTGTGCCCCCACAAGGCGAGCCCCCAGGCTGTGTCGAATGCCCGGGCGGCCCCGGACCGACTGGATCCAGAGCCGCCGGGCCCCGCTTTCGGCCGCGCCGCTCAGTGACCCGAATGACCCCTGGACTTGCGCGCGTGCTTCGCGCCGCCCAGGCCCTTTGCGGTGGTAGGCCCCGTCACCGTGAGGAAGGCCCTCATCTTCTCGAACTTCTTCTTCCCGAAGCCCTTGACCTTGACGATCTCCTCGATGCGCTTGAAGGGCGCCTTCTGGCGGTGCTCGATGATGCGCTTTGCCGCCTTCTCGCCGACGCCGGGCAGCAGCTCGAGCTGGGCCGCCGTCGCCGTGTTGAGGTTGACGACCCCGGAGACGATCTTCTTCGCCGCCCAGGCCGGCGCCGCCACCATCAGCGCGAGCGCCACCGCCACCGCCGCCACCGCCATGGTGACCGCCTTCAGCTCGAT
>JADGHL010000004.1 GCA_019686135.1 Myxococcaceae bacterium | reverse complement strand
CTGGGTAGCGGCTCCGGAGGCCGATGAGGGCCAGCTTGCGAACCGACGAGGTGAGCTCGGAGGCTGCACGGGACCTCTGAGCTGGCGTCATTCGCTGGAGCAATTCGTGATACCGGCGAATGGCCTCGGTCGGTGTGTCCTGCTCCATGTGGGATGTGTCGCAGGCAATCGCGCGCGTCAGGTCTCCCCGGAGTGCCCGGCGCATTTGCGTGGTCGCGCAACGCGCGCGTGGCGATTATGAAGCGCCGCGGATGAACACCGTCGGCATGCGGACCCTGTTCCTGAAGGAGGTCCGCCGCTTCTTGCGCGTCCCGGGTCAGACGATCCTCTCTCCGCTGATCTCCACGACCCTGTACTTCGTGGTGTTCGGGTATTCGATCGGCACGCGGGTGAAGGACGTCCACGGCGTGCCGTACATCGAGTTCATCGTCCCCGGGCTGGTGTTCCTCGGCATCGCCAACAACGCGTTCCTCAACTCCAGCTCGTCGCTGTTCATCACCAAGATCCAGGGCACGGTGGTGGACATGCTGGTCGCGCCGCTGGGAGCGGTGGAGCTGCTCTTCGGCTTCATCAGCGGAGCGATGACGCGCGGCCTCATCGTGGGGCTGTGCACCTGGGGCGTGGCGATGTTCTTCACCGGCGTCCACGTCGCGCACGCACCGCTCGTGGCGCTGGTGCTTCTGCTCATCTCGTACAACTTCGGCGTGCTGGGGATGTTGAGCGCGATCTGGGCGGAGAAGTTCGAACAGGTGAACTTCTTTCCGACGTTCGTGATGCTGCCGCTCACCTTCCTCGGCGGTGTCTTCTATTCCGTCGACCGGCTGCCCCGGCCGTGGCGGGACGTCAGCCTCTTCAACCCCATCGTCTACATGGTCGACGCGCTCCGGTACGGGATGCTCGGCGGCGGCGACTTCTCGCCGTGGATCGGCGTGGCGATGCTCGGCGGGGTCGGCGCCATCGCCACCGGCGTGGCCGCGCGGTGGCTGAGGCGGGGATACAAGCTCAAGACCTGAGCCCAACGCCCGGTGTGAGAAATTCGCGCCACGCGCCCCGTGCGTCACGCACCGGAATGTGGTCCAACCGGTTCATGCTCTGGAACCCCGGGCAGTACTCGAAGTTCGCGCGGCAGCGGCTCCAGCCGGGCCTCGATCTGATCGCCCGCCTCCCGGAGATCGCCGCCGAGCGCGTCGTCGATCTCGGCTGCGGCACCGGCGAGCTCACCGAGCTGCTCGCCTCCCGCTTCCCTTCCGCGGAGGTGCTGGGCGTTGACTCGTCCGAGGAGATGCTGGCCCGCGCGCGGCAACAGCCCGGCGCACGCGCGCGCTATGAGCGCGGGGACATCGCCACCTGGGCCCCGCTGGAGCGCGTGCAGGTGCTCTTCTCCAACGCGGCGTACCAGTGGCTGCCGTCACACGCCGAGCTCTTCACGCGGCTGCTCTCCTTCGTCGAAGACGCGGGCGTGTTCGCCGCGCAGATGCCGCGGAACTTCGACGCGCCCTCGCACGCCGTGATGCGTGAGCTGGCGATGAGCTCGCGCTTCAAGGGGCGCATCGAGCTCCGGCACGAGCCCGTCCTCTCGCCGCAGGCCTACTACGACGTCCTCGCCGCCCACGCGCGCGAGGTGGAGATCTGGGAGACCGAGTACCTCCATGTGCTAGAGGGCGAGGACCCGGTGTTCGAGTGGACCCGCGGCACGGCGCTGTTGCCGGTCTACGCCGCGCTCGAAGGCGAGGCGCTCGAGGCGTTCCTCACCGAGTACAAGCAGCGCCTGCGCGCCGCCTACCCCCGCCGCCCGGACGGACGTACGCTGTTCCCGTTCCGCCGCATCTTCATGCTCGCGCGCCGGTAGGACGCGGCGACTCGAGCCGTTACGCCGCAGAAGATGACATGCGGAGAGTCAGCCTGCTCGTCAGCGTCGCTGTTCTCGTTGCCAGCGCTACTGGCACCGGCTTCGGCACTCCCTCAGCATCGGCAGGTATGTCATAGACATCAGCGGGAATGCCCAGTCCGGCAACGCGGATACACACTCGGCTCACATCATTACCGGAACCCTCGGCGCACCTCCTGCACAGATTTTAGAGCAGGCGAACGCAACACAACCCGTGGGCGCGTGGACGACGTTCTCAAAGGCAATCGTTGTGCGCTGGCACCCGGGACGCCTTTCGGCGACGGACTGGAACTTCCAACAAGAACAAACAATCTTTTCCTCCGGAACGGACCCCGACGGACTGGCTCCCTGGGAAAGCATCGTCATCGGAAGCGACGTGATGTTCGCCGTAGGGGGCGGAGGAAACAGCGGCGCGATGTCCTGGACGCGGCAGGACGAGCTGCGCCTGGCCATTGACTCGCTCGGTGTGCCGCTCCCTCCGGATTGAGACGGATCCGCCGGCCTCACTCGATCGACTGCGGCGGTGGGTTCTTCATCTCGGCGTACCACGCATCTCCATGATTCTGGAGGAGCGCCTCGGGCCGCGTGCGGTCGACCTCGAGCACGGGACGGAACAGGTCGAAGAGCGCGTTCGACAGAAGGCCGGAGTGCCGCGCCCACACGCCGTGCGCTTCGAAGTAATCGCTCCAGGCGGAGTGGAGGGTCTCCGGTTCGAAGCCGTCGGCGATGACGAGAACGCGGCCGTCACGTTCGGAGATGCGGCACGGCAGCGTGAAGCGTTCGCTCCCCTGCTCCGCCGGTGCGTCGCCCCAGTCGGCGTCCGCGCTCAGGGTGACCTCCATCCGGCAGGCGGCAGGCAGTGGCACGGTCGCGGGATCCACGTCCAGCTCCACGGTGGCCTCCAGCGCGAGCCGGTACAACCGGCCGCCCTCTTCGAAGGCGGTGACGTCCTCCCGCCGGAAGGTGTTGCTTCCCGAGAGCCTCGCCAGCGCCCGGACGTTGAGCCCGCGCGCGCCGATCTCGTACTCCTCCGGCACCGGGGCGGCGAGGAAGGCAGCGCCGTCCTTCCGTTCGCCGGCGTGGTCCACTCGAGCTCCACCACGCCGTTCCCGAGATCGGTGAAGGTCCCCACCGACACGGCCAGCGAGTGCGGGTAGCAGAAGTTGCGATCGACGCTGGTAACGCGAAGGACGTTCGGCGCTTCGAAGGTCAGCCACGCCTCGTCGTTGATGCAGTTGCCGAGGTGCGACTGAGCCCAGTGTCCCAGAAGCGGGGAGCGCTCACTCCCGACGGGCGGCGGGAGCCTTCCCGCCGGAGAGGGGTTGCCGCACCCTGCGAGCAAGAACGCCGCGAACATGAAGACGGTTGTCCGCCGAGTCCAGGTCCGCATGGCGTGCTCCGTTGTTTCGGCCCGCGCCAACCTGAACACGCCTTCCGGACCGTGTGAAGATCCCGCTCATGCGGCCTCCCCGGGAATGGGCTGAGTGGGCCCGGCGGCCTTTGGCGGAGAGGCATCCCGCGAAGCGCCCCGGGTCACCCACGCGGCGAGCCCGCCCGCCATGACGAGGAACGCGGTCGCGAGCAGGAACGGCGCGCCGGGCAACCGGAGCGGCGCGTCCGCGCTGATGAACCAGGCGAACGTGAAGCTGAACATCGACGGGCCGACGAGCTCGGCCACAGCCATCAGGCTCTGGTTGGCGCCCTGGAGCTGGCCCTGTTCGGAGGGGCCGACCTTCCGGGTCATCAACCCCTGAATCGCCGGATTGGCGAGCCCCCACAGCGACATCACCGGCACGCCCAGGATGAACAGCCACGGCGTGCTCGCGAACGCGAAGAGCACGAACCCGGCGCCGCCCATCACGAGCGCGAACAACAACGCGCGGCGCTCGCCCCAGGATTGGATGACCGGCCCCACGAGCGCGCCCTGGACGATCATCGAACACAGTCCCACGACGCCCATCATCAACCCGGTGGCGAACTCGCCCCAGTTGTAGCGGTACTGCGCGTAGAGGACGAACACCGTCGGCAGCACCACGTGGGCGAAGTCCGCGAACAAGGTCACCGCCGCCAGCCCGAGCAGCTGCTTCTTCGACGACAGGAGCACCAGCGACCCGACCGGGTTGGCGCGGCTCCAGCGGAACTGCGCCCGCCGCTCCTTCGGAAGCGACTCGGGAAGCACGAACAGTCCGTACAGGCCGTTCAGCAGGCTCAGGCCTGCGGAGAGGAAGAAGGGCAGGCGCGGATCGAAATGTCCGGCGACGCCGCCCACGAATGGCCCGAGGATGAAGCCGACACCGAACGCCACGCCGAGGAACCCGAAGTACTTCGGGCGCTCCTCGGGCGCGGCCGTGTCGGCGACGTAGGCGTACGCGGTGGGAACACTGGCGCTGGTGATGCCGGAGACGATCCGGCCCACGAACAGCCACGACAGCGTCGGGGCCAGCGCCATCACCAAGTAGTCGAAGCCGAGCCCGAAGTTCGACAGGAGCACCACCGGCCGGCGGCCGTAGCGGTCGGAGAGCGCGCCGAACAGCGGCGAGAATAGAAACTGCATCAGCGCAAACACCGTGGTGAACAGGCCGATGAGCTTCGCGGTACGTTCGGTGTCCCCGCCTTCGAATCCGAGCAGCAGGCTGGGGAACACCGGGATGATCATCCCCAGCGCGATCAGGTCCAGGAGGACCGTGATGAAGATGAAGACGAAGGCGGCGCGCCGCCCCTGTGGCCGGATGCTGAACATGGGGCGCGGACGATCCACCGGCCAGCGCCCGCTGTCGAGAGCCCGCCGACTGTGGGTGCGCCGGCGCCTTCTTTGACCGGGGACACGCGAGCAGGCAGGCATCCGCCGGCGCAATCTGTCGTATCGTCCCGCCCTCGATGGCCGTCGCCTTCGGTCGCTACCAGCTCCTCAAGAAGATCGCGTCCGGCGGGATGGGGCAGGTCTTCCTCGCGCGGACGGCCCAGACCGGCTTCGAGAAGCTGGTGGTGATCAAACGCATCCTCCCCCACCTCGTCGAGGACGAGGAGTTCCTCCAGATGTTCTTCGACGAGGCGCGGATCGCCGCGCGCCTCAACCACCCCAACCTGGTGCAGATCTTCGATCTCGGTGAGGTCAACGGGATGCACTACCTGGCGATGGAGTACGTCCAGGGCGACGACCTGCGCCGGGTGGAGAAGGCCTCGCGCCGCCAGCAGCGGCCGCTCCCTTTGGGCGTGGCCTGCCGGATCATCGCGGACGCGGCGGCGGGGCTGGACTACGCGCACAAGTTGAAGGACTCCGCGGGCCGGCCGCTCAACCTCATCCACCGCGACGTCTCGCCCCAGAACATCCTCGTGGGCTTCGACGGCGGCGTGAAGCTGATCGACTACGGCGTGGCGCGCGCGGCGGGGCGGCTGCAGCACACCGCCACCGGCATCCTCAAGGGGAAGTACCCGTACATGTCGCCGGAGCAGATCGCCGGCGAACCGTACGACCACACCTCCGACCAGTTCGCCCTCGGCATCGTCTTCTGGGAGATCCTCACCGGCAAGCGCCTGTTCAAGGGCGAGTCGGACTTGGTGACGATGCGGCTGGTCCGCGAGTGTAACGTCCCCAGGCCCTCCTCGCTCAACCCGGCGCTGCCGCCGAAGCTGGACGCGATCGTCCTGCGCGCCCTGTCCGCGAAGGCGAAGGACCGGTTCCCGGACACCGCCGCCTTCCGCATGGCGATCGAAGACTTCACCGTCTCCGAGCGGCTGGCCGCCACGCCCGCGCACCTCGCCTCGTACATGCGCGAGCTCTACCGGGAGCGCATCGAATCGGAGAGCGATGTCTCCTCTCTCGACGAGCTCACCGGATCCTCCGCCTTCGACGTGGACTCCGGCTCGAGACAGTCGGGGTCGCTCGCGTCGGTGCAGGCGGACTTCCCGGCCGCCGCTGCGCCGGCGATGGAGTCTCTGAAGACCGTCGGCGCCCCGGGGACGCAGCGCCAGACCCAGGCGTTGACCCGGCCGGGCGGGACGAAGAAGGGAATCGACCTTCCGGTGCTGGCGGCGATCGGCCTCGTGGTGGTCACCGCCGCAGTGGCAATCCCGATCGCGCTCCGCAAAGACCCGACGCAGGACGCCGCGCCGCCGACGAAGGTGACCGTCGTCCCCGCGGACGCGGCACCTTCCGGACCGGTGCCATCGTCCGCGAAGGAGACGGCGCCGAAGCCGGCGGCGGTCGAGCCGCCCGCGCCGCCCGGGCGCGTAGAGCTCCGGCTCGTCTCCGACCCCGCGGGCGCGGAGGTCAGCGTGGACGGTGAGCGGCTGGGGAAGACGCCGCTGTCGCTCTCGCTTTCACCCGGCGACGAGCCGAAGCAGGCGGTGTTCACGCTCGCGGGCTATGAGCCGCACCACGCCACGGTGTCCGCGAGCGCGGCCCCGGTGCTGTCCGTGGCGCTGAAGAAGAAGCACGCTGCGGCAACGACGCACCCCAGAGGCGGAAGCGAGAAGCCGCCTCTGGGCATCAAGACCGGCCGCTGACCTGCTGGGCCTTCCAGGCGGCCTTACCTTCGGCGTCGAGCGTCCGGAACTCCTCGTCGGTCAACGTCACGTTCGCGCCGAGCGTGTTCTCTTCGAGGTGCTTCACCTTCCCGGTGCCGGGGATGGGCAGCATCACCGGGCTGCGCTTGAGCAACCACGCGAGGGCGATCGCCGCAGGAGGCACCTGGTGCTTCCTGGCGATCTCGTCCACGGCCCCGCCAGGGCGCGAGAGGTTCCCGGCGGCGAGCGGATACCACGGAATGAAGCCGATGCCGTGCTGCGCGCAGTACTCCAGCACCGCCTCGCTCTGCCGGTTCACCAGGTTGTAGAGGTTCTGGACCGTCGCCACGCGGAAGTACTTCTGCGCCTCCTGGATGTCGTCCACGGTGACCTCGCTCAGGCCCACGTGACGGATCAGCCCCTCCTTCTGCATCGCGGCGATTTCCTCGAACTGCTCCCCACGCTGCGTGCGCGCGTCGATGCGGTGGAGCTGCCACAGGTCGATCCGCTCCACCTTCAGCCGCCGCATGCTGAGGATCACGCCCTGGCGCAGAAACTCCTTCCGGCCGATCGGCCGCCAGATGTCGGGGCCGTGGCGCGCGAGGCCGGACTTGGTGGCGATGACCATCCCCCGCGGATACGGCGCCAGCACTTCGCCGATGAGCTCTTCGCTGATGTAGGGACCGTAGGACTCCGCCGTGTCAATGAAGTCGATCCCCAGCTCGGGCACGCGCTTCAGCGTGCGGCGCGCCTCGTCCGGATCCTCCGGCGGACCCCAGATGCCCTTGCCGGTGATGCGCATCGCGCCGAAGCCGAGGCGGTGGACGGTCAGGTCTCCGCCGATGGTGAAGGTGCCACTCTGTCTTGCGTCGGGAAGCCGTTCCATGGCGCCGCAAAATAGGAGCCGCGGGCCTGTCGCGCATGACTTTCCGCCCGGGTCCGTCGCCCGCACGTCACCCCGCGGCCCGCGCCGCGCCTGCTATCGTCTGGCGCACGCATGAGTGACTCGAGCTCCGGGGGGCGGTCCCGCGCAGTCTGGCTGGTGGCAATCTTCCTCGTCGTCGGGGCGCCCGCCGCGCACGCCGACAACACCGCGGACGAGGCCGATCTCGCCTTCGCGCTGGGGAACCAGGCCTGGGTGACGCGGCGCTACGAGGAGGCGCTGCGCAACTACTTCCTCTCTTACCGCCTGGTGCCGAACCGCAACGTGCTCTTCAACATTGCCCGCTGCTACGAGGCGCTGGAGCGGTTCGACGAGGCCTACCGCTACTACTACGACCTGTCCCGCACCGACCTGGGCGAGGACGACCGGCGGGAGGTGACGAAGGCGCTGGACCGGCTGCGGCCGCGGGTGGCGCTCGTCCACGTCACCACCGAACCGCCCGGCGCGGACATCTACGTCGACCGCGTCGATCTCGGTTCGCGCGGCACCTCGCCGCTCACGCTCGCGCTGCCGCCCGGAACGCACGCGATCGTCGCCCGCCGGGCGGGGTACCGGAACGCGGAGACGTCCGTCCAGATGGCGAAGGGCCGCGAGGCTCAGGCGGCGCTGCCGCTCACGCTGATTACCGGCACGGTCCGGCTCACCGGGACGCCCGCGGGCGCGTGGATCCGCGAGACCGTCGACGGCCCGGTGCTGGGCACGTTGCCCGGCGCGGTCAAGCTTCCGCCCGGACGGCGCGTGCTCCACGTCGGCGCCGAGCACTTCGCCACTCAGCAGTATCTCGTGGACGTGAAGGCGGACGACACCGTCACCCTCGAGGTGAAGCTGGGCGCCGAGCCGCTCCCGACCGGCAAGCTCATCGTCACTGCCAACCGCGCGAACGCCACGGTCACCGTCGACGGCGTGGAGGCGGGCTTCACGCCCGCGGTGCTGTCGCTCACCGAGGGCGATCACGACGTGGTCGTCTCGCTCCCAGAGCTCACTCCGCAGAAGGAGCGGATCCACATCACGCGCGATCGGGAGACGCGGCTGGTGGCGGACCTGCGCTACCGGCCGCCGCCGGTGAAGGCCGCCTCCAAGAGCCTGGCCTCGGTGGACGAGGCGCCCGCGTCGATCACCGTCATCACCCGCGAGGAGATCGAAGCGTTCGGCTGCCAGACGTTGGCGGACGCGCTGGCCGCGGTGCGCGGGATGTACCTGTCCAACGACCGCCTCTACACCTACGTCGGCGTGCGCGGGTTTTCACCGCCGGGCGATCTCAACACCCGCGTGCTCATCCTTTGGGACGGACACGCGCTCAACGACGTGTGGGCCGGCCAGGGCTACTCCGCGCGCGACCTCGACGTGGACCTCGACGAGGTGGCCCGGATCGAGGTCGTCCGCGGACCGGGTTCGGCGCTCTACGGCACCGGCGCCTTCTTCGCCGTCATCAACGTCGTACCGCGCGACTCGCTCGGATCGCGGCGCAACGTGGAGCTCACCGGCGGCGCCGGATCGCTCGGCGCCTTTCGCGGACACCTCGCCGCCGGGCTGCACAGTGACGACGACCACAGCGTCCTCTTCTCCCTTTCCGGCTACGGCGCCAAAGGCGCGGACGTCACGCCGCTTCCGCCCCTGGGCGACGTGATCGGGCTGGACGGCGAGCGCGCGCTCGGCGGGTCGATGCGCGCGCGCGTCGGCGACTTCACGCTGTTCGCGCAGATCAACCGGCGGGACAAGGACATCCCCACCGCACCCTTCGGCACGCTGGTCAACGCGCCGGGCACGCACACCGCCGACGCCCGTGGCTTCGCCGAGGCGCGCTGGGACAAGACCTTCGCCAACGGCAACACCGCCTCCGCGCGTGCGTACTACGACGCCTCACGCTACCGGGGAACCTGGCCCACCCCGGCCGGCGAGGACGGCACCGGGCTGCTCGACTTCCGCGACGCCGGCGGCGCTGACTGGGTGGGCACCGAGGGGCGGTTCCGCTTCACGCTCTTTGGCGAGAACCGGCTCACGCTGGGCGCCGAAGCCCAGCTGCAGCTGCGCGTGTACCAGCAGATGTTCGCCGAGACCGATGCGCCCGAGGAGCGCTACAGCCGCACGCTGCTCTCCGCCTACCTATTGGACGAGTGGCGCCTCCATCCGCGGGTGTTCCTCAGCGTCGGACTGCGCGTGGACAAGTACCTCGACCTCGCGGAGACGCCCATCACCCCGCGGCTGGCGCTCATCCTCCGGCCGTATGAGCACGGCGTCACCAAGCTGGTGGTCGGCCAGGCCTTCCGCGCGCCGAACGTCTACGAGCTCTATTACAACGACCTCAACCTCACCCAGCGGCCCGCGCTGACGCTGTTGCCGGAGCGCATCACCACCTTCGAGATTGAGCACAGCCACGACCTCACCGACGAGCTGCGGGTGACGCTCGCCGGCTACCACAACCGGATCGAGAACCTGGTGGTGCTGGACACCGACACCGTGGATCCGCCCGAATGCGGCGCGCCGCTGGGCACCGAACCGTGCCTCGTCTACCGCAACGTCCCCGGGCTGGCGCTGCGCGCGTTCGGCGCGGAGGCGGGCCTGCGCTGGCAGCCGGGCCGCCACGCGCTGGTGGACGCGAGCTACTCGTTCGTGAACCTGGTGGGCGCCAGCAGCGAGGTCCAGTCCGGCACGCCCGCGCACCTCGCGTCAGGGCGGGTGATGCTGCCGCTCATCGACCCCACCGTGCGCGGATCGCTCCAGGTCACCTACCAGAGCGCCCGCTACTCCGAGCGCGTCCCGAAGGGCGCGGGCGAAGCGCTCATCGTCAACGTGGGCCTCTCGGGTGGGACGGAACGGCTGCGGTACTTCGCCGGCGTGCAGAACCTGCTGGATGCCCGCTACGCCATCCCGGTGGGCGACGAGTTCGCCACGCCGACCGTCGCGCAGTACGGCCGCACCTTCGCGATCCAGTTGACCGGGTCGTACTGACCTAGGTCAGGGATCCCACTCCACGAGGATCACCGCGCCGTCACCCTCCGTGGACTCCACCGTGGCCCGGGTGTTCTTCGCGCCGGTCATCACGCCGCCCTCCTGCATCATACCTGCGTAGTACGCGGGCGCGCCGAGGACATGGTTGATGCGCAGCCGCACCCGCGTCGGCCCCAGCTCCTCGGCCTGGATGCGGGTGAAGTTGTCCCCAGTGCGGAACGCGCCCTCCAGCCGCATGAGCGATCGCCGGGGACCGACCACGCGCAGCACGGCCGCGGCCGCCCGGCCCAGCAGCGTGGACTGCCAGCCGCGCAGAAAGCGCCGACCCATCTCCCGCAGCGCGGCCTCCCGGTCCTGTCCGGGGTAGATCTCCTCGACGGCGATCTGGAGCGCCGCTTTGCCCACGGACACGGGGTACGCGGGCAGCAGCCGGTCGACGTCCAGCCCGGCCTCGCGCAGCCGGGCCTTCAGGCGGGGCGTCAGCTGGTCACCGTGCGCCCGCAGAAAGAGCGACTCGAAGTACTGCGAAAAGAAGACCGGCTCGGGTGCCGTCATGTCGCAGGATGATGCGCGACCCGCCTCAGCCCTTGATGTCGTACTTCACGACCACCGCGTCGTGGTCAGACTCGAAGCCGCGCACCACCTTCGCGCGGTCCTTGCGGATGTCGTGTCCGCGGGTGTGCATCAGGTAGTCGAGCGTGCTCTTGCCGTGGGTGCCGACGAAGAGGTCGTTGTCATACGCGACCTGGTTGCCGAGCACCTTGTAGCTGTCGCGGTTGAAGTCGCCGCCGATGATCACCGGGTAGCCCTGCTTCTCGAACTTCTGCACCAGGGCGCTCAGCTTCTTCATGTGCTTGTTCCACATCGCGCGGCGCCAGGCGGTGGTGGGCTTCGGCTTGCTCCACGCACCGGAGACGAGGTGCGTGTTCATCCGGATGATGACCTTACCGGTGTCCTTGTTCTTCAGCTTC
Organism: Myxococcaceae bacterium; assembly: GCA_019686135.1. Lineage (GTDB taxonomy): Bacteria > Myxococcota > Myxococcia > Myxococcales > Myxococcaceae > JADGHL01. The sequence continues at coordinate 91,413 of JADGHL010000004.1, read as the reverse complement.
ACCCAGGTGATGTACCGGTTGGGCGACACCTTCGCGAGGCCGTGATGGGTCTTCTCGAAGCCGCTGTCGAGGAGCTTCCACTCGGACTTCTTCCAGGAGATCGGGTTGGGGATCCGCAGCTTGCCGTCGTGCGGCATGTAGTGGCCCCACTCCGGCCCGAGGTTCTTGATCGCGTCGAAGTACCGCTTCGGGCCGATCTCGTTCCAGCCGATCAGGCTCCCCTGCTTCGCCGCCAGCTTCACGTCGTGGACGACCCGCGCCTGGCTCATCACCGGGTTGTTCTTCACGTTGATGGTGACGGTGCGGAAGCTCCCCGGCTTCTCCGCGGGGCCCACCTCCTGGACGTGCCCGGTGTGCGCGGCGCCCAGGTGCAGCATCTTCCAGATGCGGTTCCCGACGACGCCGTCGACCTTGAAGTGGTGCTGACGCTCGAACTCCTTCACCGCCGCTTTGGTGCGGGCGTCGAAGACGTCGTCGACCTTGCCCTTGAACAAGCCCTGCTTCTTCAGCGCGGCCTCGAGCCGGCGGACCGCGGGGCGATGGGAACCGAGAGCGAGACGATGGGACGGATGCTTCGCGTGCGTGATCGACATGCCGCCGATTATCGGCGCGCACCGCGAGCAGTTGTCTCGACTTCTCCGACGACGCGAAGAATCCGAAGCGCGCGCGTGCCAGTGTACACTCGAGGAGACGCGTGCAGTCGAAGAGACACTGCCCGGAGGATCAGCGCGCCTCGGCGAAGGTGCTCCGCTTGCGCGCCAGCTCCGCTTCGATCGCCTGGAGCAAAACGCGCTGTTCGTCGTGCCACTTCGCCTTCTTCGGATCCGCGAGCACGCGCCGCGCGCGATCGGCGAGGAACTCGAGCCCGGCGACGGGATCGTCCCCAGCGGGCATCGGCCGCGAAGGCTCGGGGTGGGCGTCCGTCGCCAGCGGCGCGGCCTTCGTGCGCACGGGCGGCGGCGCGCCGATCGACAGCGGAGCGAAGGAGAGCTCGAAGCGATCGCCGATGCGGATCGCCTGGCCGACGCGGACGTGCTCCACCGAACCATCCGGCCGCGTGACCGCCGCGAACACCGGCAGCGCCTCCGGATCGCCGATCATCGCGCGCCCTCCACCGCCCGCCGCAGCGATTCGATCACCGCCATCGGCCGCGTGTCTTCGACGAACTTAAAGCCGTGGCCAGGGTGCCCGCCGCCGTGGTGACCGTACCCGTGCCCATGCCCCGGGCCGCAACCGTGCCCGCACCCGTCGTCATCATCGTGCGAGCCGTCGTCGTACGACAGGAGCGTCCAGTACGACCCGGTGTCGAACCCGGGCAGCCCGAGCGGGTTGAACACGGTGTTGGAGGTGATGGTCCCGCCCACCGTCCCGGCCGGCCCGGAGAGGACCTTCAGCGCGCACCCGGCCAGCACCACGCCCGCCTGCGGGACCGAGTTGGAGACGATGGTGCAGGTGCCAAGGCCCGTCCAGGTCCCGTCCGGGAGGTCGAACTGTGCGTACATCTGCTGCTGCAGCCCTTCGGGGAAGGTGACCGTGGTGAGCTGGATGCACGCGGTGGCGGTGCCGATCTTCTTCGCCGAGTCGTCCTTCACCTCGCCGTCGTGCTTGCCCAGCTTCACCGAGTAGAGCGACGCGCCGAGCATCACGTTCACCGCGAACGGCGCCTGCGCGCACACCGCCGGGTCGGCCGGGCTGGCGGGGTCCTCCTCGCTGCGGACCACGTACACGGTGTCCCCGGCGCTCGCCGCGCCTGCCCACGCCATCATCAGTATCGTGCTGCAGATGAGTGCGCGCTTCATGACTGGCCTCCTTCGTCCTCTGGGTCCCAGCGGAGGTGGTAGTCCGCGTCCAGCGGCCCCACGGCCTTGCCCACCACCGAGACGTTCTTCGCGCCCACCGCCTGGAGCACCGCGATGAGCACGCCCTCGTGGTACGCGGGCGGCATGAAGTCGCGGCGCATCGTCAGCGTGCCGGCGCCGTTGCCCGAGAAGTCCACCCGGCGCTCGCCGTAGCTGACGGCGGTCTTGAACGCGCCGGGCACTGCGGTCAGGAGCCGCTTCGCGTCGCGTCCGGCGAGCAGCAGCAGCGTCTTGCCCACGCCGGTGGCGAGGAAGTCGTGGGTGGCCTGCATCCCGAGCTTGCGGAACGCGCTTTCATGTCCGCCCACCGCCGGCGCGAGCAGCTCGGCGGCGGTGAAGGACAGCCGGAGGAACCAGGCGATCGGATAGTTGAAGAAGTCGACGAACTTCCGATCGCCCACGGCGGCGAGGCAGGTGGTGGCGGCTTGCGCGTTCACGAGCTTCCCCACCGCCTGCACCACGCCGTTGAAGAACATCCCCTTGGCGGTGTCGTCCGCCGTGGCGAGGGCCAGCCGGCGCTCGAAGTCCGGCGAGGTGATCTTCACCGGGGTGGGGCCCTTCGGGGCGGAGGAGGAAGTGGCCATGCGTGCGGTACCTCCCGGCTAGAGCCGGACGAGCTGTGCGCCGTAGTGGACGTTCGCGCCGACCGCGGCGATCACCACCAGATCGCCCGACCCGAGCGACACGCGGCCCGCCCGCAGATCCTCGTCGAGCAGAGTCAGCATCCCGGCGGCGGAGGTGTTGCCGTGCGTGTCGACGTGGCAGGCGACCTTCTCCGGCGGCACGCCCACCGAGGCGACGAAGCGATCCATCACGCGCTTGTTGGGCTGGTGGAAATAGAAGCGCTTCACCTGACGCAGGAGCCCGGGGTCGTTCCCGGTCACCGCGCCGATGCACTCGCGCATGTAGACGGGATACGAACGCGCCACCTTGATCCCGTCGATGACGAAGGCGTGGTCGCCCGGCTGCGCGCGGCCCTGGTAACCCAGGCGGAGCACGCCGCCGCCCCGGCGCAGCACCAGCTCCGCGTGCGCGTTCCCGGACATCGACCGGAGGATGCCCGGCGCGGACGCATCGCCCTCCGCCACCTCCTCGCCCGCGCGGAGGATGACCGCGCTCGCGCCGTCGCCGAACACGTACATCGACAGGTACGCGTAGAGCGCCTTCTCGCTGTCGGCCGCCTTGACCGCCGCGGTGTACTCTTCGCGGTTCACCAGCGCGGAGGTGAACGCGGAGGCCACCACCGCGACGGTGCGGAAATTCCCGCCCTCGATCATCTTCCGCGCCATGTCGATGACGTAGGGCGTCCCGCCGCAGCCGTCGTCGATGACCAGCGCGAAGGTGTCCGGCCGACAGCCAAACTTCTGGTGCAGCACCATCGCGTCGTGGTTGAAGTTGAGCTCGTCCGGCGTGCAGGTGACGACGAACAGCGCGTCCAGCTCGAGCGGATCCACCCCGCCCATCTCCAGCGCGCCGCGCAGCGCCACCTCGCACATCTCCACGTTGTTGGCGGGGTAGAACTCCGAGTCCTCCGGCGGCGGGACGGCGCGGCCGGTGACCGGATCGAAGTCCCAGAGGAAGCGACGCTCGCGCAGGCCGATCTTCTCTTCGATCCGCTCCGGCGCCCAGCCGGGGATCGCCTGGACGATGCGCTCGTTGCTGACCCGCCGCCGCGGGACGAAGGACCCCACACCGATGAAGCGAATGCGTCTCACCGCCGGCTCCTCCGAAGGCCCGCCCGGCATCGCGGGCTTTGCGGCTTTCTCTGAGCACGCGCCGGGCCACATCCCAAACACGCAGAATTCAATGATTTTCCGTATAACTGTGGCTTCACAGATGAACCATCCGCACGCGGGGCGATCCAGAACACGGGGCTCGCTTCAATCAGACCGCGCGGCGTGACTTGCCTGCTTCACGGTTGAAGTGTGGATAATTCATCCGTGTCTACCCGGCCCCGGACGTTCAATCAGCGGAGCGAGAGAAAACCGCTCTATGTGCAAGTCCTGACGGAGCCCGGAATCCGGGGTTGCTGGTCGGTGAACCTCAGCGACACCGGAATCGGCCTCGTGGCCAGCCCGTCGACAGCGGAGGAGGGCCCGAAGGAGGGCCAGGAGGTGGCGCTGGAGTTCACGCTCCCTGCCGCGCGCACGCGGGTGCGCGCACACGGCATCGTGCGGTGGCGGCACGACGCGCGCGAGCTGAAGGAAGGCGCCACCACCGCGATGGGCGTGCAGTTCCTGCGCTTCGAGGGGTCGGACGGGGTGAAGGTGGCGCGGTTCCTCCGCGACCACCGCGTGAAGGTGGTGGTGGCGTACGCGGACCGAACCGCGGCGGAACGGCTGCGCGCCGCGCTCCGGGACGAGGTGGAGCTGTTGTTCGTCGCCTCGGACGAGGAGGTGGAGTTGGCGCTGGGGCGCGGCGACATCTCCGCCTTCGTCGTGCACGGGACGCGGGAGGGGCGCGCGGAAGCGGTGCTCGAACAGGTGCTCGCGCTGACGGACGATCCGTCGCTCTCCCGCTGGCGGCCGCGGGAGATCGCCCCCACCCTCGTCTTCTGGGCACCCGCGCGCGCGGAGCGGCTGGTGGCGCTCTTCAACGGCGGCCGGCTGCACCGCGCGCTTTCGCCCAACGCAACGACGGAGGAATTGCGCGAGGCCATCCTCGACGCCTGCCGCGTCCACGGCATGCGCATCGAACAGCGGCGGATGGCGCTCGAGCTCGAGCGGCACCTCATCCGCGAACGCGCGCGCGCGGGCGCAAGGCCCACGGCGACGGCGGAGGGCCCATCGCCCGGGTTCACCAGCGCGGCGATGCAGCGGGTGGCCGAGTTGGTGGACGTGGTCGCGCCGCACCGGGTGGCGGTGCTGCTGCAGGGCGAGACCGGCACCGGCAAGGAGGTGCTGGCGCGAAGGGTCCACCGCCGAAGCTCGCGCAGCGCCGCCGCATTCGTGGTCCAGGACTGCGGCGCGCTCCCCGAGACGCTGCTGGAGAGCGAGCTGTTCGGCCACGTGAAGGGCGCGTTCACCGGCGCGGTGGCGGATCACCCCGGGCTGTTCGTGCTCGCCGACGGCGGGACCATCTTCCTCGACGAGATCGAAAACACCACCCCCAACCTCCAGGCGCGGCTGTTGCGCGCCATCGAGACCGGGGAGATCCGCCCGGTGGGCGGGACCGCGGTGCGGCAGGTGGACGTGCGTGTCATCGCCGCGAGCAACAAGCCGCTCGAGGAGGAGGTGCGGCACGGCCGCTTCCGCAGCGACCTGTTCTACCGGTTGAACACCTTCGTCATCGACGTGCCGCCGCTCCGGCAGCGGCCCGACGACATCCTCCCGCTCGCGCGGCACTTTCTGCAGTCGTACAACGAGGCGCTCGGGCGCAGCGCCACGGGCTTTACGCCGGAGGCCGCGGCCCTGCTGCTCCGGCTGGACTGGCCCGGCAACGTGCGCGAGCTGCGCAACGTGGTGGAGCGCGCGGTGCTGTTGAGCGCGCCGAACCAGCCCATCACGCCGGCCCACTTCCCGGACGCGCTGGTGGCGCGGGCCGCGCGCGCGCCGGGGGCCATGGGCCACCGCCGTTCGTTCGACGAGCGGATGGCGGAGGCAGAGCGGCAGATCCTCCGCGAGGCGCTCCACCGCGCGGACGGCGTGCTCCGCCGCGCCGCGCAGGAGCTCTTGATGGACCCCGTCACACTCGGGCGCCGCGCGCGGCGGCTCGGGCTGTGGCCCCTGACGACGCGCTCCGCCTAAAGGCCCGCACTGCGGGCGAGCCCAGGCAGGCCGTGGGAGACGGCTCGGGGCCCGGCCGGATGCGCGGCCGCGGATGCCGAATGGGTGGTGGCGTGGCGCAGCGCGCGTCACCTTTTCAATCCGCCACCGTGTGCGCGCGCGAGGGTCCGATGAACGTCCCGGTCAACATCCTGGTCGTCGACGACCGCAGAGAGAACCGGGTCGCCCTCAAGGCGATCCTCGACTCACCCGAGTACCGGATCGTCGAAGCCGCCAGCGGCCAGGAGGCGCTGCGCGCGCTCCTCCGGGAGGAGTTCGCGGTCGTGCTCCTGGACGTGCGCATGCCGGAGATGGACGGCTTCGAGGTGGCCACGCTCATCCGTCAGCGGCCGAGGGAGCACGCGCCGCCCATCCTCTTCCTCACCGCGGAGGCGGGCGAGCTGCGGTCCATGTTCCGCGGCTACGAGGCCGGCGCGGTGGACTACCTGGTGAAGCCGCTCAGCCCGGAGGTGGTGCGCGCGAAGGTGGCGGTGTTCGCCGAGCTGTACCGCACCCGCAAGCGGGTGGAGGAGCAGGGGCAGAAGCTGCTGCGCGCCGAGCGGCGGGAGGCGGAGCTCCGGCTGCTCGAGGCGAAGCTCTCGAGCGAACGGCACTACCGGAGCCTCGCGGAGGCGGTGCCGCACATCGTCTGGACCGCGCGCCCGGACGGGACCATCGACTACTTCAACCGGCGCTGGTTCGAGCTCACCGGCGCGAGCGACCGCGACACCGCCCGCGGCTGGCTGGACGCGGTGCACCCGGAGGATCGCGAACGGGTGGAAGGCGTGTGGCGGCACGCGCTGGAGACCCGGCGCCCCTGCGAGTTCGAGCTCCGGCTGCGCACGGGGCCCGGGCGGGCGTACCGCTGGCACCTCGGGCGGGCGCTGCCGGAGCGCGCACCGGACCAGAGCATCGTCTCCTGGCTGGGGACGTTCACGGACATCGACCACCAGAAGCGCGCGCAGGCCATCCTCGCGGAGTTCAAGGAGACGCTGGACGCAGTGCTGGACGCGGTCTTCATCTTCGACCCGCTCTCGTGGCGGCTGCAGTACCTCAACCGCGGCGCCAGCGCGCTTCTGGGACTCTCGCGCAAGCAGCTGTTGCGCATGCGCACGCTGGATTTGTTGCCCGAGTACTCCGAGGAGGAGTTCCGGCGGCTGTTGGACGCGCTCGGCGACGGCCGGCTGCCGCGCGTGTCGCTGGAGACGCGCGTGCGCCACGGGAACCAGTCCGAGGTCCCGGTGGAGCTGTCGCTCCAGCACATCTGGATCAACGGCGGGAAGCTGGTGGGCATCGGCCGCGACATCAGCGAACGCAAGCGGGCCGAGGCGGAGCGCGAAGTGCTCTACCAGGAGGCGCTGGAGGCGATCCGCGTGCGCGACGAGTTCCTCTCGGTGGCCTCGCACGAGCTGAAGACGCCGCTCACCTCCCTCATGCTGCACCTGCAGTCGCTCCTTCGTGAGGACGGGCGCGACGGAGACGACCCGCTGCCGCCGGCGGCCCAGCGGAAAATCCACCTGGCGATGCGGCAGACCCGGCGGATCGGCCGGCTGGTCGAAGAGCTCCTCGACGTGTCGCGCATCTCCAGCGGCCGCTTCCGGCTGGAGCGCACAAAGGGCGTGGACCTCGGGCAGCTCACCCGCGAGGTGGTGACGCGCTTTGGCGGCGACCTGTCGCGGGCCGGGTGCCGCGTGACGATCGACGCGCCGGAGGCGGTGACGGGGACGTGGGATCGCTCCCGGCTGGACGAGGTGCTCACCAACCTGCTCACCAACGCCATGAAGTTCGCCGCCGGGCGGCCCATCGAAATCTCCCTGCGCACCGAAGACGGGAACGCCACCCTACGCGTGAGCGACCACGGCATCGGCATCCCGCCGGAGGCGCAGGACCGCATCTTCGGCCGCTTCGAGCGCGCGGTGTCCTCGCGACACTTCGGCGGGCTGGGGCTGGGCCTCTACATCGTCCGGAAGATTGTCGACGCGCACGGCGGGCGCGTGCACGCGGAGACCACGCCCGGCGGCGGCGCCACCTTCGTCGTGTCGCTCCCGGTCGAACCGCCCATGGCGGTCACTCCCGACGAGCCGGAGGCCGACCGCGACCGGCGGCCCGAGGCGCCCACCGGTTCGGCGATGACCGTGCACTGACGCTTTTTGACCGGTGCGCCCGTCGCCCACCGGGGATATTCGCTTGAGGGGATGGCCGGGCTCACACTCACAGCGCGCTCCCTGGGGCGGGCGCTGCGACACCGCAACTACCGCCTGTTCTTCGCGGGCCAGAGCCTCTCGCTCATCGGCACGTGGCTCACGCGCGTGGCCACCTCCTGGCTGGTGTTCCGGCTCACCCACTCCGAGTGGCTGCTCGGGGTGAGCGGCTTCGCCTCGCAGATCCCCATCTTCTTCCTGGCGCCGTTCGCCGGCGTGTGGGTGGACCGGCTGAACCGCCACCGCGTGCTGGTGGTGACCCAGGTGATGGCGATGATCCAGTCCGGCCTTCTGGCGATCTTCGCGCTCACGGGCACCATCACCGTGGTGCACGTCATCCTCCTCAACCTGCTGCAGGGGGTCATCAACTCCTTCGACATGCCCGCGCGGCAGGCCTTCGTGGTGCAGATGATCGAAGACCGCGCGGATCTCCCCAACGCGATCGCCCTCAACTCCTCCATGGTGAACGCGGCGCGGCTGATCGGCCCCACCGTCGGCGGCGCGCTCATCGCCACGGTGGGCGAAGGCTGGTGCTTTGCCATCGACGCGCTCAGCTACGTGGCGGTGATCGGCTCGCTGCTGGCGATGCGGCTGGTCACGCCGGCGCCGCGGCAGACGACGGGCCACGTGCTGGAGGCGCTCCGCGAGGGGGCCGGATACGCGGCGCGGTCGAAGCCGATCCGCGCGCTGCTCCTGCTCCTTTCGGTGAGCAGCCTTTTGGGCATGCCGTACATGGTGCTGATGCCCGCGATGGCCGAACAGGCGCTGCGCGGCGGCGCCAACACCTTCGGCGTGATGATGGCCGCCACCGGCGCGGGGGCGTTGGTGGGCGCGCTCTACCTGGCCTCCCGCAGCAGCGTGCTCGGGCTGGGGAAGGTGGTGGCGCTCTCCGCCGCCGGGTTCGGCGTGGGGCTGGCGGTGTTCGCCGGGTCGCGCTGGCTGTGGCTGACGCTGCCGGCGCTCGGCCTCACCGGGCTGTCGATGATGACCCAGACGGCGTCCACCAACACGCTGCTGCAGACGATCGTCGACGAGGACAAGCGCGGCCGGGTGATGAGCTTCTACACCGTGGCGATCGTCGGCACCGCGCCGTTCGGGTCGCTCTTCGCCGGCGCGCTGGCGGATCGCTTCGGGGCGCCGACGGCGCTGCTCATAGGCGGGGCCGGCTGCCTTCTGGGGGCGATCGCCTTCTTGCGCGCACTGCCCAGGCTGAGGGTCCATGTGCGGCCCATCTACGAGCGCCTGGGGATTCTCTCCGTCACTCTCCCCCAGGAGGAATGAGGATCGGCGGGGGCTCCGGATCCATGAAGTGCGGCGGGGCGATCACCCCTTCGTCCCGCATCCGGAAGGCGCGGTCGATCCGGATCGCCGCGTTGATCAACCCCAGGTGGCTGAAGGCCTGGGGGAAGTTACCGAGCTGCTCGCGGGTGAGCGGGTGGATCTCCTCGGCCAGAAGCCCGAGGTGGTTGGACGCCTCGATGTGCGTCACCAGCACCTCCTCCGCCTCTTCGATCCGGTTGGCGAGCGCCAGCGCCTCGGCCATCCAGAACCCGCACAGGAGGAACGCACCCTCCGGACCGCCGATGCCGTCGTCGCTGCGGTAGCGGCGCAGGAACCCGGCGCGCCCGGTGCCGAGCTCCGAGCGCAGCCACTCGATGGTGCGCAACACCAAAGGCTCGCGCGCGCTGAAGCAGTTGAAGATGGGCAGCAGCAACAGCGCCGCGTCCGGTTCGTCGTAGCCGTAGGCGCTGACGAAGTGGGACCGCGTGGAGTCCAGCCCGTTCCGGAGGATGTCCTGGCGGATGCGTTCTGCCTCCACCGCGCAGAACTGTTCGGTGCGAGGCTGGAGGAAGCGGCGCGCCAGGCTGGCCCCGCGGTGGAGCGCCAGCCAGCAGGTCAGCTTGGAGTGGACGTTGTGCCGCCTCTCGCGACGCGGCTCCCAGATGCCGTGGTCCGGCTCGCGCCAGCGCTGGGCGATGACGTGGAGGATCGACTCCAGCATCCGCCAGGTGCGCAGCGGCAGCCGGCCGCGGAAGCGCTCGTAGTGGTACGCCGCGTCCAGGAGCGCGCCCGCGGTGTCGAGCTGCAGCTGATCGCGCGCGCCGTTGCCGATCCGCACCGGGCTCGAACCGCGGAAGCCGGAGAGGTGGTCCAGCGTCCTCTCCTCCGGCGCCAGGCTGCCGTCGATGGCGTACATCACCTGAAGCTGCGTCCCGGTGCCGAGCGTGTCGCGGACGAAGTAGAAGAACTCGCGCGACTCGGCGGTGTAGCCGATGAGGTTGGTGGCGCGCACCGCCATCGCCGCGTCGCGGATCCAGCTGTAGCGGTAGTCCCAGTTCCGGCTGCCGCCGATCCACTCGGGCAGCGACGTGGTGGGCGCGGCGACCATCGCCCCGGTGGGCGCGTAGAGCAGAAGCTTCAGCACCAGCGCCGAACGCAGCACGTGGTGGCGCCACGGCCCGTCGTAGCGGAGCTGGCGGGACCACTCGCGCCAGTGCTCGCGGGTGTCGCGGAGGTGCTCGAAGGGGCGGTAGGCGCTCACCGGATCCGGCTGGTCCACGTCCCACGCGAGGATCATCCACCGCCGTTCGCCGGAACGCAGACGGATGCGGGTCTTCACGCCGGTGGCGCCGTAGTGTTCCCACTCGGCGTTGCCGCTCAGCACCATCACCAGCCGTTCGCCGGCGGACCCGCGGGCGATGAGACCATGCGTCTCGCGTTCGATGCGCGTCTCCGACAGGCCGTAGCCGAAGCGGGGATCGAACACCACGTCCAGCTCCATCGAGCCCTCGACGCATTCGATCCGCCGGTGGACCTCGTGGATGGCGGCGCGGGGATCGTTGGTCCAGGGCATGTAGTCGACCAGCCGGACCACCCCGAGCCGTTCGATGGTGAAGAGCGTCTCGAGGACGTTCGTGTCCGGGTCGTACCGTTGCAGGCTCTCGTACGGCCCCACTCCCGGGGTGATGGCGGTGAGCCCGCCGCGCTCGTCGTCGATGAGCGCACCGAAGACGCTCGGACTGTCGAACCGCGGGAAGCAGAGCCAGTCGATCGCCCCGTCCGGACGCACCAGCGCGCAGGTGATGCCGTTGCCGATCAACCCGCGCGAGGCAAGCGAGAGCTCCCGGTAGGCGTCGGGGTGGGTGAACCGGAATGGCCGGGCCATCCGCTTGGCGGCGCTGTACAGGTCCATGGGCTGCGGCCGTCGTCGTTCGGCGCATCCTCAAGGTAGGTCCGGCGTCCCGCGCGGGTCGGCCGGGCCCATCGCCCGCCGGGTGCTCAGGCGACGGCGCCGGTCCCCGAGCGGGCGAGCGCGTCCTGGAGCACCTTGTTCAGCGCGTCGAACCGGAACGGCTTGCCGAGGATGAAGTCCGGCCACACGTCGGAGGTGGGCAGGTACTCGGGCACACCGGTCACCATCACCACCGGTGTGTCCGGCCACAGCTCGTGCGCCACCTCCACGACCTTTTCGCCGGAGGTGTCGGAGAGGATGAGGTCCGAGAAGATGACGTCGAATCGGCCCTCGCGCAGCTTCGCGATGCCTTCGCGACCATTCGAGGCCAGCACCAGCTCCGCGTCGATGAAGTCGCGGAGCGCGGCGGCGATGCACTGCAGCACCGCGGGATCGTCATCGATCACGAGAAGGCGTCGCTTCATGTTCATGGGAGTCCGGGCCGAAATGTTGAGCCAGAGTGTGCATGCGGGATCGCCCGCGCAAGGCGGACGGACGTCGCGCGTCGTGTTTGTGGCGTGCACGCCTGTAGGCGGCCGGCTGCCGGGCTGCGTGGGTGTGTGCGTTGGGTTCGGGCGTTCTTTACAGATGGTCGTGTGGTGTAGGAGGACGCCACCGCTTCATGCTCGCCGCCCGCCCGCACATCGAACCGCACCGTCGCCCCGACGCCGACTCCGTGGTGCTGAAGGAGATCTACGTCTCGCTGCAGGGCGAGTCCTCCCATGCGGGCATCCTGTGCACCTTCGTCCGGCTCACCGGCTGTCACCTCCGGTGCTCGTACTGCGACAGCGCGTTCGCCTTCCGCGGCGGGACCCGGATGTCGATCGATGCGGTGTTGCGCGAAGTGCACGCGCTCGGATCGCCCATGGTGGAGGTGACCGGCGGCGAGCCGCTTCTGCAGCCGGGCGTGTACCCGTTGATGGAGCGGCTCCTCTCGGACGGATTCAAGGTGCTTCTGGAGACGAGCGGCGCCATCGACGTGCGGCTCGTCCCAAAGGCGGTGCACAAGATCGTCGACCTCAAGGCGCCCTCCTCCGGAGAGAGCGATCGCAACGACCTGCGCAACTTCGACTCGATGGCCGCGCACGACGAGCTCAAGATCGTGCTCGGTTCGCGCGAGGACTACGAGTGGGCGAAGCGGATGATCCGCGAGCACCGCCTGGCGGAGCGTCCCTTCGGGCTGCTCTGGTCCACGGTGTACGGCCGGCTGTCCCCCACCGCCCTCGCCGAGTGGATCATCGCCGACCGGCTCCCGGGCCGGCTGCAGCTGCAGCTCCACAAGTACCTTTGGGACCCCAACGCCCGCGGCACCTGAGCCCCGCCGGAAGTCCTCGCAATGCCTCAATCCCGGGGTAGAGTGCCGGGGCTTCGCGTTTGCGAGCTCAACTGGAGGGGAAACCTTGGACCCGACGAACCCGCCGTCCTCTGGCACTCCGCTGCCTCCACCGTCCTCGTCCGGCAGCCCGCCGTCCGGTCAGGCGATCGACGCGGTGAAGCTGCCGGCGATCTTCCTCATCATCACCGGGGCCATCGGCCTCGTCCTCGCGCTCATCGGAATCGTCCAGCACCTCATCGGCGCCAACGAGGCGCAGCTGGCGCAGGTGATGAGCGACCCGAATGTCCCGCCGGCGGCGAAGAACTTCATCCAGATGTCGTCGAAGGGCGGCGTCTTCAGCAACATCATCGTGCTGTTGACCTCCGGGTTCACCATCTTCGGCGCGATGAACATGATGAAGCTCCGCAGCTTCGGGCTGTCGATGGCTGCGGCGATCGTGGCGATGCTCCCGTGCTTCGGGCCGTGCTGCTGCCTGGGTCTGCCCATCGGCATCTGGGCGCTGGTGGTGCTGAACAAGCCCGAAGTGAAGTCCGCGTTCACGTAGGCCCGGGGGACCCGTGGAACCCGACGCGATGAGCGGGGCCTCCGCCAGCCCGACCTGTGCGGTGCACTCCGACCGCCCGGCGCAGAGCATCTGCGCCCGCTGCGGCAACTTCGTGTGCGTGGAGTGCTCGGACTACGGCACATACGAGTCTTGCCCGAGCTGCCGCGCGCTCACCGGCGAGCTCCCCGGCTTCACCTGGACGCGCGAGACGTTCTCCCTCGACGGGCTGATGGGCTTTGCGTGGGAGAACTTCAAACGCGAGTGGGTGATGCTGTCCCTCGCGGCGCTGGTGTTCATGGCCGTGCTGTTCGGCGCCTCCCTCGCCACCAACCTGCTGCAGGTGGCAGGGGCCGCCATCCACCCGGTCGCGGGCGGGGCGATGCAGCTGGTCTCCACCGTGGTGCAGAACCTCGTCCAGGGCGTGCTCACCGGCGGGCTGGTGGCGGTCCTCTACGGGGTCATGAAGGGCCAGGCGGCGGACATCGGACGGATGTTCAGCCAGTTCTCCAGCCTCGGGGCCTACGCGGTCGCCACCCTCCTCCAGTTCGTGGTGGTGATCGTCCCGGTGGCGGTGATGGCGGGGATCGCGGTCGCGCTGCGCGCGGCGGTGGGCCGGGACGCGATGGCGGTGGCGATCATCGTCGGGGTGGTGGTGTTGATCATCCCGGCGATCTGGGTGCTCCTCCCCTTCACGCTGGTGCCGATGGAGATCGCGCTCGGCGGAGAGACGAACGGGACCCAGGCGGTGAAGAACGCGTTCGCCATCGCCCGCGGGAAGCGGCTGTGGATGGTGCTCTTCGGCATCGTCAGCGGGTTCATCCTCCTGGTCGGGGCGCTGTTGTGCTGCATCGGCGTCCTTCCGGCGTTCGCGCTCACGCAGATGCTGACCACCGCGCTCTATCTGGCGCTGCGCAACGGCAGCGGCCTCCAGCCGATGCGCGGCACGGCGCTCCAGAGCTGAGCCGGCGCCTACAGGTCCAGGTTCGCCAGCAGCCAGCTCCAGGCGGCGATCGCACCCACCCCGAGGAGCTGCAGCACGAGACCGACCCAGGCGACCACCTTCGCCGCCCGGATCTCCGCCACGGACGTCCGGGGGGCGTCCCCGCGGGCGATCGCCCTGCGCTCGAGCCAGACGAGCAGCAACGCCAGAAGCGACAGCGGCGGGACGAAGAACAGCCCGAACCCGGCGCACAAAAGCGCCATGGCGGCGCGCAGCGACGCCGGGCCGGAGACGTCCCGCCGCGCGTAGCACGACGCGCAGAACGCCTCCTCGCCGATCAGCACCAGGCAGCGCTCGCACACGAACGCGCCGCAGCGGGAGCAGGTGTCGATCGCCAGCGCTTCGGGGTGCGTCCCACACCGGGTGGCTCCGGTCGCGACCTCCATCGCGCGCTCAGGGGTGGGCGGACACGGAGGTGAGGAACCCGCCGAGCGTGAGGCAGCCGAGGTAGCCGGCGATGATCCACCCCTTGCGGCGGTGTTCGAACTGCGAGAACGCGTAGTAGGCGGAGTAGCAGGGGATGCACAGCACCATGAACCCGGTGCCGACGCTGCGGCGAAACGCGTGGACGATCACGAAGATCGAGCACACGAAGCCGATCAGCGTGAGCACCATCCCGAAGAGCCAGAGGATCATGGGAACTCGACACCCGTGACGAGACAGAACGCCAGCCGGAGCGCGCCGAAGCCGACGAACGCAAAGACCAGAAGCTTGTAGGCCCGCCCGGTCAGCTCCGCGTGCCGCGCGAGGAACCGTTCGACCGCGGCGCGCATTCCGCGCGGCATGAGCACCAGCAGCGCCAGCGCGACGAACAGCGGAACCAGCACCAGCACGAACGGGTTGGCGCCGAGCGCCACCAGCCATTCGCCGTGGGCGACGGAGATGAACGCGCGGGTGAGCCCGCACCCGGGGCACGGCAGCCCGGTGACACGGTGCACCGCGCAGAGGTCCACGCCGAAGCCTTCGAACGGCAGGACGAACGCGGCGCCGATCGCGAAGAGCGCCAGCCATCCGGAGTGCAGCGTCAACAACGCGGCGTGCGTCCACGGATCGACGCGGGCCGCGGGCGCGGAGGGCGCCGGCGCATCGCCTGCGGAGGCACGGCCGTTCTGGGTGGCGCTGAGCGCGGGCATCTGGGTCCGGCCACTGTACGCGAGCGCTCCGGGCGCGGGAACGGCGCAGTCGTGCTACAGCGCCGGCATGGCGATCGTTCGACGGCTGCTCCTCTTCCTGGCGATCGGCGCGCTGGTGGGCGTGGTGATCGCGTCGTTCACCGCGATGCAGACCATCCCTTGGTACAACACCGCGGGCTCGGGTCAGGCGCTGTGCAACTGCCTGGAGACGGCGCGCGACGCCACCCAGGCGGTGATCCGCTGGCAGCTCATCGGCGCGGCGATCGGCGGGGTCGCGTTTCTCATCCTCGGGATCGTCCTGACCGTCCGCGGACGGAACCGGCGCCGGATGCAGTCGGAACCGTCGGCGTCGGCGCCCACGACCCCGCCGCCGCGGATGTGACGTCCGTCTTCCGTCTGCCGTCTACCGCCTTTCGCGCTTCGGCTGCTTCGGCTCCGAGCCGCAGCAACAGTCCCAGGATCTCGTCCACGGTCCACGGCTTCTCCAGCGTCGTGACGCCGCCGACTTCGTGGATCCGCGCGAGCGTGTGGTCCGAGAGGTAGCCGGAGACGATGGCGATGGGGATCTGTGCGGTCTCGGGGCTGTACTTCAGCGTTCGCAGGAGCTTGAGCGAGTTGCCGTCTTCGACCTCGTAGTCCAGGACGATCGCATCGGGGCGGTGCATGAGGGCGAGGCGGAGGACCTCGGTGGTGCGTGTGGCGGTGCGCAGCGTGAAGCCGTACCGGTCGGCGAGACGGCCGTAGGCCTTGAGCAGCGCAGGATCGTCTTCGACGATCAACACCTCGCCGGGCAGCGAAGGGGTGGAGCGAAGCATGGCGGGCGGGGGTGCAACGCGCTCGCCGCCTCAAGCGCGCGGGATTTCAGGAGTGGCCCCGGGTAGGCCGCCGCGCGCGGGTCGGACATGACCTCGGCATGAACCGCTTTCACGACGCGCTCCTCGGCAACGGCGCGCTGCCGCTCCCGGTGCTGGAAGAGGCGATGGACGAGTGGCTCATGCGCGAACAGCGCCACGCTCCTGAGGGCGGGTGACCGGAGTCACGCCGACCGGCTCCAGGGCGCCGACGAACAAGGCGCTGCAGGATCCACGGGCCTGCTTCGCTGGGTGCGTGTCCTTCCTGTCCGAGGCGCCCGGCCCGACGATCCGATCGCCGTCGATCCTCGGCGGCCCATCGCCGCTGTGCGCCGTCGGGTGCTACTTCGTCCGCCGCCGCGCGCCGACCAATCGGAGCTTCTGGAGCCGGGTGAGCTTCTTCAGCGCGGCCTCCCGCTTCAGAGCCGCGCTGCGATCCTTCACCTCCTCGCAGAAGACGAGCTGCACGGGCCGGCGCGAGCGCGTGTACGCGGCGCCTCTTCCGGCGTTGTGCTTCGCCACCCGCGCGGCGAGGTCGTTGGTGCAGCCGGTGTACAGCGTCCCATCCGCGCACCGGAGCATGTAGACGGCCCAGCTCGCGCGCGCCTTCGCCTTCATGGACAGTCGATGACGTCCACCTGGTAGGAGATGGGCGTGGACACGCCGGTCACCAGCACCCGGTAGCTGTGCCCCGCCTGCGGCGTCCACCCGTCCGGGTTGAAGCGGAGCGCGTACTTGCTGCCGTAGCCACTCAACAGCGGCGTCACCGTGACCGGCAGCGTCTCGCCGCCGGTGACATCGGATACGGACACCAGCGCCGGGCCGAGGTCGATGGTCTCGCTCTGGATGGACCAGCCGGTGGAGTTGACGGATTCGCCGAACGCGCCCGACGGCGCGAAGGCGGCAAGCGGGAACGGCCCGGGCGGTGGCCACGCCACATACTCGCGCGTAGCCGTGCCCGTGCCGCCGATGACGTAGAGACAGGAGTAGCTCGAGGTGGTGCCCGACCCCACCGGCCCGAGCTTCGGCGACAGAATCCACCGGCGGTGCCCCAGCGTGTCGGGGTTGCCGAAGTCGACCATGTACAGGTCGATGGCCTGCACACCCGGAGCGCTGGCGATGTTGCTCTTGCTCGCCGCGAGCGCGCCCTCCGCCGTGTGGCACTCCCAGTCCACGGGCGGCATGTGGCTGAGCGCGTCGTTGGCGTCCATCATCAGAGCGCACTGTTGCGCCTGTTGGTCGCGCGTCGCCTCGTGGGTGACCTCCGGAAGTTGGGCGAGGAAGCGGTAGAGGTTCACCAGCTTCACCGCGCGCGTGCGGTTGTCCGGGTTGTCGCCCGCGTTGCACGCCGCGACGTTTCCGTTCCAGGTGCCCTCGCTCAGATCGGCGCGTTCGCACTTCCAGCGCGCGCACACCTGCGCGACGCGATCGCCGCCCATCCCCTCGCAGGTGGACCCGCCGCCATCCGGCGTCCCGCCGTCGTTTCCCCCGCCGTCCGCTCCTCCGCCCGTCCCCGGCAGCATGCACACGCCGTTGCCGCAGAATTGCGGAGAGGTGCAGACCGCGCACGCCGCGCCGTTGAGTCCGCACGCGTCCGCGAGGAAGCCGGGCTGGCACGTCCCGTCCTCATCGCAGCAGCCGCTGCAATTCTGTGGGCTGCAGTCGCCGCGGGAGGAACCGCACGAGGCCGTGAGCGCGAGCGCAGCGCCGACGGCGGCGATCGCGAGGACGAAGGGAACGGAGGAGGACTTCATCGCGCGCGCACGATAGCGGGCGTCCGGCGCGCGTCGATGTGCGCATGCGGCGCCCTACCGGCGAAGACGCCGCCGCCAGAGCGTCACGAGCGCGCCCAGCACCGCGAACGGCCACACCGCCGCGCCCGAGGCCGTCGTGCAGCCGCACCCGAGGCCGGGCTCGCCGGCGGCCTGGCACACCGCCTCGGCGCTCGCGCACCACGGCGTGCCCTTCGACACGTCGACGTCCGCCGCCGGCGGCGCCTCCAGCGTCGCGCAGTCCAGCGCCGGCAAGGGCTCGTCCCGCCAGCCGGCCAGAAACGCCGTCAGCGTGGCCGTCTTCATCCCCTCCAGCTCCCAGCGGTGGTCCTTCCCGTCCCACTGGCCCGCCGAAACGAGGTACGCGCACAACTGGTCCGAAGCCGGCAACAGACGCCCCGCCCAGGCGTCCGTCTCCGGGAACTGCCCGGGAGAGACGCCGAGCTTGGCCAGCTCGTCCTTCACCGCGGCGAAGACATCGGCGGTGAAGCTCTTCGCGCACTCGGCGGCCTTTGGGGCGGCGTCCGGGTTTTGGGAGGTCCCGTCGCATTGGTCCGACGCCGAGAACCACGCGTGCTGGATGTTGGTCATGCCCTGGTGGGCGCAGAGATCCTGGAACGTGTGCATGGCGCGGCCGAGCACGTCGGCGAAGGACTCGATCGCCTGCACCTGTTCCGCTTCGCTCTTCGCGTCGGCAATGGCCTCGGCCAGCGGCCGGAGCCCGGCGCCGAGCCCACGCAGCCGTTCCAGCGTCGCCTTCGCGCCGCCGCACATCTCCGTCGCCGACTCCGCCTGCGCGTGCGCCGCCATGTCCTCCCACTCGCGGGCGTCGACGTTGCCGTTCTCCACGCCGACACGCGTGCAGAACACGGCGTCGAACCCCGCCGCCCGGCATTGGTCTTCGGTGATCCAGCGGTGGGCGAGCTGGTCCAGGGCCCAGGCGTTTCCACAGAGCATGAGGCCGGCGACGAACGGGCAGAGCGGGCGCATCACGCCGCTTGGTTGCCGCCGGCAACGAAACAGATCAACTCCGAACGCGCGCCGTGGAATTTTCCCGCGCCCATAGAGCTTTTGTTGCGTCCGCTGGACCGTGGTAGCTGTGCGCCCTCTCGAGGAGAGACCTGCATGAGCCTGATTCCGTACCGCCGAAGTCTGGCCACCCTGGCGCTCGCCTCCTCGGCGGTTGCGCTGATCGCCTTCGCCGGGTGCCAGAAGAGCTCCAGCACTGGGATGAACTTCAAGCACAACCGGGACGGCACCGGGACGCCGGTCGCCACCTTCGGCGGGGATTCGATCACCGTGGAGGAGTTGAAGGAGCGCTTCGCCGAGATGAGCCCCTTCGCCCGCGCCCGCTACCAGACGGTGCAGGAGCGCAAGAATTATGTCGAAGGGCTGGTGCGCTTCGAGCTGCTCGCCCAGGAAGCGGCCGCGCGCGGACTGCAGAACGATCCCGAGGTCATCGAGACCGCCAAGAAGGTGATGGTGCAGCGGCTCATCCAGAAGGAGCTCGATGAAAAGCCCACCCCAATCTCCGACGCGGAGGTCGCGGAGTACTACGAGAAGCACAAGTCGGACTACGTGAAGCCGGAGATGGTGCGGATGTCGCACCTGTTCATCGCCGCCGATCCGAAGTCGCCGGACTACGCGGCGAAGAAGAAGAAGGCGGAAGAGCTCCTCGCGAAGGCGCGCGCGCTCCAACCGCTGGACTACGCCGGCTTCGGGCAGCTCGTCACCGAGAACTCGGACGACGCGAAGACGAAGCCCCTCAAAGGCGACATGCGCTACCTCTCCAACGAGGAGCTGACCGCACAGTACGGTTCGGAGGTCGCCGCGGCCGCGAAGACGCTCACCCAGGTGGGCCAGGTCTCCGACCTCGTCGTCACGCCAAAGGGCTTCCACATCCTCAAGCTCCAGGGCCGTCAGGCGGCGCTCAACCTGGGCGTGGATCAGGTCAAGACGCAGATCCAGAGCCGGCTGCTCTACGAGCGGCGGCAGGAGAACTTCAACAAGTTCGTCGACAGCCTCAAGCAGAAAGCCGGATACACGCTGAACGACGCGGTGCTGGCGAAGATGGAAATCGACATGAAGGCGCCGGCGAAGGATGCGAAGGGTCCCCCGCCCGGCTACATCC
This sequence comes from Myxococcaceae bacterium, assembly GCA_019686135.1. Lineage (GTDB taxonomy): Bacteria > Myxococcota > Myxococcia > Myxococcales > Myxococcaceae > JADGHL01. Next base: position 71,590 of record JADGHL010000004.1, on the reverse strand, counting down.
CTCCGGTCGCTGGCCCGCCGGTGCGATAGCGCCCGGGCGACTTCGGCCCCAGAGAAACCCTTGATGAACACCCCGCGCCGGCACCCCTCTCTCGTTCCGACCGCCCTCACGGTGGCGTGCGCGGCCGCGGCGCTCGCCGGCTGCCACGAGAAGCAGGCGAGCGCCATCGACGGGAACACGGTGGCGATCGTCAACGGCGAGCTCATCACGCGCGAAGAGTTCGAGAAGGAGTTCCAGCGCAACCTGCAGTTCGTCGACGCGCTGGACCCCCGCGCCCCCGAACAGGTGGAGCCGATGCGGCGGGCGCTCCTCGACGAGCTCATTGACCAGCGTCTGCTCCTGCAGGCGGCGGCGAAGCTCAACATCACCGCGCGGCCGGAGGAGGTGGACCGGCGGGTGATGCGGATCAGCGCGGACTATCCGGCGGAGGGCTTCAACGAGGCCTTGGTGCAGAGCCAGCTCACGCAGGCCGAGCTGAAGCGCAAGACCGCGGCGCTGCTGGTGGTGGAGAAGCTCTTCGACGAGCACGTCTACCCGCGCGTGGCGGTCACCGAGGAGGAGATCCGCCAGTACTTCGAGGAGCACAAGGACGAGTTCTCCCTTCCCGAGCGGGTGCACGCGCAGCAGATCGTCGTGAAGACGCTGGACGAGGCGCGCAGGGTCCAGCAGCTCTTGCGTCAGGGGAAGAAGTTCGCGGACCTCGCGCGCAAGTATTCGCTCTCCGCCGACGCGAAGGTGGGCGGCGACCTCGGCTTCTTCGCGCGCGGCCAGATGCCCCCCGCGTTCGACGACGTGGCGTTCCGGCTGGGCGTGGGGCAGGTGTCCGACGTCGTCGCCACCGAGTACGGCTTCCACCTGTTCAAAGTGCTGGAGAAGAAGCCCGCCCGGCAGCTCGAGCTGACCGAGGCCCGCCGGGAGGTGGAGGCGAAGATCCTCGAGCTCAAGCGCGCCGAAGCGCAGCGCGCGTACGTGGCCCGCCTCCGGCAGGAGGCCACCGTCACAATCAACGAGCCGGTGCTGCAGTCGATCACCGGCCGGCCGCAGGCGAACACGCCTTCGCCGAAGGAGTCGCACCGATGAAGCCCTTGCACCGGGCCCTGGGCGCCGGAGCGCTGCTGGTTGCCACCCTGGCCTCGGCCGAGCTGGTGGATCGCGTCGCCGCGGTGGTCAACGGCGACATCATCCCGTACTCGGAGGTCGAACAGCGGGCGGCGCCGGAGCTGACGGCCGCCAACCATCAGGGCGACCCGGCCCAGCGCAACGCGCTCAAACACCGCGCGCTGCAGACCGCGCTGGATCAGCTCATCGCCGAGAAGCTCCTCGAGAAGGAGATGGACGACCTCGGCATCGTCGTCACCGACCAGGAGGCGGACCTGGCGGTCGAGGACATGCGCAAGCAGAACAACATGGACCCCGAGCAGTTCGAGCAGGCGCTCCGCCAAGAGGGCTACACGCTCTCCCAGTACAAGGACTTCATGAAAAAGCACCTGCGCCAGCTCAAGCTGGTGAACCTCAAGGTGCGCAGCAAGGTGAAGGTGAGCGAGAAGGACCTGCGCGCCGAATACGACAAGCTGGCGCGGCTGGAGCAGGCCGACGCCGAGGTCCACGCCCGCCACATCCTCATCAAGGTCCCCTCCGACGCGAAGCCGGAGGAGGTGGAGGCGGCGCGGAAGAAGGCGCAGGCGATCGCCGAGGAGGCGCGCCAGCCCGGCGTGGACTTCGCCGAGCTGGCGAAGCAGAAGAGCGAAGGCCCCTCGCGGGAGGACGGCGGCGATCTCGGCTTCTTCAAGCGCGGCGTGATGCTGCCCGAGGTGGAGAAGGCCGCGTTCTCGCTCCCCATCGGCGGCGTGTCGGATCCGATCCGCAGCCGCTACGGCTGGCACGTGCTCAAGGTGGAGGAGCGGCGCAGCGGGTCGGTGAAGCCGTTCGAGGAGATGAAGGCCGAGCTCCAGGAGCGGATCATGCGCGAACAGCTGGACCACTACACCGCCGAGCACGTGAAGGAGCTGCGCTCGCAGGCGGCGGTGGAAGTGAAGCTGAAGCTGTAGCCGGGTGCGATGGCCGACGGCGCTCTCCCCATCGTGGGCATCTCGCTGGGCGATCCCTCCGGGATCGGCCCGGAGATCGTCGCCGCTGCGCTGAACGATGCACGCGTGCGCGCGGCGCTTCGCCCGGTGGTGTTCGGCGACTGGGGCGTGCTGCAGCGCTTCGACGTGTTCGCCACCTGGCCGCGTGTGCCCGCGCCGTTCGAACCCGGCGGCTTGGCGCCGGCGATCGTCGAGGTGAGCACGCTCGCGGAGGCGGACCGCAGGCCCGGTGCGCCGACTCTGGCCGGCGGCCGCGCCCAGTACGCCTACGTGCAGGAGGCCATCCTGGCGGCGCGGCGCGGCGCGGTGGACGCCCTGTGCACCGCCCCGGTGTCGAAGGAGCAGATCTCCCGCGCGGGCATTCCGTTCATGGGCCACACCGAGGTCCTGGCCGAGGCCTTCGGTGTCGAGGTGCTGATGCTGATGGACGGGCCCCGGGTGCGCGTGGCGCTGGCGACCAACCACGTCCCGCTGACGCGCGTGGCCGCTCTGCTCAGCGTGCCGAAGCTGGTGTCGCAGCTGCGGCTGCTCTCGCGGTCGCTGGAGCCGGTGGTCGGCCGGCGGCCGAAAATCGCGGTGTGCGGCCTCAACCCGCACGCCGGCGAGGGCGGGCTCCTGGGCCGCGAGGAGGTGGAGGTGATTGCACCCGCCATCGAACGCGCGCGCGCCGAAGGCCTGGACGTGCACGGCCCGCTGCCCGCAGACGGGCTCTTCGCCCGCGCGGCGCGGGGCATCGGCTTCGACGCGGTTTTGGCCATGTTCCACGACCAGGGCCTCGTGGCGGCCAAGGCGCTGGACTTCGAACGGACCGTGAACGTCACGCTCGGGTTGCCCGTCCCGCGCACCTCGCCGGACCACGGCGTGGCCTACGACATCGCCGGACAAGGTGTGGCGAGCGCCGACCCGATGATCGCCGCGCTGTTGTCTGCTGCGCGGCTGGCCGCGCGCTGATCCGGAAGGCGTTGCATGGCGGGGCGCGGCCCGGCATGAAAGTCGACCGTTCCACCCTCTCACGGAGTCACGCCATGCGACTGTCTCATGCCGTCGTCGCTGTTGCCGCCGTCCTCGCCGTCCCCGCCGCCGCGTTCGCGTGTGACGATCACGCCCAGGCGTCCATCAAGCACGTGAAGCTGGAGGACGCCATCGCCATCCAGAAGAGCGGCACCGCCACCTTCGTGGACGCCAACAACCAGGACACCCGCGCGAAGTACGGCATCGTCGCGGGCGCGAAGCTCATCACCCTCAAGACCTTCGAGCCGGCGAAGGAGCTGGGCGACAAGAAGGACGCGAAGTTCATCTTCTACTGCGCGAACGAGAAGTGCGGCGCGTCCGTGGAGGCGGCGAAGAAGGCGGTCAGCGCTGGCTACACCGACGTGAACGTGATGAAGGCCGGCATCATGGGCTGGAAGAAGGCCGGCGCGCCGGTCGAGACCCCGCGCTCGTAGGTCCGCTGCCGGCCCCGCTCACTCCAGGCGGGGCGCTTCCTGCGTCTCGGAGGGGATCTGCTCCAGCCAGATCCTCCTCCTTGAGCTGCTGCTCCATCGCCCCGAGCTCCGCGCCGAGGGCGTCCCGCACGCGGGCAGGGCACGGCAAAGCCGAGCGCGCCGCCGCTGCGCGGCCGTGCCTTCCTGATTGTTTCCGGACGGCACCGGCCCCGTTTGGCTTGCAACCATGACCGCGGAAGCCGTCAAGGGCAAGGCCGCGGAGGTCGAGACGTTCACGGTCGTCGGCGCGCCGGGTGCGCTCCAGCGTTCCGGCGAGCCCCGACCGTCGTGGGTCCTGCAGCCTGCGTCCTGAGGGACGGCGCCGTCAGCCGCTTACAGAACGCCCGAACCACAGCGAGACGTGCTCGCGCACGCCGTCCGTGCCGCGCCGCTGCAGCGCGACGAGGTACTCCCCGGGTTCGAAGGCGAGCATCCGGTCGGGATGGTCTTTCGGCGGCATCGTGCTCCGCCGCGCGAAGCCCCAGCCGCTGCGGATGAACGGCAAGCTCAGCGGAATCAGCAGCACGATGAACAGCGCCACCGTGCCGAAGAGGATCCACAGAATGTCGGCGCTGAACCTCACGATCCACAGGCCGAAAGGGATGATGGAGACGAGGAACACGGCGAACAGCCAGTCCCACGCGTTCCAGCGCCGCTTCCCCCATGCCTGCGACGGAAGCTCCGACCGGTCGCCCAGAAACAACCCGCGGTGCTTCACGCGGACCCGCGCGGTGACGATTCCGGGATCCGCGGGCGGTGCGCCCTGTTCGATCGACACCAGCGCCGCCTTCTGCCCTTCGCCCAACGGGAGCGCCGCGACGTGCGCCGCGGCGACCTCACGCTCCAACTCGGCGCGGTTCTCCGTCCACTCGCGCGGCGCGCGGCGGCGGTGTTCGAGGGTCTCGGGATCGAAGAGCACCAGCACGCCGCTCGGCGTGGGCACGTTCAGTGGCGCGTCATTCACTCCACCTCTTCTACAGGGTTCCCCGCCTCCTTCCAGCCCTTGAATCCGTCCGCCATCACCGACACGTTGGTGTAGCCCGCTTCGACCGCCCGACCGGCGGCCGTGTGAGAGGCGGTTCAGGTCCGGCTGGTGCAGTAGAAGACGAGCGGCGTGTTCTTGTCCGCCGGCAGGGTCGTCGCCACGTCGTACGTCCTGTAGTTGTCGAGGAGAATCGCCCCTGGCACGACGCCGTTCTTCGCGCGGAACTCGGGCGTGTTCGCGTCCACGAAGACGGCGTGGGCTGTGTGCGCCGCCTGCGCCGCCTTCAGGTCCAGCAGCTTGAACGTCGTCTCGTGCGCCTTGCAGCCGGCCGCCCAGGCGAGCGCCATGGCTGCCCCTACGGAGAACAGGAGGGTTCGCGTCATGCCCGAAGGCTACCGACCTTGCCCGGCAACCGCCAACAAGCGGGCGAGCTCCTGCCGGTTCCGCGGCGCGAAATAGTCCGCGCGCCAAAGCTTCGGGAGGTCGCGCTTGTGCACACACCACAGCTGCAGCGCGTCCTCCCACTCGCCCAGCACGGCCACCGCCCGCGCCTTCGGATCGCCCGCGAACAGGTCGTTGAGGTTGTGGACGAGCGCCAGGAGATCTTCGACCTCCCACGGTTCCTCCACCTCTCCGTAGCGGATGCGCAGCTCGAGGACGGGCCCATCGCGCACGTCGACGACCCGGAGCCTCGTCGCGCTGCCGCCGATCGCCTGACACAGCGGGCCGATGAGCTCATCCGGCCGCACGCCGAGCGCGACCGACAGCCCGCCGTCCAACAGCCCGCGCTCGCACAGCGTCAGCAGCTCCAGGTGCGGCGGCCCGGGGCGCGGCGCCGACTCTGGCTCAGGCGTCACCCCGCGCTTGAGCAGCCCGTCACGCCCCAGCCGCTCGAGCAGCGCGGCCATCGGCTCACACGTTGAAGCGGAAGTGCATCAGGTCGCCGTCCTGCACGACGTAGTCCTTGCCCTCCACGCGGAGCAGGCCCTTCTCCTTCACCGCGGCCTCGCTGCCCAGGCGGATCATGTCCTCGTAGGAGATGACCTCGGCCTTGATGAAGCCGCGCTCGAAGTCGGAGTGGATGACGCCGGCGGCCTGGGGCGCCTTCCACCCTTTGTGGATGGTCCAGGCGCGGCACTCCTGCGGGCCCACGGTGAAGTACGTCTGCAGCCCGAGCAGCTTGTAACCGGCGCGGACGACCTTGTGCAGCCCGGGCTCCGTCAGCCCGACGCTCTCCAGAAAACCCTTCCGGTCCGCCGGCGGGAGCTGCTGGATCTCCGACTCGATCGCCGCGGCCAGGACCACGTACTCGGCGCCCTCCGATGCGGCGATCTCCGCGACCTGCTTCACGTGCGGATCGTTCTGCGCGTCGGCCAGCTGCGACTCGGAGATGTTGGCGACGTACAGCACCGGCTTGGCGGTGAGCAGGAAGAGGTCGCGCAGCGCGGCCCGCTCCTCGTCGGTGAGCTTCTGCGCGCGCACCGGCACGCCCGCATCCAGCGCCGCCTTCACCTTCTCGCAGAGCGCGACGTCCGCCTTCGCCTCTTCGCCGGCCTTGCCGCCGGCCTTGGCCATCTTGAGCGACTTCTCGCGGCGCTTCTCGATGGTCTCGAGGTCTTTGAGCCCGAGCTCGATGTCGATGATCTCCTTGTCCCGCTTCGGGTCCACGCCGCCTTCCACGTGGGTGACGTTCGCGTCCTCGAAGCAGCGAAGGACGTGCAGGACCGCGTCGACCTGGCGGATGTTGGCGAGGAACTGATTGCCCAGCCCCTCGCCCTTCGAGGCGCCGCGCACCAACCCCGCGATGTCCACGAACTCCAGCGAGGTGGGGACGACCCGCTCTGGCTTCACCAGCTCGGCGAGCTTGTCCAACCGCTCGTCCGGGACCGGCACCACGCCGATGTTCGGCTCGATGGTGCAGAAGGGATAGTTCGCCGCCTGAGCGCCGGCCGCGGACAGCGCGTTGAAGAGCGTGGACTTGCCCACGTTGGGGAGCCCGACGATGCCGATTGAAAGACCCATCGGCGGGGGCATCTAAGGGATCGGGTCCGCCGTCGCAAGCGGCACGACTGGGGCCCCCAAACGACGACGGGCGCCCCGAAGGCGCCCGCATCGCACGTCCCAAGGCCGGATGAGACGCTCAGCTCGCCGGCGGGCGCTGCAGCGGCTTGTTGGCCGCCAGCTGGTCGATGTACTGCTCCGCGAGCGCGCGGTGCTTCGACTCATCCAGCCGCTCTCCGATCAGCTGGGCGGCGACGTCGATCGCCAGGTTGGCGGCCATCGCGCGGACCTCGGCGACCGCCTTCTTCTTCTGCTCTTCAATCTCCCGGGCCGCCTGGGCCTTGAGCTCGGCGGCCTCGCGGCTGGCCTGCGACTTGAGCTCTTCGCGGAACCTGTCCATGTCCGCTTGGGCCTTGCGCATCATCTCCGCGGCCTCGCGGCGGGCTTCGGCGATCGCGTTCTTCTGTTCGGCGAGGAGCTTCTCGGCCTCGGCACGCTCACGCTTGGCGGCGTCCACCGCGTTCTGGATTTGCTTCTCGCGCTCGTCGACGAGGGCGAGGACCGGGCCCCACGCCTTCCAGCGGAGCACCAGGGCGACGATGCCGAAGGTGATCAGCGTCCAGAAGATCAGCGCGGGGCGAATCTCGGTGAGGCTGGCGGCGAGGAGGGTGAGGTGCATGGCGTTCGATGAAACGGTGAAGCAGTGAGGATGAAGGCCGGGAGCTCCTCTTCGGACGAAGCAGAGCTCCCGGCGGTACGACCGGGGCCGGCCCTTAGGCGGCGCCCGTCTTGTTGGCGAGGATGATGCAGATGACCAGCGCGAACAGACACACGCCTTCGATGAGCGCCGCGGCGATGATCATCGACGTACGGATGTCGCCGCCGGCGGACGGCTGACGTGCGGTGCCCTCCATGGCGGAGGCGGCGAGCTTACCGATGCCGAGACCGGCGCCGATGATGGCGAGGCCGGCGCCGAGACCGGCGCCGAGGAACGCGAGAGCGAGCTGAATCATGGTGTCGTCTTCACTTTCTGATGCGGACCCGCTTGTCGGGGGGGTCGAAAAGCCCATCTGACTACCTCCGCCGGCCACTGTGACCGGCGGGTCCTTTTGGGGCGGGACTACCCGCCCGAAAGCTGGTGGGCGGCGCCGTGGTCGTGGCTGTGCGCGCCTTCCGGCGCGTGGCCGTGCTCGTGGGCGTCGCCGTGATCGTGGTGGCCCATCGCCACGCCCATCCCGATGAAGAGCGCGGAGAGCAGCGCGAAGATGTACGCCTGCAGGAAGGCGACGAAGATCTCCAGCATGTAGATGGCCAGCGCGAAGGGCACCGCGATCCCCGCCCACGCGACCGAGCCCATGATGAAGATCAGGCCCAGCAGGAAGAAGATCACCACGTGCCCGGCGACCATGTTGGCGAACAGACGCATCGTCAACGCGAAGGGCTTGGTGAACAGGCCGAGGATCTCCACCGGGACCATGATCGGCCACAACAGCCAGTGCACGCCGCCGGTGAGGTGCTTGAGGAAGCCCACCACGCCTGCGGACCGGATCGACGCGATCTGCGTGAGTACGAAGGTGATGGCGGCCAGCGCCGCGGTGACGCCGATGTTGCCGGTGGCGGTGGCCATCTCCGGCACGAGGCCCCACAGGTTCACGAACAGGATGAAGAAGAACACCGAGAGGATGTAGGGCACGTACCGCGGGCCCTCCTCCTTGCCGATGTTCTTGATGGCGATCTCGTCCCGCGCGAACACCACCAGCATCTCCAGCGCGTTGGCGAGGCGGCCCTTCGGGACGAGCTGGTTCTTGTCCTTGTGCGTGCCGAGCACGAACAGCAGCACCAGCACGATCGACGCGAGCACCAGCATCATCACGTGCTTGGTGGGGGAGAGATCGAGGCAGCCCTCGGACAGGCCGGGGCGGTGCGCTTCGTGATGGCCGCCGCCCTCGTTCGCGCCGGTGATTTGGAAGCCCGAGTTTGCCGGGCACACCGCGCCGGATTTGATGGGGATCCAGATCTGCGGGAAGTGGAGGACCTTGTTGGCGTGGTGGTTGAGCGGGATCTCGAGCTCGAACTCGTTGGCGTCCGCCACGTGGTGGAAGATGAAGCCGGAGACGTCCTGCTTCTCCTCGTGCGCGGCGGGCGCCGCCTCCGTCCCGTGCTCGCCGCCGCCGTGCTGCGCGAACGCCACGCCGCCGGACACCGCCAGCGCCGCGACCCACGCACCCAGGATGATCCTCTTGACCTTCATCATCGCTCCGCCTGCGACCTCGTCTGCTTCGCCGCCTGCACGAGGTAGCTGACCTCGATCCACTGCAGCGGGAAGTACGTCCCGAAAAACCCCCACACGAACGGCATGGCCCCGCCGCCCAGCCGCTGCGCCAACAGCGCGCCCGCCGTCACCAGCGCCGCCCTCACCCCGAACACCAGCACCACCACCAGGAGCGCCGCGTTGAGTGACCTCGCCCGGCGCTTGAAGAGCAGCGCCAGAGCGCCGCTCCCCGCGCACATCGCCGCGCCGACCGCCGCCGTCCTCTGCGCCGCCGCCTGGGCCGGCCACAGCAACGCCAGCACCACCGCTCCGACCGCCACCCCCGCGAAGAGCCCGCCGTGCAGCGCGAGCACCTTCGCGGTCATCGCTTCTTCCCCAGCTTCGTCACGTCGTGGATGAAGCCGTAGAAGCCCACGCCCGTCCCCAGCAGCGCCAACCCCAGCAACAGCCATGGGGTCGTCCCCAACCACCTGTCCAGGAAGTACCCGGCGATGACGCCGACCGCCGTCCCACCGACGAACTTCCACACCGCCCCGACCCAGGGCATGGCGCCCTGCATCGCGCGCGCGGTGTCACTCAACTCCGACCCGTCGCCCTTCTTGTCCGGCCGTTCTTCCGCCATCGACCGCCTCCTGCCGGACTGTTGAAAACCGCGCGCCGCGTAGCACGCAGTCAGAGGTGAGGCAACGCCGATCGAAGCGTCGCGGGCGCGGAGCGGTCGGGCAGCCTCATGGGGCCGTTTCGAAACCCAGCTTCGTCACAAACACGCGGATGTTGACGCTCTTCGGCCCGTCCCGCGGCTCCATCACCAGCTCCACCCGTTTGACCTGCGACAGGTCCGGGTTGGGCGTGACCAGCGTCCAGCCGTTCCCTCCGGTGGCAAGCGGGATGACGTCCTCGAAGGGAGTGGCCGAGTTCGGGAGCTTCACCCCGGTGGGCTGGTACTTCGCGACGAGCGTGTCCCCGTTGCACAGCAGCACCACCGGCTGGAGCGTGTCGCTGAACACCGGCGGGCCGTTGAAGGTGATGACCGACATCCCCATCCCCAGCCGGAGGTTGAGCCCGGGCTTGCGCAGGTCCCACGCCGTCCCGCCGGAGGCAGCCACCCAGGCGACCTGGGACACCGGGTCGGTCACCAGCCAGGTTCCGGAGTTGAAGACGGCCGGCGTCCCCTGAGCGGTGCTCATGCAACCGTTCACCTCTGCCAATGGCGCGTTGGTGAGCTTGCGCGCGCCGTAGGACACGCCCACCCCGGAGAGCAGGTCCGCGGGTCCGCCGCAACCGGGGCTGTCGTCCCCGACGCCGTTGCAGTCGTCGTCCAGGCCGTTGCACGTCTCCACATCCGCGAACACAACTTGCGAGCACACCACCTGCCCGGCGTCGCAGGCGGTCTTGCCGGCCTGGCAGACGCCGATCCGCGCGCCATCGGTGCACGCCTCCCCGAGCCCGGGGACTTCGTCGTCCTTGAGCCCGTTGCAGTCGTCGTCCTCGTCGTTGCAGCGCTCGGGCGCGCCGGGACGTACCTGCGCATCGCCGTCGTTGCAGTCGGACGCGTTGTCCACCGTGCCCGGGCGCGCCGCGCACAGAGCGAGCGGCTCGCCGTTCTCGTCGCCCGCGCCATCGCCGTCCGCGTCCACGTAGAAGCTGCGCTGCGGCAGCCCGTCGTCGGGCACGCCGTCGCAGTCGTTGTCCCGGCCGTCGCACAGCTCGGGCGCGCCCGGGAAGGCGCCGGGATCGCGGTCGTCACAGTCGCCGGCGAAGGGGACCCACTTCGCGCCTTCGGCGCCGGGCGGTGTGGCGTACGGCTGGGCGCACGCAGGCTTCGTGGTGGAGGGATCGCCCAGGCCGTCCCCGTCGCGATCCAACGACCAGAGCGTCGGCTTGCTCCCGTCGGGGCAGATCCCCGATTCGGGCACGCGGGTGCGGCACGCGGGCGCCCCGCCGGGCACGCAGCACAGCCCGTCGTCGCAGACCATCCCTTCGCCGCAGCTTTGGTCCTCGAGGCACTGGTACGGTCCAGAGGCGTCGGGCGCGCGGTAGCACGCCAGCGTGACGGCGAGCGCACAGGCCAGGAGGACGGCACGCCGGGTCCTCACGGCAGCACCTCGAAGCCGAGCTTCTGGAACTTGATGGAGAACGCCGGCGGCGGAGAGCTGGAGAGGACGGGCTGCACGAGGATCTCCACCCGCACGATGTTCAGCAGATCGGTGTCCGGGTACAGCGGAGACCAGACGGAGGTGCCCACGAGCGGGATGTGCTGATCGACGGAGATCGACGTGCCGCCGCTCATGAACCCGGGCGCCTTCGGCTGGTAGCGGATGAACTCGCCCGACGCGCTGCCGCACAGAAGGATGATCGGCATGTTCCCGCCGAACCCGCCGCCCGCGGAGGCGGTGAACTGGATGTGGAGCGCCAGCTTCTCCTTGCGTAGATCCCAGTACGGCATCGACGTCTCGACCCACAGCACGTGGGTGCCGCCGGCGACGCCGGACCAGGTGGTGCCGTTGAAGGTGTCGTTGGTCGGCGCGTTGGAGGTGCGGTTCTTCTGGCAGGTGGTGACCGCGCCGAGGTTGCCGCCCGGGTAGTCGACAATCTTCACGCCGGTGGTGACGTTGGGGTCGGTCAGGAGATTGACCGGGCCGCCGCAGCCGGGCTGTTCGTCGGTCTTCCCGTTGCAGTCGTCGTCCACGCCGTTGCAGCGCTCCTGCGCGGGCGTCGCATCTTGTGCGCAGACGAGCGCGCCGTCCACGCAGGCGATCTTCCCGCGCTGGCACGCGCCCACCCGCGCGCTGTCGAAGCAGCGCTTGCCCAATTCCGGAGCGGACTCGTCCTTCACCCCGTCGCAGTCGTCGTCAATGCCGTTGCAGATCTCCGTGGCGCCGGGGTGAACGGTGGCGTCGTTGTCCTTGCAGTCGCTCGCGTCCGCGACCATCCCCGGCGTCGGCCCGCACCGCGGCGAGGGGCTGGCGGCCAAATCCCCGTAACCGTCGTTGTCCCGGTCGGGGTACAGGTCCACCCTGGGCAGCCCGTCGTCGACCTCGCCGTTGCAGTCGTTGTCGATGCCGTCGCACGTCTCGGCCGCGCCGGGGTGGGCGGAAGGGTCGTCGTCCAGGCAGTCCCCGCCGAGCTCGATCCACTGCGCGTTCGGCGCGTCGTCCGGTACGGTGCGCGGCTGCGCGCAGGCGAGCCGTTCGGAGTTGGCGCCGCCGAACCCGTCCCCGTCCTTGTCCAAGTAGTAGCGCTTCGCCGCGGCGCCGTTCGCGCACACGCCGCCGTCCAGCACGAGCGTGGTGCACGCCGGCGTCCCGCCGATGACGCAGCACAGCCCGTCGTCGCAGACCATCCCCTCGCCGCAGTCGCCGTCCGCAAGGCAGCGGTACGGCCCGTCCGCCGGCGGCGCCTGGTAGCAGGCGGTGAGCGCAAGGAGCAGCGCCATGGGCGCGACGGGCGCGGCACGCACTCCGGCCCGGGGCAGCACACGCACGAAGCGCTGACGGATGCGGCGGACCATCACGTCATCGGCCTCCGGCCACGTCGAACGCGAAGACGCCGATGCCCGCGGCCCCCAGCACGGCCCCGCCGACGAGCAGCACGTTCCCCGTCTGGGCGTAGCGTTCGGCGCGCGCGTGCAGCGCGTTCGCCTCGTCGATTCTCAGGCAGGAGCGGTCCGCCGGATCGCACCCGCGCAGCTGATGCGCCGTGCCCCGCGCCAGCCCGCCGGCGATGAGGGACCCGGCGATCGCCACCGCGCCGGCGCCGAACAGCCCGTAGGACACGTAACGAAGCGCAGGCGGACGGCGGACGGTGTCGGCCAGTTGCAGCTCCGCCAGCGCGCCGGAGGGATCGACCTGCGCCGTGAACCGGGCGCCCTCCTCCAGCTTCCGGCGGAACAGCACCGCGTCCCCGTTCGGGAACACCACGTCGATGTCGTGCACGCCCGCGGGCACGCCCACCGCGTCACCCAGCGGCGTGAGCGCCACCCGGCGCCCGTCGACCTTGACCACCGCCTCGTTCGGCGCGCGCACGGCGATCGACGCCTGCCCCTTGCGCGCCCACTTCGGAAGCAGCGCATCGAGCAGCGTGCGCACGGCCTCCTGCGGCGCGTCCGGGTTCCCGCCGCGGACGGTCTTTCGCACCCGCGCGCCGGTGCCCGCGTCGTAGAGCTCGCCGCGGAGCTCCAGCACCAGGCTGGGCACGGCAGCGGAGAGCGCGATGACGAACGGCGCCTCGGCGGAGGTCTGACGCCCCAGGCACGCCGCGCCCTCACACGGCGCCTTCAGAAGCTGCGGAGCGGAGACGTCGAAGGCGGTGAGCTCGGCAAGCACCTTCTGCGCGGCCCCGGCGAGCGCCTGCTGCTGGCGGGGGGCGAGCTCCGGAGCCCACACGAGGACCCGCATCGTCGAGGCGCGCTCGACGGCCTCGGGCGAGGGGGTGGCGGCCAACAGGGCCGCGGTGACGAGGAGTGCGTTCACGGTGTGAGGAAGCGGAAGTCGTCCACGAACAACGAGCTGGTGCTCGCCCCGGCCGGCGCGGCGTGCACTTCGATCCAGTCCACGTTCTGCCAGCTGAACCCCGGGGCGTAGCTGAAGCCGCCGGTCGGCGCATAGGTCGCGGGGATGGTCACGTCCAGCGCCACGAAGCCGGAATCGAGCACGCCGGGGTTCGGCTCATAGCGCGCCCACGGTCCGGAGGCGGAACGGAAGAGGAGGACCGGCTGGCGGAAGGTGGTTCTCCACGCCGGCGCCACGCCGGCCACCTCCAGGTGCCAGTGCTGCCCACGCAGCTCCCACCCGGCGTTCCGCAGCATCGGGTAATAAAGGAGGAAGTCCTTTCCGGTGGCCGAGTCCAGGGCGTCGTCCGCCGCGCCCACCACCTTGTTGGCGGTGTCCGCCCTCGGCGTCGTGGCCACCGCGTGCACCGACGGGGCGATGCAGCCGCTCACCGTAGCCGCGGACGCGCCGAGCGTGTTGTCCGCCCCGCCCCACGTGCCGGCGATCTCCGCCTGATCCACCCTCGGGCCGCAGACAGGGACGTTGTCCTTCGCGCCGTCGCAGTCGTTGTCCACTCCGTCGCACACCTCGGGCGCGCCCGGCCAGACGTTGGCGCGCCCGTCGTCGCGGTCGAGCGCGTTGCCCACCCAGCCCGCGGGCACCGCGTCGTGGCAATCCAGCCGCGCCTTCGCCGGGTCGCCGTAGTACTCGAGCGCGCACCCCAGCGTCGCGGCCTCGCTGCCCGCGGTGAGCGACTTGAGGGCGTCCAGCTCATGACCGGAGGACGCGCGCATCTCCGCGGTCGCCGCGTCGAGCAGCACCACGACCGCCGAGGGCCGGCCGCCCGCGTGCGCGACACACGGCGCTGCCGCAAGCACCGTCAGGACCCACGCGAAGGCGGGCGTGATGCGGCGTGAAGCGGGGGAGCGCAAGCGCCCGGAAGTCTACTCCAGCGCCCCTCAGAGGCGTGCCAGCAGCCACACGCCCAGAAAGCCCACGCCGAGCGCGCCGAGGAACGCGGCGGTGTACAGCAGCCACGGAGAAATCCCGCCGATCGTCACAGGCGGCGGCCTCGCGGGGACGGCCTGCTCGCCCGAACTGATTCCTTCGATCTCCCGCACCCAGGCCGGCTCCAGCGAACGGTGCGCGTCGGAGGGGAACGAGAACCCGAAGGCGGCGCGCGCCTCGTTGACCGGCTCGCTCGGCGGGCGCGAAAAGTCCGGCCCGGCGCCCGGTTCGGTGACCGGCTCGTCCTGCGGCGCGTAGTCCGCCGGCGCGGAGAGCGCCGCGTGCTCGAAGGCGAGCGCGGTGGGCGGCAGCAGCATCTCCACCCGGGTCTGCGCGCGCGCGCCGGAGACGGCGGGGTCCGTCGGATCATCGGAGATCGGCGAGCGGGCGGTGATCTCCGCGAGCGCCGCGTCCTCGAGGGCCTTTTCCTCGCCGAACACGCGCGCCAGAAGCTCCGCGAGCGCCGCGTCGTTCGCCCCCGGCGCGAAACGGGCGCGCAGCTTCGCCAGCTCGGCGCCGAACGCGAGCGCATCCGGGTAGCGGTCCTTCGCCTCGCGCGAGAGCGCCTTGAGCACCACCGCGTCCACTTCCGGCGGCACGGACGGGCGGTGGCGCGACGGCGGATCCCACACCGGGTTGGCCGCGCGGCGCCAGCGTTCGATCGGATCGCCCTTCTGCGGCAGCGGCTTCCACGCCAGAAGCTCCCAGAGCACCGCGCCGGTCGAGTACACGTCCGCGCGGCGGTCCACGAGCTGCTTCTTCGCCTGCTCGGGCGACATGTACGCGAGGTTGCCGATGACCACGCGCGGCGCGGTCTGCTCCTCCTTCAGCGTGGACTGCGCCGCGCCGAAGTCGATGATCTTCACCTCCCCGCGGTAGCTGACGCAGACGTTCGCCGGGGAGAGATCGCGGTGCACTAAGTGCAGCGGGTTGCCGTGCGCGTCGGTGGCGTCGTGCGCGTAGGCCAGGCCCTGACACATCCGCTCGCCGATGAGGAGGATGAGGCCGATCGGCATCTCCTCTTTGCGCTGGCGGAGCCGGTGCATGAAGCGGGAGACCGTCTTGCCCTGCACGTACTCCATGGCCAGGTAGTAGTGCCCGTCCACCTCGCCCATCGCGTAGACGCGGGCGATGTTCGGGTGGCGGAGGTTCACCACCACCTTCGACTCGTCGAGGAAGCGCCCCACGAACTGGCGGTTCTGCGCGAGGTGCGGGAGCACCTTCTTCACCACGCACGCGCGCGGAGGCACGACCGCGTCGTCCCGCGCGAGGAACACCTCGCCCATCCCTCCCGCGCCGATCCGGCGCAGGAGCTGGTACTGCCCGAAGGGAATGGGAGCAGCGTTCTCGTCCTGCACGGCGGGCAGGGTGAGTCTAGCGGACCTGCACCCACCTGCCCCTTTTCGGTCCCGGTGCACGCGCGCAGCCGCAGCGCAATGCCCGGACCGGGGTGGACTCCTGTGTGCTGAATTCCCCGTTGGCATCGTGCGTAGCTTGGGGTGCGTATGGGGAGGATCGCGATCGTCACCGTGGCCCTGCTGGTGCCGGCCTGCGCCACCACGGGCGAGGCCGCGATCGCCTCACCGGGGACGGATCCGACGACGGAGACCGACCTCGGCGAGGCGGCGATCGACGCGACTCCCCTCGAGGCGCTCCCCGAGGACGAAACGGAGGACGTCGCCGACGTGCCCGCCACCGCGGAGATCGCCCCCGCCTCGGCGAAACACAGCCGGTTGCCGGGAACGAAGGTGGGGCGGGCGATCGCCCGGATTGCGGCGAGGTGGGTGGGGCTCAAGTCGCTGCGGCAAGTCTCTCGGCGCGTGCCGGACGACTGCTCCGGGCTGGTGCGGCTCGCCTATGAGCGCGGCGGGCTGGATCCGATGGGCGTCGACGGCCTGCACGGCGACAACGCGGTCACCACCATGTGGCGGCGCGCCTTCCGGTTGAAGGCGCTCAAGCGCTCCGGCCCTCGACCCGGCGATCTGATCTTCTTCCGCGACACCTGGGACCGGAACGGAGACGGCCAGCGGAACGACGGACTCACCCACGTGGCCACCGTGGAGAAGGTGGACCGCGACGGCACGGTGACCTTCATCCACCGCTCCGGCCAGGGCGTGAACCGGATGCGGATGAACCTCCACCACCGCCACCAGCGGACCCTCGCCGGCAGGACGATCAACGACTACCTGCGCCGCCCGGACGGGACCGGCGGCCCGCGCCTCACCGGCGAGCTGTTCGCGGGCTACGCGTCGGTGAACGCGTTCGCGCGACAGACGCCGCGGCAGGCACGGCACGGCACGCAGAGCCGCTGAGCACGGGCGACGCTTCGACGGCGCACGCTGTCGAGGGAGTATGCAAGCCGTGCCACGACGCGCGCACCGACGACGTCCCTGACGTGCCGGCGGTGGTGCACTTGTACGTCAGCAGGAGACGTCCCACTGGAACGCTTCAATCGGCTGGTCGAGCGCGGCCAGCTCCACGCGGATGGGCCTGGGCTGCGCACCCATCCGCGCCAGCAGAGCCTCCACGCCGGGCTGGGCCATCACGTTCCGCGAGAAGGTCACCTGCCCTGCGTCCGCCCACCCCTGCAGCTTGGCGGCGATGTTCACCGTCCCGCCGAAGTAGTCGATGTTGCTGTCCAGCCTCACCGCGATGCACGGCCCGGTAGTTCCACGAGGCCCACGCGCGCGGGCTGCGGGGCAGGAGCGCGGTGTCGGTGTGGAGGATCACCTCGTTCGCCTGATAGCGGAACGCGCCCAGCACCTCGCGCTCTGCGTCGGTCGGATCGCCGAGGAGCCGCAGCGCCTCGTCGCCGTGCACCGCGAGGATGGCCGCGTCGAACTCCTCCGGGGTTCCGCCTCGTGGCCGCACGCCCACGCCGGGCGCCGAGCGGGTCACCGCGTCGATCGGCGTGCCCGTGCGAATGGTGGCGCGCAGCCGGCGGAGCAGCGCGTCCACGTAGAGGCGGGACCCGCCCACGACGGTGCGCCACACCGGGCGGCTGAAGAGGCGGAGCATCCCGTGGCTGTGGAGGAAGCCGAGGAGTGGGCGTAGTGGCCTCACAGAACGCCACGTCATCACGGATCCGCCGTATGAGGCTGACGCCCATACAGGGGCGCGGACGACGTGCCGCGCCGAGAACCGCCGCACCACCGCCGGCGGCGCCGACCACAGCGCGCACGCGAGCGGGACCAGATACCGCTCGCCGAGCTCCGGGTGGATACGCTGGGAGGCGAGCAGCTCCGCCACCGTGCAGTCTCCCGCCTCCTCGACGAGGCGCGCGGCGCGCTGGCAGAACCGGAACAGGTCCCGCGCGAAGGCGAAGTGTCCGGGCCGGAGCAGATTTTTGCGCTGGGCGAAGAGGCGCGCCAGGCCGGGCAGCGCCAGCTCCACGCCGGGTTTTTTTCGTCCCGGACGCTGAAGCTCATGTCGGTGGGGCGGCTGGGCACGCCCAGCTCCGTCAACAGCCGGGCGAAGTGCGCGTAGTGCGGCTCGCAGAAGACGATGAAGCCGGCGTCCACCGCCACTGTCCCACCGGCACGCGGCACGTCTACCGTCTCCACGTGGCCGCCCACCTTCGGGGCCGCCTCGAACACCGTCACCTCGTCGGTCGGGTCGAGCAGGCGCGCGGCCATCAGGCCAGAGATGCCCGCGCCGACCACGGCGATTCTCAAGCGGTGTGCCCCTCCCCGTCGTCCGCCTTAGCACCGCCTCACAGCCGGCGCAGCGCCTTCTTCACCGCCGCCAGCGTGTGGTCGACCTCGCGCGGTCCGTGCGCCAGTGAGACGAAGCACGCCTCGAACTGCGAGGGCGCGAGATACACACCCTCCTCCAGGAGCGCATGGAAGAACCTCCCGAACCGGGCCGTGTCCGCCTGCTTCGCGGACGCGTAGTCGAAGACCGGCTCGCCGTGCGGCGTGAAGAACGCGGTCCACATGCTGCCCACGCGGTTCACGGTGAGCGGCACGCCCGCGGACTTG
Source organism: Myxococcaceae bacterium (assembly GCA_019686135.1). Classification (GTDB taxonomy): domain Bacteria; phylum Myxococcota; class Myxococcia; order Myxococcales; family Myxococcaceae; genus JADGHL01. The sequence goes on along the minus strand of JADGHL010000004.1, from coordinate 53,283 downwards.
GCCTCCGCCTCGATCCCATCGCACAGCTGCCGCGACGTCTCCTCCAGCTTCTCGTACGCGCCGGGCGATCCGAGCGCCTCGAGGCAGGCGATCCCCGCGGCCACCGCGAGCGGGTTCCCGGAGAGCGTGCCCGCCTGGTAAATGGGCCCCTCCGGAGCGATCAGCGACATCAGCTCGCGCCGGCCTCCGTAGGCGCCCACCGGCAGCCCGCCGCCGATGACCTTGCCCAGGGTGGTGAGGTCCGGGCGGATTCCATACCGCTCCTGCGCGCCACCGCGGGCGACGCGGAACCCGGTCATCACCTCGTCGAGGATGAAGATGGCCCCGTGCTTCGTGCAGAGCGCCCGCAGGCCCTCGAGGAAGCCCGGCCGGGGAATCAACACGCCCATGTTCCCCACCACGGGCTCGACGATGACCGCGGCGATCTCCCCGCCCCGCTCCGCGAAGATGCGCTCCACCGCGCCGAGGTCATTGAACGGCGCGGTGAGCGTGAGGCGGGCCAGCGCCGCGGGGACGCCGGGCGAGTCGGGCAGCCCGAGCGTCTCCACGCCGCTGCCCGCCTTGACCAGGAAGCTGTCGCCGGCGCCGTGGTAGCAGCCCTCGAACTTGAGGATGACGTCCCGCTTCGTCGCGCCGCGCGCCAGACGGATGGCCGCGGTGGTGGCCTCGGTGCCGCTGGATACGAGGCGCACCTTCTCCACCGAGGGCATGCGCCGGGAGATGAGCTCCGCCAGCGTGACCTCGCCGGGGTGCGGCGCACCGAACGAGGTCCCGCTGCGCGCGGCGGCGGTCACCGCGTCGACGATGGGCGGGAACGCGTGCCCGAAGATGAGCGGGCCCCACGAGCCCACGTAGTCCACGTAGCGGTTCCCATCCACGTCGGTGAGCCACGCGCCCTCGCCACTCTTGAAGAAGAGCGGTTCACCGCCCACGCCGCGGAACGCGCGCACCGGCGAGTTGACGCCGCCGGGCATGAGCGCCTTCGCGCGGTCGAACAGCCTCTTCGAACGTTCGGTGTTCATGGCCGCGGACTTTGGGCGCAGCCCGTCGCGCTCGCAATCGCCTTCGGAACGGTTCGTCGTCAATCGCTCTCGCTGCCGGCCTCGTCCGGCCGGGCGCCCATCGCCTCCAGCGAGGTGCGGTGAGGCAAAGGCGGCCGCGAATCCGCCACATGGTCGAAGGCGTAGGCGGCGCGTCCCACGCCCGCGGGCGTGCGTTCGATGATCTGCTTGCGGACCCGGTCGATGCTCCGCTGCACCATCTGCGGGTCCGGGTGCCTCTCCAGCGCGCGGACCCACAGGTCGATCGCCGCCTCGCGCTGCCCCGCCTCCGTTTTCAGCTTGCCCATCTCGTAGAGCGCGAACGGGACGAGCTCCGAGTCCGGGAACTTCCCCACCAACCGCTCCATCGCCCGGAAGGCATCCGCGCTGCGGCCCTCCATCATCCCCAGCGCCTGGGCCTCGAGGAACATCGCGTCGTCGACCCAGGGCGAGGTCTCGTACTGGTGCTCCACCTTCTGCGCCTCGAGCGTGGCCTGCTGGTAGTCGCTCAATTCGAAGTAGAGCTTGGCCACCTCGTACTCGAGCTCCGCGCTCTGGGGCGCGTTGCGTTCGATGGCCCCGGTGAGGGCCGAGATGGCCCCGCGCGCGTTGTGGAAGTGGTTGTGGAGGATCGCCGCCAGCTGGATCCGCGCGTCCAGCGACTCGGGCGCCTCCGGGCACTCGCGGATGAGCTCTTCGTACACCTCGACGGCGCGCCGGAAGTCGCGGAGCTCGAGGTAGTAGACGTCCGCGGCGCCCTTGAGCGCGCGCGCCTGGAGGACGCGGGCCTCGGCGGACTCGTCACGTTCGATGATGTCCAGCGCCAGCCGGTACTGCTTGAGGGCGGCCTCCGGCTTCTTCTCCCAGGTGAGCGACCGGGCGCGGTTGATGTGGTCCTGCGCGTCCTCGCACCCGCTCAGGGCCGCCACCCCGAGCGTCGCCGCGAGGACCAGCCATCCGGACGGAGGTCTCATTCCCGGCAGTCCTCCGCGACGTGGCGCACGCAGCGCAGCTCGTCACACGCCACGCAGGGCGCCTCCACCACCGGGCGCGTCGTCGTGCAGAGCTGTTCGGTGGCGAGGCGCGGGCAGTCCTCCGCGCGCGTGCAGGCGATTTCACCCCCATCGCGGGTGAGCGGCTCCGGGTGTTCGCCGCAGACGAAGGTCGTCGGGTAGCAGGCCACCCACAGCGGCGCGGACAGGAGCGGAACGAACCACCTCGGAGACATGGCGCGCGTTCTAGCACGCACGTTTTCGGGCGCCTCTTCGCTGCGCCTGCCTGCCCGGCCGCCGGGTCTCAATCCGCCCGGTGCGGCTTCCGCGCCCGCGTGGGCACCGCCGACACCGTGGTGGTGGAGTGACGCGCGCGCGCCTGCAACCGGATGCGCCGAAGCCGCGCCGCCCTTTCGTCCTGCAATTCGAAGTGGTGCTCCATTCCCGCCACGTGCTGGGCGAGGTTCTCACAGGCGATCGCCGAAACCTGCCGGTGGCGCCGTCCCAATTCCTGCCATTGGTGGACGAGCGACTGGCCGAAAATCAACCGGTCTTCGATGACATCGAGTGAGGCTTCCAACTCCTCACTCTGCGCCTTGACCCGGGCGAGCCGCGCCTTCGCCTCGGGCGGCGGCTCGAAGCACCCGCTCGTCGCGAGCAGCACGCCCGCAATCGACACCCCTGCCAGCCACCAGAACCCCGCCACGCGCCACCTCACCCGGAAACGACGATTCGGGAAGCTAGGGACCGGGCAGGGGGCCCACAACCTGAGCCCGCAGTCGCCGCTTCGGACAGTGAACGAAGGCTGCGCGCGCCCGCTTTACGACATCCGATTCCGGAGGACGAACTCGCACACCTCGCGCGCGGCGCCGTTCCCCGCCGGCCGCGACGCCACATAATGGACGGCCGCACGCACCTCGTCCGGAGCCTCCGGGGGCGCCGCGGAGAAGCCCACTGCACGCAACAGCGGGAGATCCACCACCTCGTCGGCCATGTAGCCGCACACTTCCGGCGTCACTCTGAGGAGCTGCAGCAGCTTCTCGAAGTGGGCCACCTTGTCCTGGCTGCCGAAGTGCACGTGCTTGATGCCCAGCGACTGCATCCGCATCTGCGCGGAGAGCGAGTCGCCGCCGGAGATCGCCGCCACCTCGATCCCCGCCTCCTGCAGCCGTTTGATCCCCATCCCGTCGCGCACGCTGTACATCTGCGTCCACCCGGAGTTGGGGACCCAGAAAATCCGCCCGTCGGTGAGGGTGCCGTCGATGTCGAAGATCATCAGCGCCAGCTTCGACACCCGCGCCTTGAGCGCTTCGAGGTCCTGGTTCATCCGTCTTTCGGCACCGCGCGCAGCACCGCCTTGCCGTCCTTGATGACGACCTTGAACTCCACCGCCTTCGCGTTGTGCTGCTTCATGAGCTCCGGGACCTGCCGGCGGAGGCTGGAGGCGACCTGTTCGAAGGTCATCGACGAGGTGTCCTCGTTGCAGCGGCGCTTGGCCTTGATGAAAGCGTCGTAGACCGCGCGCAGCTTGTCATCGGAGAGCTGGGACGCGCCCGCCACGGTCGGTGGAGCGTACGGGCCAGAGCGTGCGGCGGCGGAGGAGGATGGAACCGAGGCCGGCCGGAGCGTGGGGTTGTGGTTCGCCGGCGCGCGCGCAGCAGGAGGTGATGACGGCGGGCGCGCCACTGCGCCGGGCGCAGGCGCCGCGCGTGCCGCGGGCACCGGCGGGACCACCGGGGCGATGGCCGGCGTGACCGGCGGGATGGAGGGAGCGACCGGCGCGATCTTCGGCGCAAAGGTCGTCGCGGCAGCGGCCGCGGGCCGGCTCTGGGGCGGCTCCACCGACGCCACCGGAGGCGCGACCAGCGGGGGGATGGCCGGAGCCACCGCCGGCTCCGCAGGCTGGACCGCCGGCCTGCGGTTCGCCACCGACGCCTCCGCGGCCGCGGACGCCTGGGCGATCGCCTCGTCGAGGTTCCCGCCGGAGAGCTCCTCGAACGCCTCGTCGATCTCCAGATCGTCCAGCGCGTCCCGCTTCTCCTTCTTCTTCGGCGCGCCGGCAGCGTTCTGCTTGCGCTTGAGGCGGGCGAGATCGCGCACGTAGGTGCCGTTCTCGATCGCCTGCATCGTCTTCGACCACAGCCGCTCGTACGTCGACCACTTCTGCGTCACCGACTGCACGCGGAACTTCGCGGCGGTCTGGCGGATCCACATGTTGCGGAGCTTCTGGATCCGTCTGCCGAGGGCCTGGTGCTTGTCGGTGGGCGGCCGCTTCTCGAGCCCCAGGAAGAACTGCTCGTAGGCGGCCTTCAGCGCGGCGATCTCCCCGTCGACGGCGTCACACTCGGCGATGACCGCGGCGGAGTCGGCGGTTTTCGTGGACTCGTTCAGCTCGGGCATCGGGGCGCAGGAAGTGTCCTACCGTTGGGTGCGGTGATCAACCACGGCCCGGTGCCGGCCTATTCGGCGCGTCCGAGGAGGAAGGACAGGGTCAACAGCCCAAGCACCATCCCCGAGAGCCAGACGAAGCGGCGGTCCTTCCGGGTGGCGAACACGACCAGGGAGAAGGCCACCCGGGCCACCGGAAGGGCGATGAGGCTGAGCAACCCCACCATTTCGATTGCCGTGCCCCGGACGTCGCGGAGGCCGGTCAGCACGTCCTCGAGCGAGTGCGGCGCGCGGTCCGGCGAGGTCAGGCGTTGCAGCGCCTCGGTGGACTGAAAGTAGTCCGGGTGGCGGAGGAACGTAACCGCCATGCCGACGACGATGAGGCTGGTGCTGGCGATCACGCCCCACCGGAGCAGCTCGCTGATGACGATCTCCAGTCCGATCCCGCGGACGCCGGCGGCAACGGACGGGGCCTGCACTGGAGGGTCAGGATTCATGCCAGCCCCTTCGAGAACATCTGCCAGGAGATCCACAACAGCACGGCGACGAACATCACGCGGATCACCGACGCCCGGATGTGTTTGAGCAGCTTCGATCCGAAGAACGCGCCCATCACCACTCCCGCGGCGACCGGCGCGGCGACGAACGGATCAATGTCCCCGCGCGCGAAGTAGACACCGGCGCTCGCTGCGGCGGTGACGCCGATCATGAAGTTGCTGGTGGCGGTGGAGACCTTGATCGGCAGCCGCATCCCCAGGTCGAGCGCGGGGACCTTGAGCGCGCCGGAGCCGATGCCCAGAAGCCCACTGGAGACCCCTGCGCAGTACATCAACGCAAACCCCAGCGGCGCACGGGTGACCTTGTAGGAGACTTCACCGCCCTCGGCCTCGTCGTAGTAGCTGCCGTGCAGCCCGAGCACGTCGGAGAGCCGGTCCGGGGGCATGCCGCGCATCGGCTTCGCGCGCGGGAGCATCTTCAGGAGCATCGACACCGCGGAGTACGCGATGATCGTCCCGAAGAGCAGGAACAACCACTTCCCACCCACGAGCGCCGCGGTGAACGCGCCGGTGATCGCCCCGGCGGTGGTGGCCACCTCCAGGAACATCGCCACGCGGATGTTGGTGAGCCGCTCGCGCACATAGCCGGCGGCCGCGCCGCTGGAGGTGGCGATGACCGAGACGATCGACGCACCGATCGCGTAGCGGATGTCCACCCCGAGCGCGAGGGTGAGGAACGGGACGATCAGCAGCCCGCCGCCGATCCCCAGCAACGAACCGACGGTCCCCGCGAAGAGCGAGAACCCGAACACCGTGAGGGAGAAGAGCGCTGGGGTCACCGGGGGCGCATTGTGCGGATGCGCGCGAAGACCTCAACCCTCTCGGTGGTCCCACCAGCGGAGGGTGCGGGCCGGCCCGTCGTGCAACCAGCCGGCCATCGTGGGATCCTCGCCACCCTCCCGCGGCCTGGAGCGCACCATGAGGTTGATCACCCGATGGATGGGGTTGGGTCGCCTGGTAACCGCATTTTCTACGCCGCGGCCGGAGCCGTGGTCACGCCGCCACCGGTGGAGCTCGACGCGGTCACCGCGCGCACCTTCCGGTAGAGGATCGTCGCGCCCAGCGTGAACATGCAGATCGAGATGAACTGGCTGGTGGAGATGTTGTACCAGGCCTCCAGCGGCACGGCGGACGCAAGCGCATCCAAGTGGAGCGACTCGAGCAGCCCGTGCAGCGTGCCGCGCTCCACGTCGCCGCGGAACAGCTCCACCGTGGTGCGCAGCACCGCGTAGCACATCAGCCACAGCGCGAAGATCTGCCCGTGGAAGCGGCGGTAGCGCCGCATGAACAAGAGGATCAGCATCAGCGAGAACTGGCCGATCGACTCGTAGATCTGCGTCGGGTGCACCGGGAGCGTGTGGCCGTGCTCGTGGACCCACTGGGAGATCTGCACCAGCCCGTCGCCGGGGGTGTGGCTGTGGAAGATCTGCCCGGTGGCCGGGTTCACCCACCGCGTGTCCTTCGACATGCTGTCCGCGGCGAGGCTGGAGACGCCGGAGAGCTGACCGAAGAGGTTCTTCGCCAGCCCCGCGCCAGGGAACTTCGCGCCGAAGAGGAACCCCTCCTTCGTCACATCCCCCCAGCAGCAGCCTGCGCTGAAGCAGCCGAGCCGCCCGAAGCACTGCCCCAGCGACACGGTGGGCATGGCGAGGTCCGCCAGCCGGAAGAACTCGATCTTGTACACCCGGGTGTAGACGTAGCCGGCGATCGTCGCGCCGATGAGGCCGCCGTAGAAGACCAGCCCGCCGCCCAGCGAGAAGAGGTCGCCCGGGTTTTCGGCGTACTGTTTCCAGTTCACGATGACGAAGAGGATCCGCGACCCGGCGAGCCCGGAGAGCAGCACCCAGAACGCGAGATCCATGACCTGGTCGCGCTTGCGTAGGCCCTCCTCGCCGCGCCATTCCTGCTTCGCCAGCGCGCCGGCCAGCACCACCGCGAGGATGAACCCGGTGGCGATCATCACGCCGTAGGTGTGGATGGGGACGCCCTCGCCCTTGCCGCCCAGGAACGCCGAGGCGGGCAAGGCGTAGTAGAGGCCGAACTTCGCCAGCGCCGCGCCGATCACCCCGAAGATCGCCGCGCGGGCGATCCGATTCTGCTGCGTGGGCGCGGTGAATTCGCCGGTCTTCGGATCGACCGGACCGTGCGCTCCGCGCCAACCCGCCCACGCCGCGTAAATCACCAGCCCGAGCGCGATCAGGTACAGCACCATCTGCGAGCCGGGAGTGTTGAAGTTGAACTGGACGAGGACAGGCAGCATCCGGGACGCGCTCCGTGTTCCAGGTGGGGCTCTGCAGAGCCTGAGCGACCTCCTCTACCACGCAGGGTGCGGCGGCGCACGGCTCTCTCCGGGCAGACACCGGGGCGATCCGTCCCAGGTTGCCCGGCAGGGAGGCAGCCGCAGCGAACAGGCGGGCACAGTGGCCTGTTGAGCGGGTGTGAAGGTCGGCACCCATCCCGGTTCGCACACCGCCGAGCCGCTCACCTCGCCCACGCTCTTCTTCCTGCGATCGCTTCCGCGGGGCGCCCGCCGCTTCTGGATCCTCGTCCTCGTCGTCGGCGCCATCGGCGGGATCAGCGCCGCTCTGCTGGTCCAGCTCCTGAGGCTGGTGCAGGCGGTGGCCTGGCAGGGGCACGGCGAGTCCTTCCTCGCCGCCACCAGCGCAGCGACCGGGCTGCGCCGATGGATGGTCCCCGCGCTCGCGGGAGTGATGGTCACCGCGGCGGCGCTGGCCACCCGCCGACCGCTGCGTGGCCACGGCACCGCCTCCATCATCGAGTCGATCTGGATCCGCTCCGGCCGCCTGGCGCTGCCGTGGACGCTGTTCCGCGGCGTGGTGTCGATCATCGCCGTCGGGCTCGGCGCGCCGTTGGGCCGCGAGGGCGCGCTGCTGCAGACCGGCGCCGCCACCGCGTCTTCGCTGGGGCGCTGGCTGGATCTCCCCGGCGACAAGATCCGCCTGCTGGTCGCCTGCGGCGCGTCCGCGGGCATCGCCGCCGCGTACAACGTGCCGATCGGCGGCGCGCTGTTCGGGCTCGAGGTGCTGCTCGGGAGCTTCGCGCTGGACCTCTTCGGCCCCATCGTCGTGGCCTGCGTCACCGCGACGCTCGTCTCGCGGATCCTCGTCGGCGATCACCCCAGCTACCTCATCCCCGCCTATCAGCTGTCCGGACCGAAGGAGATGACGCTGGCGCTCCTTCTGGGGCCGCTGGTGGGAATCGCCTCCGCCGTCTACATCCGGACCATCAACGCGTTCGGGCTGGTGCTCGAACAGGGCAGCGAGCTGCGCCGTACCGCGCTGCCGGTGGTGACGATGTTGGCGATCGGCGGAGCGGCGATCTGGTTCCCCGAGCTGCTCGGCAACGGCTACGACTCGGTGAACGGGGCGCTGCTGGGGAAGCTCCCGCTGACGCTCTTGCTGGTGCTGCCCTTGATGAAGATGGTCGCCACCGCCGGCGCATCCGGCGCGGGGATCCCCGGCGGGCTGTTCACGCCGTCGCTGTTCTTCGGCGCGCTCCTCGGCGGCGCGTTCGGGAAGCTGGCGCAGCACTTCGGCGCGCCGGTGCCACCGGGCGCGTTCGCGCTCCTCGCGATGGCCGGGACGCTCGCCGGCACCACGCACGCCGCGGTCTCCGCGGTGCTCATCATCTTCGAGCTCACCGGCAACTACGCGCTGATCCTCCCGCTGATGCTGACCTCGGCGATCTCCGCGTTCGTCAGCCGCGCGCTCGAGCGCGAGTCGCTCTACTCCGCGGTGCTGCAGCGCCGGAACGTGGAGCTGCCCGAGCCGATCAACGCGCACTGGCTGCACTCCGCGCACGTGCGCGATCTCACCCGGCCGGCGCGCGCGAAGACGCTGCCTGTGGCCAGCTTCGAGGAGGTGGCGCTGCAGCTGCTCGAGGCGCCCGCGGGTGCGGACCTCTGGGTCGTCGATGAGGAGAATCGGCTGCTCGGGGTGATTACCCTCGACCAGCTCAAGGGCCACCTCCCCGAGCACTCCGTGCTCGACCGCGCTCGCGCGAGCGATCTCATGCAATCCACACCGAGGCTGCGGCCCGACATGTCCCTGGCGGAGGTGGCGCGGATCTTCGCAGAGGTCCCTGAGGAGGAGCTTCCGGTGGTGGACAAGCGCGGGCTTCTGCTGGGAACGGTGAACAAGCGGGAGGTGATGCGTCGTGGCCGCTACTGAGGTGAACACCTCGCCCGAGGAGCTGCGCCGGGCGCGGCGCTGGCTGTGGGCGATGATCGCCGTGGGCGTGCTCGCCTTCGCACTCGGGCTGCGCGCGGCGCCGCCGGTGGTGTTCATCCGCGCCGAACAGGAGGAGCAAGCCTCGAAGGCGGCGCAGAACCCGAAGGAGGAGAAGACGCCGCCGCCGGAGGAGCAGGAGTCGGGAGAGGCGGAGCGGCCGACGATGCTGCCGTGGTTGTATCTGCTGAAGCGGTGAGGTTCGGTCTGCCGCCTTCTATGCGGCCTTCGGCTTCTTCTCGCGCCGCACGAACGCGTCGATGACCAGGCACGCGACACCGACGCAGATCGCCATGTCCGCGACGTTGAAGGACGGCCAGTACGCCTTGTCGAACCAGTGCGCTTCGATGAAGTCGATGACGAACGCCCGGGCGATCCGGTCAATGTAGTTCCCCACGGCGCCGGCCAGGACCAGCGGCAGGCCGACGATCGCCCATGCCTCGCTCCGCGCACCGCTGAGCTTCCGGAAGTACCAGACGATGAGGATGACCGCGCCGATGCTGATGACATGGAACAGCGGTCCGCGGATGCCCGGCGGCAGGCCGCGGAACAGCCCCCACGCGGCGCCGGGGTTCTCCGCATAGCGAAAGCGGAGCAGCCCGGGAATCACCTCCACCTTTCCTCGCGGCGTGAAGTGATAGCCGCCCAGTCCCTCCGGCGGGGGTGCGGCGTAGAGCGCTTTCAGCTCGGCGCCGGCGCTCTCCTTCCCGTCGAAACGGACGGTGAGCGCGTCGACTGCGAAGTACTTGGTCCACTGGTCCAGCAGGACGACGCCGACGCTGAGGACGATGAAGAGGAGATAGCGACGAGGCACGCGCGGCTTATAGCGGATTGTGCCCAGGTCAGTACTTCATCCATTCGAGGCAGCAGGACGCAGACTCGCCGTTGGCGACGTCGGTGACGCCGTCGAAGTCACGCTACCGGATGGGCGCGCGGTCCAGTGGCGCAATCACGCGCGGAGCGCGTCCTCGAGCGGCACGGCGGCCGGCTCCTTCGCGCGGTTCCTCTTCCTGCGACCGAACGCAGCGTCGAGCAGCATCATCGCCACGCCGATCGAGATCGCCGCGTCCGCCACGTTGAAGGTGGGCCAGTGCATCCCGGGCACGTTGCGCCAGTGCCAGTCGATGAAGTCGATGACATAGCCGCGCAGCGCGCGGTCGACGAAGTTCCCCACCGCGCCGCCCAGCACCAGCGCGAGCGCGCTCTGCATCCACCACCGGTCGACGTCGAGGCGGCGATACATCCAGACGATGGCGACGATGGCCACCAGGGTGATGGCGAGGAAGAAGCCGGTGCGGATCTGTTCCGGCAGCGACGAGAACAGGCCCCAGGCGGCCCCGGGGTTCTGCACGTAGCGGTGATCCCAGTAGCCGTCGATCACGACCGCGTCCCCGCGAGCGCGCCGACCCTCGAGGTTCGTCTCGGTGAGGAAGCCCACGAAGCGATCGCCGATGCCCTCGCGGCCCTCGAGCGCGGTGGTCAGGTGCGCCACTGCCAGGTGCTTCGTCCCTTGATCCGCCACGAACGCGAAGGACGCGACCGCGAAAAGGACGATCGTCTTCCGGGACGTCGACATGCGACCGCGCGTCTACCGCGCCGGGGCCATGGCTGCAATCGCGCGGACGCTCGCCGCGCTGCCATGCAGAGCGTTCGGGCTGACGTGCCGGGCAATGCCGTCCTCTGGCGCGGTCGCGGCGTGCCTACCTTGAGTTCCACACACTCCACGCACGGAGGAGCCGATGGAAACCCAGGGCATCAAGGGGACGGCGCGCCGCAAGGTCTACGAAAAGGTGGATGCGCAGAAGTCCTTTCTGTCTTCCGGCCTCGAGAAGCTCGCCGACTCGGTCGCTCACGCGGGCGAGGACATGCAGGGTCCCGAGGCAAAGGTGGCTCAGCAGGTCGCCCGCTACGTGCGCAAGGCGCACGAGGTGATCGAAGGCAAGTCCACCGAGGACCTGGTGGACGGGGCAGTACGCGAGGTGAAGGAGCGGCCGGCCGTGATGCTCGCCGGCGCGTTCACGCTCGGGTTCATCGGCGCCCGATTCCTCCGGAGCTAGGTGCAGCCATGGAACGTCGATACGAGAGCAGGGAGTCCCCGCGCGGCGACGGCGATCTGCGCGCCATGCCGACCGGAGACCTGGTGAAGGATGTCCTCGCCAACGCGCAGATCCTCCTCCGGGAGGAGATCCGGCTGGCGAAGGCGGAGGTGCGGGAGGAAGCGAAGAAGGCGGGGCGCGCCGGAGCGGCGTTCGGAGCGGGCGGCGTACTCGTCCACACGGCGCTGCTGGCCTTCGCGGCTTTCCTGATCGCCGTCGGCTGGGGGCTGATGCCGCTGTGGCTGTCGGCGCTGATCGTGTGCGCGATCTTCGCCGCCGCCGGCGGCATTGCGCTGTTCTACGGAAAGAAGCGGGTGGAGACGCTGGAGCCGAAGCGCCCGGTGCAGAGCCTAAAGGAGGACAGAAAATGGGCGAGAGACACGATGCAGAGCGTGAAGTCGCACAGGCACGCGAACGCCTGAGCGAGCTCGCGGAGGAGCTGTCGCGGCGCGCCTCGGGTCCGTACGTGAAAGCGCGCGCCCGGGAGATCGCGGACGAGGTGACGGTGCGCGCGAGAGTGAAGGCGCGGGAAAGGACGCAGGAGATGAAGGACAGGATTCTCGACAGCCCGTGGGCGCTCGGGCTGATCGGCGGCGCGGCGGGCGCGATCGCCGGCAGGGTCATCGGGGAAGTGACGAAGCGCGCGCGCGGAGATGGCCGCGCGTCGGGCTGGGACGAACGACATCTGGCGGAGGGCCGCCCGTACGACGAGTACACCGCCACCCATCCGCCGCAGGGCGGCGGAGTGAAGACGGACATCGTCGGCGAGGGCGGCGCCTACCACGCGCGCTCGGAGGGAGAGATCGGCCGCGTCGGCTTCGAAGGGGAAGTCCACCTCGGGAAGGAGGAGGAGGGCCTGCGAGACAAGGCTCGCGAGAAGCTGGGCGGGCTGAAGGGCCGCGCTTCGGAACTGGGCGGCGCTGCGCAGCAGAAGGCGCGCGGCGCGGTCGACACGGTGAAGGAGAAGGCGCACGAGGCGCGCGAACGGTTGCCGGAGCTGCGGCACGCGGTCTCGAAGGAGCGGCTGCGCGAACGCGAGGGCCAGGTGGCGCAGAACGCCCGCGAGTACGAGGCGCTCTGGGCGCTGGGTGCCTTCGCGGTGGGCGCCCTCTTCGGCGCGCTGGTCCCGGTCACCGAGAAGGAGCGGATGATGTTCCGCCCCGCCAAGGGCGAGGTGAAGGAGGGGCTGGCGTCGATGAAGGACGAGGCGGTGGCCACCGCGAAGAACATCAAGGAGAACGTGCGGCAGTCGCTGAGCGGCGAGCACGCCCAGCAACAGAACCCGCCGGCGAACGAGGAGGAGCCACGGCGGTCGCCTTCCTACGCGGCGGGCAGCGAGTCCACCGCCGTCTACCCGGAGGCGGAAGAGGACGACGTCCACTACGGCGAGCACGACGCCTCGGGGCTCGAGAGCGGGCTGGGCACCTACTCCGCCGCCGAGGTGTCCGAGGGCGGCACGCTGGAGGAGAAGCGCGAGGAGAACCGCGAGGGCGGCACGTCGATCCCCCGTACGAACCGGGCGTGACGCGGCACTGAGCCCCGCGCGACGGCGAAAGGTCGGCCCGGCAGGCACCCGCCTCGGCCGGGCCGCCGCGTCTTCCGGCGGAGGCCGGCCAACCGAGCGCCAGCATCCCCCTCCCGGCTTCCCGCGCCGCCGCGCCGTGCCGAGCTTTCGCGGGAGAACCTCGGCAACGACCGGGAGGGGACCTGATGGGGATGCTGGAGAAGATCGAAGGAGAGGGCGGCATTTCCCTGCTGCCGCCGCGGATCGCGCTCGGTTCGTCGATGATTTACCACGGCACCCAGAAGCTGACGCCGAAGGGGCTGGAGCACGCCGGAAACATGTTCGAGCAGCTCGGGCTGAAGCCGGCGAAGCCCCTGGCGATGGCGACCGGACTGACCGAGTTGATCGCCGGCGCGCTGTCGATCCTCGGGATCGGCACGCGGCTGGCGGCACTCGGTGTGCTGGTGACGCAGGCGGTGGCGGTGAGCAAGGTCCACCTGCCGAAGGGCTTCTCCATGGCGAAGAGCGGCTTCGAGTTCAACTCCGCGCTGATGGCGATCGCCGCGGGGCTGCTTCTGTCAGGGCCGGGTGACGTCTCGCTGAAGGGCGTGCTCCACGGCAAGCACCTGAGCGGGAAGCACCTGCGCAAACACCTGCGCCCAACGATGGGGCACCGGTTGCTTGCGGTGTTCCAGTAGCAGCGCTCACTGCGCCGGCGAAAGGGACGGCACGCGGAGCCCCAGAATCTCCCAGTTCACCCAATCGTCCGCCAACCTCGTCCCGCTCCTCCCAGGCCGCCCAGCCCCAGAGCTCGTCGACCTTCGCGACGACCTGCGGTGTCGTCGTCCGCTGGCCCCTTCCGCATTCGCATGCGCAGAGCGTCAGCTGTACAGGTGGTGGGACATCGACCCGGGTGGGAAGTACTGCTTCGACGTTCCGGTCGACGTGCGGCTCCCTCTGGAAGTGCGGATCGATGACGTGCTCGTTCCCGCGAGCACCGAGGCAGGCGAAATCGTCTGGACGTTCGACCCTGTGAGCGAGTGCGTGCATTCGCCATCGGCCACGAGCCCCGGCGCGGCCAGACGCTTTCATTCTCGTATAACGCCGCACCGGATTGTCAGTGACGCTCAGCCGCACGTGATGGCTTCGATCACCCGCGCGTCTTTGGCGATGTCCTGATGATCGCCCACGTGAAGCGCGTGGAGCGTGCCGCGATCCTTAGCGCGGGGTCCGAAGGAGACTGCCAGCTCTCCGAGTCGCGCGCGCAGGCACCGCTTGTGTTGCATCACCAGGGCGTGCAGCCGGGGGTCGAAGGCCCACGCTTCCGCGCGGTTGTCGGGAAAGAGAGAACGCCAGGCGGCCTCGAACAGCGCGCCGCGGCGCAGCTGCGAGGGGTGACGGATGTAGATCGCCGAGGAGGTTCTCGCCCAGTCCCGGATCGCGCGCCGGTTCAGGATGGCGACGCCGAGCAGGCGCAGCGCCCGCTCCAACCCGTCCCGCCCGGCCGTCCCGAGGGGTGTGATCACCAGATACGCGTGCTCCGGTTCGGGCCGGGCCAGCGCGCGCACCCGAACCGCCGCAAGCCGCTCCGCGAGCGTCTCCAACACCTGTGGCCCGGGTTCCGGGAGCTCCAGCGCGATCTCTGCGGTCGGCTGCCTCAACCTCGCGCCTCGTTTGCGCGCTCATTGAAGGCGCGCGTGCAGTTCAGGCAGTAGCGGCGGCAGATGGGATCGCTCAGGCAGTTGGACTCACGCACGAAGCGCGCGGAGCGCTCCCGCTGAACGTGGGGTGGATCGTCGATCGGCCCCAGCGGCGCACCGCCCTCGCGGAGGTAGACCGAGCACGGATAGTAGTGGGCGCGATCGACGGTGCGTTCGGTGAGCGGGATGTAGCAGCGCCACGAGCGCGCGGGAGCAGCCCGTACCCGATCCAGGCCAATGGCGTCCGGTGCGAAGACGGTCTGCAGCTTGCGCCGTAGCAGCGGCATCGCCTCCGGCGGCAGCGCGGCGACCATCCGCTCCAGTTCCTGCCGCACGGCCTGCGCCTCCGGGAAGTCGCCCAGCCGCCCGCGCAGATCGACGGAGGTGATCAGCTTGATGTCGTCGGGCTCGAAGCGCAGCAACGAGCCGAGGATCTCCGGAAGGCGGGCGCGGTTCTTTTCGCTCACCACCGTGTTGAGGATCCAGGCGAAGCGAAGCCCGCGTGCGCGTTCGGCCGCGAGCGCATGCAACGTCCGCATGACCGCATCGAACGCACCGGGCCTTCCGGTCATCGCCTCGCCGAGCGCGGGATCTCCGGCGTCGATGGAGATGCGCAGCTCGGTGAGGCCCGACTTCACGAGGTCCACGTAAAGGCGCGGGGCCAGCGTGCCGTTGGAGGTCAGGCTCACCGCGCCGACTCCACGCGCCTTCGCCCGCCGGATCATCGCGGCGAGCTGGGGAACCAGGGTCGCCTCGCCGCCGGTGAAGTGCAGATGCCGCAGCGGCGTTTCCCGATGCGCATCGAGCAGCGCTTCGAACGACGCGAGGTCGTACGTAAGGCGCCTGTGCGGCCGCGCGTCCAGCTCCGCCGCGCTGCGGGCGATCGTCTTGCAGTAGGGGCAGGCGAGGTTGCAGCGATAGGTGAGAAAGACGGTGATCCGGTGCAACGGCGTGCGCGCGGTGATCTGCTCGGGGTGCTCGAGCAGCGGTGCGATCTCGGCAACCCGCGCGCGCTGCTCTTCCTCGAAGAGAAGATCCGGCGCCCGCGCTTCTTTCCAGTCGTGCTGCATGGCCGTCCCCCTGATGAATGCCTAATATGTAGGATAATGACCCACACGGCCGGCGGCAACGGGCAGATGAATCGACGCGAGCGTCATGCAACTGGGCGACTCGGGCGTCCTGCCCGGCGGCATTTCGATTGCGCCAAGGACCAGGTCACGCCCCGGTCTCCCTCGCTGAGCGCCCGGCTCAGCGCCGTGGCGCGCAGGCGGCGGGTATCTGTTGTCTACCGTCGTTCGAGAGGCGCTCGAGCGCGAGCTGGCGCGGGACTTCTGGGGTCGATTCAGTGGGCCTGAGGAGCTCTCGACCCATCCGCGTCATCTTCGCGGGTGCGGCAGGTCGCTGACGCGTCTCTGGTGCGAAATGGCCGAGCTGGACGCGCGAGCGACGGTCCTGACTGTCGACTCCGATTTTCGCCACGATCGGAGGCTCGGGCGGTCGGTGATTCCGGTGTTGATGCCGTAAGACACCTACGAGGCGAGCGCCGCCTGGCACTTCTCGCAGACGGGCGCGGTCTTCCCCACCGCCTCGCTGTACGCCCAGCAGCGCGGGCACTTCTCGCCGCGGGCCTTCTCCACCTTCGCGCTCACGGTCGCGCCGCCGCCGAACACGTTGAGCGACAGCGGCTGTGCGCCCGCCGGCGCCGCGTCCACGAGCTCCACCTGGCTGACGATGAAGTACGAGGGCAGATCCTTCGCGTGCTGCGTCAGGAAAGTCTTCGCCTCGCCGGTGGCGTGCAGCACCAGCCGCGCCTCGAGCGACGCGCCGATCAACTTGTCCCGCCGCGCCGCCTCGAGGAGCGTCTGCACCGCCGAACGCACCGCGAGGATCTTCTCGAACGTCTGCATCAGCACGGCGTCCGGCGCCGTCATCGGCGCTTCGGGGAAGCCGGCGAAGAACACCGACTCCTCCTTCGCTCCCGGTAGGTTCTGCCACGCCTCCTCGGCGGTGAAGCTGGTCACCGGCGCCAGCATCCGGAGCAGATCGCGCACGATGCCGTTCAGCACGGTCTGGGCGCTGCGCCGCTCAAGCGACGTGGCCTTCGACGTGTAGAGCCGATCCTTGAGGATGTCGAAGTAGATCGCGCTCAGGTCCACGCCGCAGAACTCCACCACCGCGTGGTAGACGAGGTGGAACTCGTAGGCCTCGTACGCCTTGCGCACGCGCGCCACCAGCTCGGCCGTGCGCGCCTTCGCCCAGCGATCCAGCGGCAGCAGCTGATCGTCCGGGACCGCGTCCTTCGCAGGATCGAAGTCGTACAGGTTGCTCAGCGCGTAGCGGATGGTGTTGCGGATCTTTCGATAGCCCTCGGCGAGGCCCTTGAGGATCTGATCGCTCAGGCGCACGTCGTCCCGGTAGTCCGAGGACGCGACCCACAGGCGCATCACCTCGGCGCCGTACTGCTTGATCATCTGCTCCGGCGAGACGGTGTTGCCGAGCGACTTGGACATCTTCCGTCCTTCGCCGTCGACCACGAAACCGTGGGTGAGCACCGCCTCGTACGGCGCGCGGTCGCGCGTGCCCACGCCCACCAGCAGCGTCGAGTGGAACCAGCCGCGGTGCTGGTCGGATCCTTCGAGGTAGAGGTCCACCGGCAGCCCCAGCCCGGGCCGCTTGCCGGCCACCGCGCTGAACGAGCACGCGGAGTCGAACCACACGTCGAGGATGTCGGTCTCCTTGCGGAACTCCTTCTTGCCGCACTTCGGGCACCGGAAGTCCGCGCCCATGAAGGCGCTCAGGTCCTCGCGGTACCAGACGCCCGCGCCCTCCTTCTCCACGCGGTCCGCCACCTTCTCCATCAGCTCCGGCGAGACGATCGCCTCGTCGCAGCCTTTGCAGAACGCCACGGGGATCGGCACGCCCCACGCGCGCTGGCGGCTGATGGTCCAGTCGGGGCGGTTCTCCAGCATGTTGTAGATGCGGTCGCGCCCCCAGGCGGGGATCCACTTCACCCGGTGATCGATTTCATGGAGCGCGGTCTGCCGGAGCGTCTTCCGCCCCTCCCCCATCTCCTTGTCGAGCGCGATGAACCACTGCCACGTGCCGGCGAAGATGATCGGGTTGCGGCAACGCCAGCAATGCGGGTAGCTGTGCTTGAGCGTCTCGCCCTTCTGGTTGAGCAGCGCCTTCACCTCGACCAGCTTGTCGACGATCACCGGGTTGGCGTCCCACACCTTCATCCCGGCGAGCCCCGCGCCCACGGTGTCGTCGTAGCGTCCCGAGTTGTTCACTGGGTTGTAGACGTCCAGCCCGTAGCGGAGGCCAACCTCGTAGTCCTCCTGGCCGTGCCCCGGCGCGGTGTGCACCAGGCCCGTGCCCGCTTCGAGCGTGACGTGCTCGCCGAGGATGACCGGCGAGGTGCGATCGAGGAACGGGTGGCGGTACTGCTGGTGCTCGAGATCGCGCCCGCTCACGTAGGCGAGGATCCGCTTCGGATCCTTGAAGGTCGCCGCGTCGAAGGTCGCTTCCCCCAACTGCGCGGACTTCACCGCCAGCTCCTCGGGCGCCACCGCCTCGAGGAAGCGCGCCAGCATCTCCTTCGCGACCACCAGCACGCGATCGCCCGCCGCCGCCAGCGACGATCCGCGCGCGTCCCAGAGCACGTACTCGAAGTCCGGGTGCACCGCGATCGCCAGGTTGGCGGGCAGCGTCCACGGCGTGGTGGTCCAGATGACGTACGCGACCTGACGGCCCTTCACCGCCTCCGGCAGCTTCGCCACACCGTCGCCCGTGGCGTTCATCGCCACGTAGACCGACGGGCTCTCGTGGTCCTCGTATTCGACCTCGGCCTCGGCGAGCGCGGTCTGGTCGGTGATGCACCAGTACACCGGCTTCTTGCGCCGGTAGAGCAGGCCGCGGCGCGCGAAGGTGGCCAGCTCGCGGATCTCCTGCGCCTCGTAGGCGAAGTCGAGCGTGAGGTACGGCTGGTCCCAGCGGCCGAACACGCCCATCCGCTTGAACTCCTCGCGCTGGATGTCGACGAACTCCAGCGCGTAGGCGCGGCAGGCCTCGAGCAACTGGTCGCGGCTGAGCGTGCGCTTGTCGATCTTCTTCGACGCGAGCCGCTTCTCGACGGCCTGTTCGATGGGCAGGCCGTGGCAGTCCCACCCGGGGATGAAGTCGGTGTGCCGTCCGGTCAGGTTCCGGAACTTCACCACGATGTCCTTGAGAACCTTGTTGAGCGCATGGCCGGCGTGCAGGTGGCCGTTGGCGTAGGGCGGGCCGTCGTGGAAGACGAACTTCGGGCCCTGCGCCGTCTTCTCGAGGAGCCGCTCGTACGTCTTCTTCTCCGCCCACCACGCGAGCATCTTCGGCTCGAGCTGCGCGAGGTTCCCCTTCATTGGGAACTCCGTGCGCGGGAGGTTGAGCGTGTCTTTGTATTCCTTCCCTGCGTCCGTCTCAGCCATGGCGCGCGTCGCTAACATGGGGTTCAGGGACCGACAAGGGAACGCGCGGGAAACTGACGGAGGGCTTTGCCCGGCGCCGCCGCCTCACCAGGGCAGCAGCTGTCCATTGGTGTGGAAGAACTTCCCGGAGTCCTCCTGCCGGAGCCCATCGATGAGGCGGAGCATGGCGCGAACGGACTCTTCGGGTGTCGTGGTCGCGCCGGGGCCCCCCATGTCGGTCTGTACCCAACCGGGGTGGATGACGACCGAGATGATCCTCTCCGGTGCGAGGTCGACGGCCATCGACCGCGACGCCATGTTCAGCGCGGCCTTCGACATCCGGTACGCGTAGGAGCCTCCCGAGCCGTTGTCCGCGATCGATCCCATCCGGGAGGTCAGGTGCGCGATGCACCTGCGCTGACCGCGACGGAGGTTGGGCAACAGCGCGCGGGTGACACGAAGCGGCCCCACCGCGTTCACGTTGAACGTATGGAGCACCTGCTGCGTGTCCAGGTCCTCCAACCCGTCACCGAATGAGCCGACGCCGGCGTTGTTGATGAGCAGGTCGATGGCCTCGCCACCGAGTGCGGACGCGAAGGCCTCCACGCTTCGATCGTCGCTCACGTCCAGAGCGTGAATCCGGAGACAGTCGGGCGCCCGATCGCGCAGCCCCTTCAGCTCCGTCGCACTGCCCGGATTCCTCGCGGTGGCCTCCACGGTGTCCCCGCGCTGCACGAGCTGCCGCACGAGCTCCAGACCGATGCCCCGATTCGTTCCAGTGACGACGACGCGCATGCGGGCCCGAATACCCGATTTGCGGCCGCCTTAGTTGGAGAACTCGGGGCGCATCCCCATCAGCGCCAGAC
The DNA here is from genome assembly GCA_019686135.1 of Myxococcaceae bacterium. Taxonomy (GTDB): domain Bacteria; phylum Myxococcota; class Myxococcia; order Myxococcales; family Myxococcaceae; genus JADGHL01. The sequence continues at coordinate 33,448 of JADGHL010000004.1, read as the reverse complement.
GTCCGTCCGCTTCCCTTTCGACGTAGAAGGCGTGCGGAACACCGGCGTGGTCCACGACCTGGGGTGCTTCACCGATTCCCTGCGGAACCACCGCGTGTCCGACCTCGGCTCCATCCTGCGTCCGCAGCTCCACGAGCCATCCCCAATCCACGCCCGCATCGAGCTTCGGAGATCCGATGACCACGATACCACCGTCGACGGAAGTGGCCCGCGCCACCGTGTTGAGCTCGGAGTTCAGGTCGGCGACGCGGGTCACCAGGCCACCGTCCGTGATCCATGTCTCCCGGATTCATTGACAGGAAATGGATCAGGCTTCGTCTGCGGAACTTCATACAACAGGCGCATCTCGTGCGGCCAGAACGCCCACCCGCCGTCTTTGAAGTTCGATCCCTCAGGAGGGAGCAATGCCTTCGCATACGACTCCTCGGATCCGGAGAAGAGACAGCGCCGAACCATGCCCCCGTCCGGCTCGATGTCGTTTAGCGGCATTTCCCCGCCGCATTCGTTGAGGCGCAGTCCCTGGAACAGCATCCAGGTTCGCCCGGAGACGCTGGCCCGCCCCCGGAAGGGGCGTGCTTGTGGAGACCGGCGAGTGACACTCCTCGACCAGGACCAACCCATCCCGCGGACGCCAGACATAGGTTCGACGAGCGGATCGATGAGGATTCACTCCAATCAGGACCCGTCAGGCTTCGCTCAAAGAGAAGGATCTGCCCACCCCGCTCCTCCGCCCACCGGAAGATGGCCTGTCCGTCCCGTCATAAACGGACCATCTCCTGCTGAATTCTCTGACGGGCAATGACATCACGGTGCCCGCATCCGGGGTGTCTACAATTGCAGTGCCCGCGTCTGGAGTCAGCGCTGCGCCCTCCCGGCCGGGATCAGGCGGAGGCCTTGAGCGCCTCCTCGTGGACGATCTGCTGCATCACCGCGCCGCCGAAGTGGTCGGTCGCCTGAAGATACACGCACTGCCCCTGGGCGCGCGCGCCGAGCCGCTGCTTCTCGAAGTCGGCGTCCACGCCCAACGCGAGCGACGTGCATCCGTGGAACCGCGCGCGGCGAATCGTCTGCCAGAGGATCTGCCGGTAGACGTGCTTCTTCTGGTAGTCGTAGTCGATCCCGCACACCATCCCGGTGTAGCGCTTCCCGGTCCCCTTGAACCCGGCGACGAAGCCCACCGCGCGCCCATCCGCGGGGCCACCGCGCTCCACCGGCAGGTGCAGCGCCACGATCTCCCAGCCCGGCGTCCGGCACATCTCCCTGAGCACGGTGTCCGGCAGATCGAACGTGTTCAACCGCACCTTGCGCGCCTTCACGTTCAGGTACAGCCGGTGCAAGTGCGCCAGCTCCTCCGGCGTCGGCTGTTCGTAGCCGACGCCGAGCAGCCGGAACCGCCAGTCCCGTTCGCGCTCCAGCACCTCCTCGCGCATCGCCTTCCGCGCGCTGCGGCCGAGGAGCGCCAGGTACTCCTGGTCGGTGTTCCAGCGATCCACCGCCAGCTCGAAGGACGTGAGCATCGGCACCTTGACGAGGCCGGCGTCGAGCAGGAACGCGTCCAGCTCGGGATCGCCGTCCGGCAGATCGCGCACCACCAGTGCGGAGAGCTCGCGCTGCTGAACGATGCGGCTCGCCTCGTCGAGGATCCAGGCCAGCGCCTCCTTCCAGCGGCCGGTGCGGTCGAGGAAGAGGTGGTTGCCCTCGGAGAGCAACGACCCCATCGCCAGCATCTTCGAGGTGAGGAAGTAAGGATCGCTCCGGCGGTGCGCCTCCACGCGGCGCGAGACCTCGCTGCGCATCAGCATGTCGTCCTTCCACAGCGCCTCGGTGAAGAAGGTGGCGGCGATCGGCCGGCCGTCGTGGCGGACGACGAAGTAGTGGAAGAGCCAGTTGTTCTCCGGCTCGGGGCGGTCGCGGAACGTCCGCTCCAGCATCCTGAGCGCAGAGACGGCGAAGGTGCCGCGGTCGCCGAGCAGCCGGTCCCACTCGTCCGCGTCGAGATCGTCGATCGACGTCACGTGCTGCAGCTCCAGCCCGGTCGGCACCGCCCAGGGGCCGCGGGTCCGCGCGCTCGCCGGCTTGCGGCCGTTGCCGCCCTCCACCTTGCCGAACAGCTCGCGCAGCCGCCGCTTCTGCGCGTCCTCGAAGTCGTTGATGAAGTTGCGGTCGACCTCGTCCTGGGTGAGCCCCTCCTCGTTCAGCGCCAGGGGCCACTCCTCGGCGAGCGCGTTCACCAGCCGTTCTATGTCCTCGAGGCTGTGGTGGCGAGTGACCGAGAGGCGGATGCCCGAGCGCTTCATCGGCACGGTCGGGTACGCGGCCACGTTCACGTAGATGCCGCGGCGGCGCATCCTTCGCGCGACGTTCCACGCCAGCCGAAGCGGACCCGTGCGCAAGAAGAAGATCGGCGCGTGGTTGTGCGCCAGCAGCGGCAGCTCCCGCTGGAGCAGTTGCCTGTTGAGGAACTCCACCCGGGTGCGCAGCTCCGCCTTCAGCGTTTCGATCTCCGACGAGAGGTGGATCTTCGCGCTCGCGAGGATCGCCCCGAGCATCGGCGGCTGCAGCGGACCGCCGAACGTCAGCGGGGCGCCGCACATCCGGACCTTCTGGCGCAGCTCGTCGGTGGGGAACACCATGCACCCGCCGCCGGCGGCGAACGCCTTGTTGAGCGAGGTGGCGAAAATCATCCGCGGGTGGTGCGGCATGCGGGCCAGGTGCACGCCGCGGCCGTGCTTGCCGTCCACGCTCATCCCGTGCGCGTCGTCCACGTAGACGTGGAACTGCTCGTAGCGGTTGAGCAGGCGCGTGAGCAGATCGACGTCGGGGAGATCGCCGAACATGCTGTAGACGCCGTCGATCATGTGCCAGACGTGGCGCTTCGTCCGGGTGAGCGCCTCCGCGCGCTCCTCGAGGCTGCCCACGTCGCCGTGGCGGATGACCTCCACCGTCGCGCCACCCGCCCGCGCCTGGGTGGCGCCGGTCTGCACCGAGGCGTGCACCTGGTGGTCGAGGATGATGGCGTCCTTCTCGTTCACCAGCACCGGGATCGCCGCGATGTGGCCCAGCGTCGTGGTGGGCAGCGCGAGCGCCGGTCCGCCAAACAGCTCGGAGAGGTGTTCTTCGACCTGCGAGTACAGCGGCGTGGAGACGTAGCCGCGCGAGGTGGAGAACTGCGTCCCGTACCGCTCGACCGCGCGGATGACGCCCTCCTTCAGACGCGGGTCCGTCTCGAGCCCGAGATAGCAGCACGACCCGAAGGTCAGCAGCTCCTCGCCATCCAGGATGATGTGCTTTCCGTCCGCCGGCCGGTCCTCGGCGTCCTGGAACATGGCGCCGTTCTGGCGCCCGGTGGTGAACACCTCGTGGATGGTCGCAAGAAACTCGGAAGCCTCCATGTCGGGTCCCCTTCGATGGTGTGCGAGCGGAGTTGCGGAGGACGTCGGGAGTGTCAGTCCCACTCGACCTGGAACACCACGCCCGGCGGCGTGGCGTCGACCACGGTGACGCGCGGCTGCTTCGCGCCGGTCACCTTCATCGCCGCCTCGAACACGCCCTGGTAGAAGCTGGGCAGCTCGAAGACGTTGCTGAGCCCGACGCGAACCGATCGTTCGCCGAGCTCGGTGAGCGTGGCCTGCTGGTAGTTGTTGTTGTTGCGGAAGATCCGGTCGAGCCGCTGCAGGCTGCGCTTCGGACCCATCAGCTTCAGCCCCGCCGCGAGCGCGCGGCCGATCACCGTGTCCTCGAGCCCGGCGATGGTGCGGAACCCGATGTGGCGGCAGGCCTCTTCCTCCGGCACGTCCGGAAAGACCTCGGCGGCCGCTAGCCGCACCCACCGGTGGAACTCCTCCGCCGGGTAGGCCGGCAGCAGCGTGCGGTCGAGATCGAGCCCCGCCGCACGGAGCTTGTCCTTGACTTCGGGGGTGAGGTCCGGGCCGAGGCCCTTGAGAAACGTTCCTTCGATGCTGCGCGCGAACTCGAGTTGATCGGGCATAGGGGGTATGGCGAGCGCCCCGAATCTTGGGGAGACTTTCGTTCAAATTTCCACAATCTTCTTGAAACCTTGAGCTATTCGCGGCTGTCCAGATTGATCACATTTCAGTTGTTTGTAAGTAGTTCGGGCTCAAGTGCGGTGTGAGACCCACACGTTTCAGCGCTCGTGCTCGCGGAAGAGGCGGAGCGCGGCTTAGAGATCGTCGTCGGTCGCTGGTGTTCGTCCTCCTGCCCGGCGCTGTTCTGGTGTTTCAGCTGGTGTGGTCTCGCCCCCTCAGGGGTGTCCTGATCCGGGAGAGGGGTGCATGTAAGCGCGCTGAAACTGCTCGGGAAATCTCCCTGGCTGGGGGGCACGGGAAGTGCTCTCTCGTGGACCTCCCCATGCGCCCCACGCGCCGACTGTTCACGGTTGCTGCAGTCTTCCTCCTTGCCGGTTGCACCGGATCGGCGATGTTTCAGCCGACCGGTGAGGATCCGGCACCGCCCGGGCCTCCGCCCACCGCCGGCGACTTCGAGGCTCTGGAGTGCGAGGCCCCCACGCCGGGGATAGCGCCGATGCGGCGGCTCTCCCACGTGGAGTACCGGTACGTCATCGAGGACCTCTTCGGCGATCCGACGCTCGCCGCGTCTGCCGCCGCCAACCTCGTCGCGGATCCGATCTCCCTGGGCTTCAGCAACAGCGCCACGCTGCTCGACGTCAAGCCGGTGCTCGCGCAGCAGTACATGGAAGCGGCGGAGACCATCGCCGAGACGGTGACCGCCTCTGATCTGAGCAACCTCATCCCCTGCGCCGCCGCGCCCACCGACGAAGAGGCCTGCGCCACTTCCTTCATCCGGTCCTTCGTCACGCGCGCCTACCGCCGGCCGCTCGAGCAGACGGAGGTCGACGCGTACTTGTCCGGCTTCCGCACCCTCCGCGACGCATACGACTTCAAGACGGGCCTGCAGTGGATCATCTCCACCGCGCTGCAGGCACCGCAGTTCCTCTACCGGCCGGAGATCGACCAGCCGTCGGACCCGGCGGTGCGCGCGGTGCGGCCGTACGAGCTGGCGTCGCGGCTGTCGTTCTTCTTGTGGCACTCGCTGCCGGACGAGGCGCTCTTGACCGCCGCCGCGGAGAACCGGCTCAACACCCGCGAGGACGTGGAGCGCGAGGCGAAGCGGATGCTGACGGATCCGCGCGCGCAGCGGCTGCTGAACTTCTTCGATGAGTGGCTCGACCTGGACAAGTTCGGCAGCTACACGCGCGATCCGGAGATCTACGCGTCCATTCCCGAAGACCTGCCCGCCCTCTTCCGGCAGGAGACCGACACCTTCGTGAAGAGCGTGGTCTTCGACGGCGACGGCCGGCTGGAGACGCTGCTCACCGCCGACTACACCTACGCCAACGACAGGCTGGCGGCGCACTACGGCCTGTCCGGCGCCACCTCGAACGAGTGGATCAAGATCGCGCTGCCGCCGGGCCGTCGCGGCCTGTGGATGCAGGGCGGACCGCTCACCGCGCACGACAAGGCCACCCGCACGAGCATCGTCAAGCGCGGGCTGCGGCTGCGCACGGCGCTTCTGTGCCAAAACATCCCCGCGCCGCCCAACAACGTGAACCTCAACCTCGGCCCCGTGGACCAGACCGCCACCCAGTCGGAGCGGCTCGCGCAGCACCGGACCAACCCCTCCTGCGCGGGCTGCCACAGCCTGCTCGACCCGGTGGGGCAGATCTTCGAGAACGTGGACGCGGTGGGCCGGCTGCGCACCGAGGACGAGGCGGGCCACCTGCTCAGCTTCGCCGGCGAGCTCACCGGCACCACCGACGCCAACGGCCCGGTCTCCGGCCCCGAGGAGCTGATGCTCAAGCTCGCCCAGAGCGATCAGGTCCACAAGTGCTTCGCCACCCAGATGTTCCGCTACGTCGCCGGACGCGAGGAGACGCCGGTCGACGGATGCTCGCGGAAGCAGGCGTTCGAACGCTTCAAGGGCGCCGGCTTCGACGTCCGCGAGCTGGTGCTCGGGGTGGTGACCTCGGACGACTTCCTCTTCAGGGCGACGGAGGCTGCGCAGTGAGCTTGCGGATCTCCCGACGAAACGTGCTGCGCGGCGCCGCGGGGTTCACCCTGGCGCTGCCGTGGCTCGAGTCCTTTGCTCAGGCGGCCACGCCGCCGAGGCGCATCGTCTTCTGCTTCACCGCCAACGGCGACCAGATCTCCCGGCGGATGATCAAGAAGAGCGAGACCGGCTTCGTCTTCGACGACATGCTCTCGCCCTTCGAGCCGTGGCGGGACGAGCTCCTGGTGCTGGATGGGCTCAACAAGTTCCACAACAAGCTCCCGGAGGGGCAACAGGCGGACGCGCACGAACAGGGCGGCTCCGCGCTGGCGCCGTGGCCGTCCGGTTCGGGGAGCTTCCCGATCGGCGGCACCGACGAGACCATCGGCTACGTGATGGGCCCCTCCGCGGACCACGCGATCGGCGAGCGCGTCCAGGCGGAGAACCCGTCCGTCCCGTACCGCCACCTCGTCTACCGGGTGGGGGACAACTTCAACAACATCTGGAACCAGCACTCCCACGCGGGCCCGGTGGGCACCCAGGCGCCCATCCCGCCCGAGACGAGCCCGTTCAAGGCGTACCAGCGCATCTTCGGCAACCTCAACACCGGCCAGCAGGATCTGCTGAAGAAGAAGCTGTTGATGCGGCAGACCTCGCTGGACCTGATGAAGGACGAGCTTTCCGCCCTGAAGAGCCGCGTGAGCGCCGCGGATCGCCTCCGGCTCGAACAGCACGAGGAGTCACTGCGCGAGGTGGAGCGCGGCTTGACCTCGCTGCAGAACACCCTGCCCGCCTGCGCGCCGCTGGACCTCGGCAGCTCGTTCAACGTCTACGACTCGAGCCGCTACAAGGAGGTGGGGTTCCTCTTCTTCAAGATGATCGCCATGGCGTTCGCGTGCGACCTGACCCGGTCGGTGCAGTTCAACTGGTCGGGCAACACGAGCGATCGCGTCTACAGCGACATCGGGATGACCGAGGGACACCACACCATCTCGCACAACAGCGACGAGGACTCGTTCGCGAAGATCCGGGCGATCAAGAAGAACCTCTTCCAGCTCTCCACGCAGCTGCACACCGAGCTGAAGGCAATCCCCGAAGCGGGCGGCACGGTCTGGGACAACACCCTGGTGGTCCACTGGAGCGAGCTCAGCCAGGGCGACACCCACGCCCGGAACGACGACCTGGTGATCTTCGCCTCGGGTTCGAAGAACTACTTCCGCCTCGGCCGCTACCTCAACCTGAAGAACGCGGCGAAGCACTCGTTCAGCGACATGCTGGTGTCCTGCTTCCACTACATGGGCTTCACCGACGTGACAACGTTCGGCTACGAGGCGCTGGCGTCGGGCGGGCCGCTGGACGGTCTGACGTAGCGGGCGCGGTCAGCTCGATCAGCGCCTGCACCGTGTTCCAGTTCCGCGCGGTGGTCACCATCTTCAAGGTGGCGTCCATCCACGCGGGCGTGAACCGCGTGTCCGCCATGCCCTTCGGCACGAAGAGGTGCACCTCGCGCCCCTTCACCACGAGCTGGTCGCCGGGAGACCGGTCCGGGTCGAGGCGCTTCACGTCCGCGGCGGCGGGGACGTTCGGAAGGAAGACCACGTGCACCGCCTTCGGGGCCGAGGCCGCCTGCTTCGCCCACGGGTTCGCGCGCGCGGCGGCCACGAGCTCCTCGTGCGTCCGCACGACGATGGGCGCGTCGAAGCCAAACTCGTCCCGAATGGCCGCCTCCACCTTCTTCGCAATCGCCTCGCCTTCACGCGGCGGCGCGCGGAACACGACGTTGCCGCTGGCGACATAGGTCCGCGCGTCCCTCCCGCCCGCCTCTTCGAACATCTTCGCCAGCCGGGGCATGGGGATCCGCCGCTTGCCGAGGTTGATGCCACGTAGGAGCGCCGCAAACCAGACGAGCGCCTCTCCATTCTGCGGTTTCGCCATGCGCTTCGTTTAGCCCGCCCGCGCGGGCCGGTCACCGCTCGACTGAATCAGCGGGCTCCGGCTCCACGGCAGACACGCCGGGCTCGTCCAGCGGATCGCCGTTCGTCCGCGTGAGCAGGACACGCGTTCCCCCGGGGCTCGCGGCGGTCAGCAGCCGGATCCGGACGTCGTCCCGCACGAAGGTGCCCTCTGGCTTCTCCACGTACCCTTCGGCCCCGAGCACCTCGCGGTAGTAGTCCGCCACCTCGTCACCCGACGCGCTCACCGAGTAGGTGATGGTCCGCATCCCCTCGGTGCTGGTGCGGAACGCGCCCTTCGCGCCGGGGAACAGCGGCAGGAAGTCGTCCTTTTGCGCCAGCGTGGGCTTCGACAGATCGGTCGTGCCGAAGACGATGGTGGTGGTGCCATCCGCGTTGGGCTGGAGGATGACCGTGTACGAGACGAGGTGCTCGGTATCCAGCCCGGTGAGCTGCGGGTAGATGGTCGACGACCGCTGGCTCTCGGGCCAGGCCACGTACAGCCCCGCCCGCTGGAACAGGTCCATGTAGAACTGCGCCACCTCCTGGGGCCGGCGCTTCGACACCGCCGCCGCCAGACGGACGTCGTGGCCGTTGGCCCGGACGATCTCCGGGACCTCGACGACCTGGATCGGATCCGGGATGTCCCAGCGGAACTCGGCGTGCGCGACGAAGGGGATGAGGCACGCCAGGCCTATTGCGCGCGCGCTCAGCATCCGCCCTTCCCGAGGAAGCAGTTCCCCTTCGCGGTGCGCAGGATGAAGCTGCCCACGTACGGCAGCCCGGAGGTGCCGGAGCCGGGTTCGCCGCCGGGGGTGGTGGTCCACGTCTTGTCGCCCATCGAGGCGAGCCGGGGGATCTGCACGAACGGCGGGAGGCTGTCCTCGCCCATCGCGCTCATCCAGTAGAAGTTCTCGCCGCCGAAGAAGAACGGGAACGGCATCCGCTGCACGGTGTTCATCGCCAGCGAGCTGCCGGCGACGCCCATCCCCATCCCGTTGCGCGTGAACACGCTGAAGCCCATCTGCCAATAAGGAAGGTTGAGGCACGGCGCGGGCACGTCCTGGAACATCGGGCACGGCATCGATTCGGACCTACCGGACAGGCCCCAGTCGTCGAGCAGCGTCACGAACTGTCCGCGGCATCCGGCGCCGTTCCAGTTGCGGCCCATCGCGCACGCCGTGATCGGCCGGCCGGTGTCGTTGGCCTCGCGGAAGAACGTGTCGTCGTAGAACTGCTGCGGGACGTTGATGGAGTTGAGCTCCGCGGACGCGGTGCAGCCGATCCCTCCGTTGTCCGAGTACGCCCCGGAGGTGTGGTACGCGGGGCTGAACGCCGGCGCTTGGCCGCTCTGGCAGGTGACCCGCATCCTCGAGGCGGTGGTGAACATCTTCGTCAGCGTAGGCTGGCCGATCGCCGACTGCCGTCCGTCGAAGTCCTGGTAGCGGGCCTGCACGTCGGCGGCGCTGCTGGTGATGCTGGCCCGCGCCGGGCTGACATTGCCGGGCCACTCGTGCAGCTCCTTCGCGGTGGTGTCCCAGATCGCGGCGTTGGCGGCCTCGGTGGTCTTCAGCTCCAGGTAGCCCACCTCGGCGAGGTGCACGCCGACGGTGAGCACGGTGATCAACGCCAGGCTTCCCAGCGCGAACTCGACGGTGGACTGTCCCCGAGCCTGCGTGCGCATCATTGCCACCCCTGGAAGCCGGCGCGGGCCAGCGCCTCGTGGGCCTCGGCCGCCCAGCCGACGTTGGCGCCCTGCAGCACCTTGCGGATGTCGTCGTCCCCGCCCCCCTCGTACATCATGCTCGAGCCCTCGACGGTGCTCGGGACCAGGGTGGCGCGCCAGAACGGGTTGAGGAAGTTGGGCGGCTCGCGCCAGTGCGCGCCGAAGAGGCCGACGTCGCTGCCGCGGTGGTAGTAGGTGATGGCGGTGGACACGGCGGTCTGCTTCGAAATGTCCAGCCCGCCGCCGTTCGCGCTCCGAAGGACGATCCCGCGCGGGTCGTACTGCTCGCCGGGGCCGGTGGGCCGGAAGCGGAACCGGAAGAGCAGGTTCCACGGATCCGGGCTGCGGCCGCGCCGCGCGTAGTCGCGCTGGAGCGTGGCGAACAGGCGGGGCTGGCCGTAGTTGTCGTCCGCCAGCACCACGCGGATGCCGTTGTAGTCGACGAACATCGGCCACATCCCCGGGCAGTCGACGCCCACGCAGGCGAGCAGGTCGTGCCGCCGGTTGGGCGGCTCGTTGTCGGTGACGCCGGACCTCGGGCTCCACTGGTGCTGGTCGGTGTCGTCGTTCGAGTCGGTGGAACGGAGCGTGGAGCTCACGCCGCGCGCCATGGGCATCACCGGCGGACACGGCGGCTGGCCGCGCATGAAGATGGTGAAGTTGCTGCCGCGATCCACCGCCCAGGAAAACTTGCCGGAGACGTTCTGGTAGAAGCCGTAGTTGGCGTTCTTGCCGAAGTAGCCCTCGCCGGTGTCGGTGGCGAAGGTGAAGTCGCCCGGGCCGCACTCGCCGAGCAGCTCCTGCAGCCGGGAGGTGATGACCATCCCGCCCTCGCTGGACCACCGGGGCGTTGCACTTCTCGTAGCAGCTGGCCTGCTGTCGGGAGGGACCGTTCTTCGGCGGCTTCGGCGTCCGCGCGAACGCGCCACCCGGGGCAGCGACGAGGAGCAGTCCGACCACGGCAGCTGCCAGAGTTCGCGCGACGATCTGCATGGCCACCTCCGGCGTGGGAGCGCACGCATTTTAGATGAAATGTGTACGCGTGTACGCCGGGGCACTGGGTGCACCGTGTTCAACACATGGCTGTCCGCAAGGAAAGGATGACCGCGCGGTCAATGTCCCCGGGTGCAGATGGTGCCGGGCGGCGAGTCGGTGTCGCAGCGGTTGTGCTCCCAGACGTTGTCGTCGCGGTTGTCGTCGGCGGCGTCGAAGACGGCGTTGTCGTGCATCGCGTTCAGGAGGAGCTGGTTCTCCGGGGAGTCCTGCAGCTGGATGCCGTCATTGCCGTTCTCGTCGCTGCGGTTGAGCAGCACCACGTTGTGGCTGGTGGTGGAGAGCAGCACGCCGTCACCGCGCATGCGGCGGATCCGGTTGTTGGCGACGAGGTCATTCTGGCTGCCGTCAAGGTGGATGCCCGCGACCGCGGGGCCGTTGAAGCGGCCGCGCACCTCGTTCCCGAAGACGGTGTCGAAGGTGTCGTTGCGCAGGGAGATTCCGGTGGCGGAGAAGCCGCCCGTCTCCAGGTCGTTCTGCAGCACGGAGATCTCCGTGGACTGGCGCACGTCGATGCCCTGCGAGAAGTCGGTGAGCGTGTTGCCCTTCACCTGCACACCGCGCATCCGCTGCAGGAGTATGCCCGTGGCGTCGTTCGACAGCGTGTTGTGCCGGATGGTGAGCTCCGCCGGCGTCACGTCCGGCGCAGGCCCGAGGTTGTCGTCGATGGCGATCCCGAACGAGGAGTCCTCGATGCGGTTGTCGGCGATCAGCGACGGCCGGCGGTCGGGGCCGCCGACGGAGAGCTCCACGCCGATGACGTGGCCGCGAACGAAGTTGCGGCGCACCGTGTTGCCCGTGCCAAACGGCGAGACGTCGATGCCGATGGTCATGCTGGCGTCGCCGAAGACGGTGAACCCGGTCACCTCGCTGTCGCTGGCAAGGACGTGGAAGCCGCGGTCCGGGGTCTGCACCACCGCTTCGGTGAGCGGATCGCCCGTGCGCTGCGCCGGCGCCGGACCCGCACCCTCGATGCGCAACGGGCGGTCGACGGTGACCGTCTCCGGATACAGACCGGGACAGACGTGGATGTGGCCCCCGGACGGCGCCGCCAGCACCGCCGCCTGAATCGACGTGAACTGAGCCTGCTTGCACTGCTGGTGATCGTCATCGACGAAGATCGTCCCCTTGCCGTTCGCGGATGTGGGGAAGGCCGTGCAGATGAGGCCGATCGCTCCCACCACCACTGCTCTGCGCAGGGTCGCGTGCATGTTCCGCTCCTTGAGATGAAGGAGGCGGGAAGCTCGGCATCGTCCGGTTACGCGCAATGGTCCTTCAGGCCGAAGCGGGTATCTTCGCCAGCCCATGCCCATTCCCGACTTTCAGAGCGCGATGTTGCCGGTGCTGAAACTCGCTGCCGACGAGCAGGACCACACGCTGGCCGAGGCGGTCGAGTTCATCGCGAAGGAGTTCAGCGTCACCGAAGCGGAGCGCAACGAACTCCTCCCGAGCGGACGGCAGCGTCGGATCCACAACCGCGTGGGCTGGGCGAACACCTACCTGCAGAAGGCCGGGCTGTTGGAGCCGAACGGCCGCGGACGGTTCCGGATCACGCGGCGCGGACGCGAGGTTCTCCAGGCGCATCCGGACCGCATCGATATGGAGTTCCTCGAGCAGTTCCCCGAGTACCTGGCGTTCGTGTCGCCGCGCCGCGACCCGGGCCGAGAGCCAACCCCGTCCACGCCGATAAGCGAGAGCACCGAGACACCGGAGGAGGTGCTCGAGGAGAGCTACCAGGAGCTGCGGCGCCGCCTCGCAGACGAGCTGCTGGAACGGATCAAGGCGTGTTCGCCGCAGTTCTTCGAAAAGCTGGTCGTCGATCTCCTCGTCGCGATGGGCTACGGCGGCTCGCGCAAGGATGCAGGTCAGGCCGTCGGTCAGAGCGGCGACGAAGGAATCGACGGCATCATCAAGGAGGATCGGCTCGGTCTCGACCTGGTGTTCATCCAGGCCAAGCGCTGGTCCAGAACCGTTGGACGTCCGGAGGTTCCGCCAGGGCCGCTCTGGAGTTGCTGCGGGCTATTCCAAGTGGCACGTGCCCGGCCTGCGCGTCGTCGTGCTCGTTGACCGGGACGATGATGACTGCAAACGCCTGAAGAAGAGGCTCGAAGCGATGTGCAAGGCGGCCGGGCTCAAATCGAAGTCGGCATCGCCTTCTGCGTTCACCGTCGCCACCTGCATCGCGATCGAAGAGTTGGAGGCATGGTTCTTCGGTGACATTCCCGCACTGACCGCCGCGTATCCGGGAGTCCCTTCGACGCTGGCCGCTCAGGCGCCGTATCGGGATCCCGAAAAAATTTCCGGAGGCACGTGGGAGGCACTCGAGCGAGTGCTTCAGCGTGTCGGATACTTCAGCGGCGGACTCGCCAAGATCGCAGCCGCGCGAGCGATCGCTGCGCATATGGACGTGGACCGGAACCGGTCGCCGAGCTTCCGCCACTTCGTCCAGACAATGAGGGCGCTCTGAACGGCGATCGATGTCAGTCGAGTGAGCTCCGGTTCCGCGGCGTCCCTGGCGGAGCCGGGAGGCGCTCCTGAATCCCGGCGGAAACGGCCGCAAATACTCCGGCGGGGCTCGTGGGTTGATCTTAAGGCTTGCTGGCGACGACGACCGGCCGCCCACCCTGGAACCCGATGCCCACCTCATTCGCAGCGGAACATCGAATCGCCGGTCCTTCCGCCTGCGGCCGGGCGTTCGGCTCCTTCCCGGTGCGCCGATGAGGAACCCTCGTTCGCGGCATCAGGGGCCTGAGCGTTCCCGCAACGGCAGAAAGAAGGCAGGTCGTGCGGTCGGTCTGCCGAACCCGGCCATCGGCGCCGCTCCACCGGTCGCTTCGCTCGACCTGTCGGTCGCCGTCATCGGCGCCATGCCGGCGGACGCCGCCTCCCTCGCCCGGGTGCTGTCGCACCTGCCGGAGGACTCTCCGCTCTGCATGATCGTCGTCCCCTACGTGCCCGGTGGCGTCAACGGCAGAGCTCCCTTCGCCGCCGCGGCGCGCGCCCGGCGGATGATCGTTCCCCGCGAGGGTCAGCCGCTCGAACCGGGTCACACGTACTTCGTGCCGTACGACCGGCCGATGGAGATTGCCAAGGGCCGCTTCGTGCGAGCCCGCGGCAACGGCGTCCTCTCGCCGGTGAAGCACGTCTTCGGCTCCGTCGCGGAGGAGCTGGGCCGCCATGCCCTCGGCGTGCTGCTCTCCGGGACGGGCAAGGACGGCGCGCAGGCCCTGCGCGCGATCAAGGAGCACGGCGGTAAGGCCATCGTCCAGGACCCGGGCTCGGCGGTGTTCGACGAGGCGACCCGCACGGCGATCGCCATGGGCCTGCCGGACGCCGTGCTCGACCCCTCCGGAATCTCTCGCGAGCTCGGCGCGCTCGCGCAGCGCTCGAGAGGTCCGCCGCGCGCGCCTTCAGCCGACCGCGCGGTCACGGCTGCGCCGCCGCTCGAGTCGCGCGAGGACGATGCGCCCGCCCACGACGCCTTCCGCCGCATCCTCGCCCTGCTCAAAGGCCGCTTCGGCGTCGACCTCGGTCAATACAAGCTCACCACCATCCAGCGGCGGGTGACCCGCCGGATGTCGCTCGGGCGCTTCGACGGGCTGGCGCAGTACGCCGAACACCTCCGCACCCACCCCGACGCGCTCGCCGAGCTCCACGATGATCTCTTCATCCACGTGACGCAGTTCTTCCGCGATCCGGAGGCGTTCGCCGCGCTCGCCGAGCGGGTCTTCCCTGCGCTCCTGAAGGATCCGTCGCGGACGGAGCCGATCCGGATCTGGGTCCCCGGGTGTTCGACCGGCGAAGAGGCCTATTCGATCGGGATGGCGCTCACCGAGCACCTCGAACGGGTGCAGTCCCCGCTGAGTTTCCAGATCTTCGCCACCGACGTCAGCGAGGCCGCGATCGCCCGGGCGAGACGGGCGACCTACCCGGACGCCGGGGTGGCCGGCCTCAGCCCCGAGCGGCTGGAGCGCTTCTTCGACCGGGTGAAGGCCGGCTACCGGATCCGCAAGGAGCTGCGCGATCGCTGCGTCATCTCCCGGCACGACTTCACCAGCAACCCGCCGTTCGCGAAGCTGGATCTGATCTCCTGCCGCAACGTGCTCAGCTACTTCGGGCAGGCGCTGCAGCGGCGCGTCCTCCCGCTCTTCCACTTCGCGCTCAAGCCCGGCGGCTTCCTCTGGCTGGGTGGCTGCGAGACCCCGGGCACGTCCTCGAAGCTGTTCGCGCTGGTCGACCAGCAGCACAAGCTCTACTCGAAGCTGCCCATCGAGGGCCCGGCGATCTCCCTGGCCACGCGCCGCTTCGCCACCGGGACGATGGCGCTCCCCCGCAGCTTCGCGCCCGATTCGCACCGCGACCTGGAATTCCAGCGCAACGCGGATCAGCTCGTGCTCTCCCGCTACGGTCCGCCGGGCGTGGTGATCAACCACCACTTCGAGGTGCTGCAGTTCCGCGGACGCACCGCGCCGTTCCTGGAGCCCGCCGCGGGCCAGCCCACGCACAACCTGCTGAAGATGGCCCACCCGGATCTGCTCCCTGCGCTGCGCCCGCTGATCGAGGCGGCGAAGAAGCAGGGCGGCCCGGTCCGCAGGGAGCGGCTGGTCCTCCAGGAGGCCAGCGGCTCCATCACCGTGAATCTCGAAGCCGCGCCGCTGAACCCGTTCGCCCCCGAGCGGGAGCGACAGTACCTCGTGCTCTTCGAGACGGCCTCAGGACACGCGAAGACCGCGCAGCGTTCGGCGACCCTCTCCACGAGCAGTACCGCACGCGGCTCGCCGCGCGCCGGACGCGACGACGCGTACGTGCAGGAGCTGAAGCAGGAGCTGGAGGCGCTGCGCGAATACCAGCAGGCGCTGTTGGAGGAGTTCGAGTCCTCTCAGGAGGAGCTCACCTCGGCCAACGAGGAGTTGGAGGCGACCAACGAGGAGGTCCAGAGCACCAACGAGGAGCTGGACACCGCGAAGGAGGAGCTGCAGAGCGCCAACGAAGAGCTGAGCACGATGAACGACGAGCTCCAGGCGCGCAACGCGGAGCTCATCGCGCTCAACGAGAAGCTCGCGCGCGGAGAGGATCGCTTCCGCCTGATGGTCGAGGGCGTGAAGGACTACGCCATCTACATGCTCGACCCGGAGGGGCGCGTGGTGAGCTGGAACGAAGGCGCCCGCCGGATGAAGGGATACGAAACGTCCGAGATCCTCGGCGAGCACTACTCGAAGTTCTTCCTCCCGGAGGAGCTCGCCGCGGGCGTGCCGGACCTGGAGCTCGAGCACGCGCGGGTCGAAGGCCGCTACGAGACGGAGGCCTGGCGCACGCGCAAGGACGGCAGCCGTTTCTGGGCGAACGTGGTCATCACCCGCATCAACGACCACGCGGGGAAGCTGATCGGCTTCTCGAAGGTGACGCGCGATCTGACCGAACGGCGGCAGGCGCGGGAGGCGCTGGAGACGAGCGAGCAGCGCTTCCGCCTGATGATCGCCAGCGTGCGCGACTACGCGATCTTCATGCTCAACCCGCGCGGGGAGGTCTCCAGCTGGAACGAGGGCGCGCGGCGCCTCAAGGGCTACGAGGAGTCAGAGATCCTCGGGCAGCACTTCTCCATCTTCTATCCGCCCGAGGCGCTCGCCGCGAAGCGGCCGGAGGCGGAGATGGAGATCGCGCTGCGCGAGGGCCACGTCGAGGACGAGGGCTGGCGCGTGCGCAAGGACGGGTCGCGCTTCTGGGCGAACGTGGTCCTCACCTGCGTGCGCGATCCTTCAGGGAAGGTGCTCGGGTTCACCAAGGTGACGCGCGATCTCACCGAGCGCCGGCGCGCG
Source organism: Myxococcaceae bacterium (assembly GCA_019686135.1). Classification (GTDB taxonomy): domain Bacteria; phylum Myxococcota; class Myxococcia; order Myxococcales; family Myxococcaceae; genus JADGHL01. Next base: position 16,874 of record JADGHL010000004.1, on the reverse strand, counting down.
CACGAGGCGCTCCGTCGTCTCAACGAGAGCCTGGAGGCGCGCGTGGCGGAGCGCACTGAGGAGCTGGAGCACGCGCTGGCGGTGCGGGACGAGTTCCTCTCCATCGCCTCACACGAGCTCAAGACTCCGCTGACCAGTCTGAAGCTGCAGTTGCAGATGGCACGCCGGGCGATCGACGTCGCGTCCGGCAGGACGCTCTCGCCCGACGCGGCGGCCCGCGCTTGGGACCGGGCGATCCGGGCGAGCACCGCGCTGGAGGAGCTGATCGAGGATCTCCTCGATGTCTCACGCATCCGGACCGGCCGCTTCGCGATCGACCTGAAGGACGTGGACGTCTCCGCGTTGATCGACGAGGTGGTCACCCGGCTCGCCGCGCAGGCCGCCCAGGCCGAGGCGACGATCAGCGTGGACGCCGAACCGAGCGTATACGCCCGCTGGGACCAACGCCGGGTCGCGCAGGTGCTTACGAACCTCATCTATAACGCGCTCAAGTACGCGCCGAAGAGCGCGATCCACGTGACCTCGCGGCGCTTCGGCGACCGCGTGCGGATCGCCGTGCGCGACCACGGCCCCGGGCTGAGGCCCGAACAGCAGGAGAAGCTCTTCGAGCGCTTCGAGCGCGCCGGCGCGTCGCCCAACGTCGGCGGGATGGGGCTGGGGCTGTTCATCTCCCGGCGCATCGTGGAGGCGCACCAGGGGAAGATCGGCGTGGTGAGCGAGCCCGGCGCGGGCGCGACCTTCGAGTTCGAGCTTCCGCTCTGGCCCAGCCCCGCTGAGGTCGAGGCGGGCGATGGAGCCACCGTTGTCGACTGACGCCGCCAGACGGGTCCTGGTCGTGGAAGACGACGGAGAGTCTGGTCCGCGCTCGCGGACCGCCTGCCTGGCCAAGTTCTCCTGAGACGCGCTCGGCGTTTCGCGCTACGGCCAGAGCGACACTTCGACGCCGCCGGTGAGCGTGGCGTTCGTCCACTGCAGGCGCACCATCTTCGCGGTGACCGGCTGCGGGAACGCGAGGTCGACATAGCCCGTCCCGTCCGACGCGATGCCGGTGAGGACCGGCGTGAAGGTCGTTCCGTCCTCGCTGGCCTGAACCTCGAGCGCCGGCGCCTCTCCTTCGGTTGGCGTCGTCAGCGACATTCCGCGGAGCACCACCCGACCGAGGGGCTGCGCGTCGGAGAGCAGGATGTCCAGCCGCGTCGCTCCCATCCCGCCGAGGCCGGATGCGACGAGCTTGCCGTCGGTGAACGGGCACGGATCGGCGATCGGCCCCCGATCGGTGGCGCAGGCCGCGCCGCGGGAGGGAGGCAACATCGGCGGTGGGGAGCTGAACGACGCGCCTTTGCCGGAGAGCCCGACCTCGAAGGCGGTGCAGCTCGCGGAGATGGAAGCGGAGGCGCGCGGAGCGAACACGAGCGCGCCGAAGTCTTCGAGCAGGTAGCGCGGCAGCGCCAGCTCGTTCGTCGTGGTGCGCGCGGACCAGACCGTCTGCGCGTCGCTGCGCACCAGCACGTCGTAGGCGGCGGCCGGGTACGGGTGCGTCGCCTCGAGCGCGTTCCAGTGCAGCCTCACCGGGTCGCCGGAGACATCCGCCGTCGCGGCCTCATCCCAGTCTTTCAGCACCGGGAGGTCATTCTGCAGCTGCTTCGGGTACAGCTCCACCTGCGCGCGCCCGGTCTGCTGGAAGACGCCCCAGGCCTCCTTGTTGCGCAGCGAGATGGTGAAGCAGAGGTCCGTGTAGAAGATCGACTTCGTCTGGCGCCAGGTCTGCTGCATCGTGAACCGGCCCTCCGAGTCGGTGGTGGCCGTCACGTCCGGAGAGTCGGCGCCGAAGAAGAGCCACAGCGGATCGAAGCACCCGAGGCTCCCGGTCCACGCGCCCACCTCCACGTTCGCCTTCGGCGTTCCGTCCGCGTTCAGCAGCTGCCCCGCGAACGTCACGATGTCGTCGTCGTGCGGCTTCGTGTCGCAGGGGTTTGGCGCACCCGCGTCGGCCCCGGCGTCGCCGCCGTCGGAACGGTCGACCGCGTTCGGACCGCACGCGAGAAGGTGGAGGGCGAGAACGGCGAGGAATGGGCGTGTGAGCGCTTTCATCATGGGTCCTGTGCCCTATTGGCAGCCGACCCGCACGGCGGATCTCCCACCCCGTCGTGGCAGCCATCGGCGCCCGGCGTTACGAACGCGGTGGATGGACGTGTATCAGCTCAAGACCTTCGTGGCGGTCGCGCGAGCAGGCAGCATCACGCGCGCCGCCGAGGTCGTGCACCTGAGTCAGCCGGCGGTCAGCGCGCACATCAAGGCGATCGAGGAGGCGTTCGGACTGACGCTCTTCGAGCGCACGCCCAGAGGCATGGCGCTGACGCCGGAGGGTGAGCGGCTGCTGGCCAGAGCCGAGCAGATGCTCGCCGCGCACCAGGCGCTCATGGACGAGGCCGCACGGCTCAAGGGGCGCGTCGCCGGCACGCTCCGCATCGGGACGGTCCTCAACTCGAAGAACGACATCATCGGCAGCCTGCTGACCGCGCTCGCCGGACGCTTTCCCGGGATCGAGGTGGTGCTGGAGCACGCCACGTCGAACGACATCCTCTCGGGCCTGCGCGGCGGACGCCTCGACGGCGGCTTCTACAACGACGCCGGCACGCCCGACCCGGCGCTGACCGTCACTGAGGTGTCCAGCTTCACCATCTACGTCGTCGCGCCCTTCGGGTTCGAGACGGGCGGCGAAGGAATCGACTGGAAGGCGCTCGCGGAGGTCCCGTGGATCTATCCCGATCCGAGCACCTGCTGCGGCCAGACCGCCGAGCACCTCTTCGAGACGTACGGGTTCAGGCCGAAGCGGATCCTCCGCGTCGACCGCGAGGACCTCACACGCACCATGGTGGCCCGGGGCGCGGGCGTCGGGCTCCTCCACGCCGACACGGCGAAGGAGGCCGCCGCGCGCGGCGAGGTGAAGCTGCTGCACGAGTCGCGCACGCCGGTGCGCGTCCTCTTCGCCCACCTCGCGTCCCGTTCCGGCGACCCGCTGCTCGCCGCTGCGACGTCCGTGTTCCGCTCCGGGCTGGAGACGCCGTAGCGATCGCGCGAGCGACCTGCTGCTCGTGGCTCCGAGGTACGTCTTCTGCGAAATCAACGGCCGAGTCACCGGCTCCTCTTCGCCGACTGGCGGACATTCGAGCCGCCCGCTGCCCGCACACGCGATATCGGCGTTTAGCACCGCGGCGTCGAGAAACGCCCGGTGGCGATGACGTGCCTGTCCGTTGGCTGCGGCGTTGCCCACGGCCCGTGCACCGCGCGCTGGCCGTCCTCGCCTGCGTGCCGAGGACGCGCGAGGCCCGCGCGCGGGACTGTCGCCGACCGGAGAGCGCGTGGCGCCACGTCCTGAGAGCGGCCGGCCCTGGCCGGCTCGGTTGAAGCCAGGTGCCGAAGACGGCCACTTCTGGGCCGGCACGGCGAACCGTGCGCGTGAGGCACGGAAGGCTTCTCAGGCGCCTGGACCCATCAACGAGGCGATCGCCGTCGCCGAGAGGTAGAGCCCCACGCCATAGACCGTGTGCGTGACCGCGCTCTTGAAGCAATTCAGGACCGGGGTGGGCGTCTTCGACGACGCGATGCCCGCCCCGAGCGCCGGCTGCAGCACGAACAGCGGCGCGACCAGCGTGGCCAGCCCGATGCACAGCGCCGGCCCGGGCGTTGGCGCGCGCAGCCAGCTCTCCCCGAACACGGCGACGAGCAGCGCGGCGAAGGTGATGCCGATCGCGTAGTGCGCGCTCCAGCCGATCACCCCCTCGCCCCGCACCGGCTCGGCCGCGGCGATCCGTTCGTGCACCCAGCGCCCGCGCGGAAGGTGGCCCAGCCACCGGCCCAGAAAAGCGTAGTTCAGCGACGAAACCCCGAACTGCCGCAACAGCAACGCCCACAAATCCATCGCCACCGTCGCACCCACTCCGGTCAGCACGACGCGGACCACCACTTCGAACGACTCGCTCATCGAGACCTCCTCGGCGGCACTCATTGCGTCCGAGGGGTCCGCGTTCCAATCGCGTCTTCTGAGGGGAGGCCTCAGCGTTCCTGAGGCTACGACGCGAGCTGCGCCCGCACCGAGAGCTGGACGTTGTTCTTCAGCGCAACGGAGATGGGGCAGTTGCTCTTCGCTTCCTCGGCCGCCTTCTGGAAGGTGGCCTCGTCGATCCCGGGCACCTGTCCCCGCACCTCGAGCGCGCTGGACTTCACCTCGAACCCGCCGCCGGTCTTCGGGCCGAAGGTGACCAGGCAGGTGGCCTCCAGGCGCGTGGGCGGCTTTCCCGCCTGCGCCAGCACGTTGCTGAGCGCCATGCAGAAGCAGCTCGCATGGGCTGAAGCGAGCAGCTCTTCCGGCGTGGTCGTCCCGTCGCCCGCGCCCGCCTCCGCGCGCGCCTTCCAGCTCAACTTCGCTTCGTGGACGACCCCGCTCCCGGAGGAGGTCGTCCCCTTGCCCGACATCAGATCGCCTTCCCATGTCGCGCTGGCCCGGCTTTGCATGGCCCGGGCTCTTACCCGACGCGCCGCGACGTCGACCTCCGACCGCGGATCACTCTGTCGCCCGATGCACGTTCCCGACGCGGTCCCGACCGCTCCATCGCACGGCGCGCGCCCACACGACGGGCCCAACTGTGCTACGGCGGAGGGGCGGGCGGGTCGTCGCGCGCGGCGCATGGGGCGCCGTCCGCGCGTCCGCGGAGTGGAGTCCATGCACAAGCCAGGTGACGTGGCGCCGGAGTTCAGCTGCCAGGACCACGAGGGCCGGACCGTCCGGCTCTCCGACTTCCGGGGCAAGACGGTGGTGCTGTGGTTCTACCCGAAGGCGGACACCCCGGGTTGAACGGCCGAGGGTTGCGGGTTCCGCGACCTCAAGACGGAGTACGAGAAGAAGAACGCGGTCATCCTCGGAGCGAGCTTCGACACGGCAGAGGAGAACGCGGCCTTCGCGCAGAAGTTCCACTTCAACTTCCCGCTGCTGTGTGACACCGACCGCAAGGTCGGCCTCGCGTACGGCGCGGCGACCGACCCGAAGCAGGAGTACGCCGCACGCATCGGCGTGATCATCGGTCCCGATGGGAGGGTGAAGGAGTGGTTCCCCAGGGTGTCCCCTGCGGGGTTCCCTCAGGAGGCGCTCGCGCGCTTGTGACTTCGTCGGCGGCGTGACGCCTGCGCGAAACCGCGCAGGCGCCGCGTCCCCTCAGAGCGTCGGCGCCACGGCCCCATACCCTCCGAGCCCCGGGTGAGGTCCGCCTCCTACGACTGACTGCGTGAATCCTTCTGGCAGGTATGGTGCCAACGTCCGGTACCGGTGGAAGCGGTGGGGCGACACACCGCAGGCGCCGGTCGGTCGTCCTGGCAGCGTCCAGCCATGTCGCCCGGATTCTCCGCGTCGCAGCCGACCGCACCGGTAGCGGCCACGGGATCGGCTCGGTATAGGGCGACGAGAATGCGTGACGTTGCCCGCATCGACGCGTCCTGGTTGCTCCGCCTGCGGTGGGGCGCGGTGCTGGGGCAGCTCGCGGTGATTGCGTCCGCCCGCTACCTCCTCTTCGTCCCTCTCCCGCTGGCGTGGCTGGTCGCGCTCGTCGGCCTGGAGGCGGGCACCAACGCGCTGCTGGCGGTGGGGATCCGCAAAGGCCGCACCTTGTCCGAACGGACGGTTCTGGCGGTGATGGGGTTCGACATCCTCGTCCTCACCGGCCTGCTCTACCTCAGCGGCGGGACCTTCAACCCCTTCAGCTTCCTCTACCTGGTGCACATCGCGCTGGCGGCGATCGTCCTGCGCCCGGTGTGGACCTGGAGCCTGGTCGCGTTGGCGCTGGCCTCGTTCGGCGCGCTCTTCCTTTTCCCGGCGCAGCGCGCGAACCACCTCGAGCAGATGCACCTGCACGTCCGGGGGATGTGGGTGGCGTTCGCGATCGCGGCGGCGTTCATCGTGTACTTCGTGCAACGGGTCACGCGCGCGCTCGCCGATCGCGAGGCGGAGCTGCAACGCGAACGCGCGCGACGGGAGCGTGACGCCCGGGTCACCGGCTTCGCCACGCTGGCGGCGGGCGCGGCGCACGAGCTCTCCACGCCGCTGGCGACGATCGCGGTGGTCGCGCGCGAGCTGGAGCGGAGCGCCGCGGGCGAACCGGCGCGCGCGGATGCGGCGCTGATCCGCGGAGAGGTGGAGCGCTGCCGGGCGATCCTCGCGCAGCTCGCCTTCGACAGCGGCGTGAGCCACGGCGAAGCCCCCGAGCGGATTGCGATCGCCGCATTGGTGGACGAGGCGCTCCAGGGGCTGGTGGAGCGGGACCGCGTCCAGGTGTCGTGGGCGGAGAACACGGTCGTGGAGGTGCCCCGTCGCCCGATGGCGCAGGCGCTCCGCGGGGTCATCAAGAACGCGCTGCAGGCCGGCGGGGGCGTCGTCCGGGTGCACGCGCTCCGGGACGCAGACACGGTCCGGGTGACGGTGCGCGATGACGGCGCGGGGATGGCCCACGAGGTGCTCGAGCGCCTGGGCGAGCCGTTCTTCACCACCAAGGCGGCGGGCGAAGGGATGGGCCTGGGGATTTTCCTCACCCGGGCGATCCTCGAACAGCTGGGCGGGAGCATCGGGTTCGAGTCGAAGCCCGGCTGTGGCACCACCGCGGTGCTCACCCTGCCCGCGGCTGCGGCAATTCGCCGCACCGGAACCGCCGTCTGCGTGCGCCAGGATGGAGGGCGCGATGACCACGCCGACCTCGCTCTTGCTCGTCGATGACGACGAGGTGCTCCGCGACCGCCTCGCCCGCGCCTTCCGCGATCGCGGCTTCGACGTGCGCACCGCGGGCAACGTGGACGCGGCGCTGGAGGCGGCGCACGCCGAGTCTCCCGAGCTGGCGGTGGTCGACCTGAAGATGCCGGGGCGCTCCGGACTGGAGCTGGTCCGCGCGCTGCATGAGGTGGATCCATCCACGCGCGTGGTGGTGCTCACGGGGTACGGCAGCATCGCCACGGCGCTGGAGGCGATGGCGCTGGGAGCCACCTGGTACCTGCCCAAGCCGGCGGATGCGGACGAGATCCTCGAGGCGCTGGCGAGGCCCGATCGCGCCGCAGGCGCACCGCGGCTGACTACGCAGGAACCGAATGCTCCGTCGCTGGCGCGCGCGGAGTGGGAGCACATCCAGCGCGTGCTGCAGGACTGCGACGGAAACATCTCGGCGGCGGCGAGGCGCCTGGGGATTCACCGCCGATCGCTGCAACGCAAGCTGCTCAAGCACCCGCCGCGACAATGAGCGCCGGTGAGGGCCTGCGACAATAGGCCGCGGTGACTTCCGAAAGGCAGGCCCTACAGTGGCCGCATGCGCACGTTGACGCTCTGGAAACGCAGCCTGACCGTGCCGCCGCTGCCGTGGGGCGTGGCAATTGCCTCGATCGTGGTGCTGTCCGCGTGCGGTGGCGGCGAGCCCGGCGGCGGCCGCGACGCCAGCTTTCCCGACGAACCGCTGATGGTGGCAACGGGAGCCCTGGATCACGCGCGGGTCACCGTCTGGTCTGATCCACAGCCGCTCGAACGCGGGCCCAACACGCTTCGGCTGAAGCTCGAGGATCTCTCCGGCACGCCCCTGGCAAACCTCGACGTCAAGGTCGAGCCGTGGATGCCGGCGATGGGCCACGGCGGACCGTCTCTGCCGGAGGTGATCGAACGCGGCGAGGGCCTGTACGACGTGCCGAACGTGGCGTTGCCCATGCCGGGGAGCTGGGAGCTGCGCATCATTTTGAGCGGCGGGGTGGACGACCACTTCGTGCTGGACGTCGAGGTCCCGTGAGAGCGCCCGTGGCACTGGCGGCGCTCCTGTGGTGCGCGCAGAGCTGGGGGCAGGTGTGCTGCGTCGGCGGTGGAGCGATCGAACCTGCGCGGTTGATGCTTCACGAGCGCGGGCTCGTCGCGCTGCAACTTCAGGGCGGTGTGGGCGTCGGCAGCCTCAGCCGTGACGGCGCCTGGGTGCAGCCGCCGGAGGGGACGCAGGCGCTCCAGCTGCAGCAGAGCCTGATCGGCACGGTGCGCCTGTTTCGGCGGGCGCAGCTTTCGTTGACCGTACCATTGGTGGAGAACCTCCGGCGGGCCGGCGCGCTCGCAGCGGCCGAACAGGGCGCAGGCCTGGGCGACGTCTCGTTGAGCGGGCGCTGGGACTTCATCCATCCGGGCGAATCGTCCCGGCTCCCCGGCATCGCGGTGGAGGTCGGAACCGTCCTGCCCACCGGGCGCGCGCTCGAAGCCGCGCGACTGCCGCTGGGCAGCGACGCCACCGGCGCCGGCGCGGTCCAGGCGCTGGCGGGCGTGAGCGCCGAGGAGGTGTTCGGGAGGTTCGTGCTCAGCGGCCGCCTCCTGGGCGCTGTGGCGCTCCCGCGCCGGGTGTACGGCATGGAGGTGCAGCCGGGCCCGGAGCTCACTGCGATGCTGGCCGGCGGGTGGTCCCCGGATGAGGCGAGCGAGCTCGCGCTGGTCCTCTCGACTGCGCGCGCGGCGGAGACCCGCATCGGCGGCGCCGTCGCGAAAGGGTCCGGACGCGCGTTGACCCGGGTGGCGCTCTCCGGCGCGCGCGAGCTGGTTCAGGGATGGCGGCTGAACGCGGCGGTGACGAGCGATCTGCCGTGGCTCGGGCACAACCGCGAACTCGCCGCTGGCTTCTCGCTGATGATGGTCCGGTCGTTCGACTGACTTTCAAGTCCAGCGCTAGACGGTCCCGCAAGACTGTCCTGCGGGCACGCGCGCGGATGTGGCGGACGGATACTTCGCCGGCTGCGAGGACGTGCACTTCACGCCGGGCGCACCGAGGAACTTCCAGGTGTCGGCCAGTTTGTTCTTCTGAGACTCGTCCCGCCCTCTCAGCAGGTGTCGCGCGAGGCGTCCCGCACGCAGCCGCGCACGGTGCTCAGCCCATCCGGGCCCGGGAGCAGAAACAGCAGCGCGGCCTGGAACGGAATCGACGAGTGCGGCGGGACGATCCACCGGCCATCTTTCGCTCATGAGTGAGGCCCGCCGAACCGCGCCGAAGATCGTCCGGGTCCACCGCGTCCCCTTCCGGCGTCGTTCCGTCGCCTCCTCGAGGACCCTGGCGCTCGAGTGCCTCGCCTGGCGGCCGGAGAGTGAGCGTGAACCCGGGACTTCGTCGATCCGTTCCGCGCGTTCTCCGACCACGGCGTTGAAGTGCACGCGCCCTACTACCGCGGCTTCATGGCGCGGGCGTCGAGCTGATACTTCTTGACCAGCCGTTCGATCGACTTGCGGTGCAGCCCGCTCTCGCGCGCGGCGCGGGAGATGTTCCCCTCACAGCGCTTGAGCACCGAGGTGATGTACTCGCGCTCGAAGGTCTCGAGCAGCTGCTCCTTGGCGTCCTTGAACGACAGGTGCTCGTTGAAGGGAACCGGCGTGTCCTTCTGCTGCCCCTGGACGCGCGCCGGGAGGTGGTGGACGTCGATCACCTCTCCCTCCGAGAACGTCAGCACGTGCGAGATGACGTTCATCAGCTCGCGCACGTTCCCCGGCCACGAGTACTGCATCAGCATCGAGGTGGCCTCGGGGGAGAGCCGCTTGCGGCCGTGCTTGTTGATGACGTCCGGATCCGAGAGCGCGCGGCGGACGATGAGCGGGATGTCGTCGCGGCGCTGGCGCAGCGGCGGGAGCTGGATGTTGATGACCGACAGCCGGAAGTAGAGGTCCTCGCGGAAGTTTCCCGCCTGGATCTCCTTCACCAGGTCGCGGTTGGTGGCGGCGATGACGCGGACGTCCACCTCCACCACGTCGTTCCCGCCCACGCGCCGGACCTCGCGGTTCTCCAGCACGCGCAGGAGCTTCGGCTGCAGGTCGAGGCGCAGTTCGCCCAGCTCGTCGAGGAAGATGGTGCCGCCGTTGGCGCGCTCGAAGGCGCCCGGCCGGGAGCTCACCGCGCCGGTGAAGGCGCCCTTCTCGTGGCCGAACAGCTCGCTCTCGATCAGGTTGGGCGGGATGGCGCCGCAGTCCAGCACGACCAGCGGCCCCTTCCGGCGCGGGGAGTTCTCGTGGATCGCTCGGGCCACCAGCTCCTTCCCGGTGCCGGTCTCGCCCTGAATCACCACGCTCACGTCCATCGGGGCGATCTTCCGGATGAGCCCGAAGATCTGCCGCATCTTCACGGACTGCCCCACCATCCCGCCGAGCTGCCCTTCGGCGTCGGGCTCGACGGTGACCTCCTCGTCGATGGGCGAGAACGTGATGGTGGACGACCCGGCGCGGATCTGCGAGCCGGCGGTCATGTACGCGCGCTCGATCCGGCGGCCGTCGAGGAAGGTGCCGTTGGTGGAGTTGAGGTCGACCAGCAGGTAGCCGCGTTCGGTGTACTGGATCTCGAAGTGGTGCCGCGACACGGTCCTGTCTTCGACCAGTACTAGGTCGTTCGAGGAGTGCGCACCCACGCGGACGCGTTCCTTGTCCGTGACCAGCTCCTTCCCGGTGTCCGGGCCCTGGGCCACGGTGAGGCGGCACCGGCGGAGCTTGAGCGCGACCTTGTCCTCCACCACCAGGGTGCGCGTCTGCGTGATGTGGAGCTCGTTGACGATCGATTCGGGGACCACCACCGCGTCGCCCGGGCTCGTCATGATCTCGTCCTGGAGCGGATCCTTCGGAGGCGTCGTGCTCATCGCTTTGGACGGACATACTACGGGGCGCTCGGCAGCGGCGAAGATCGATTCGCGGGTGACACCTGGCGCGCCTCCCCGGCCGGCCGGCGCGCGAGCGCCCCCGCTGCGGCTACCGGAGCGCGCCCGTGTCGTTGAAGCGGTCCGTCGGATCGATCGACGCGTCGGGGAAGGCGACCGGCGCCAGCCGCCCGGAGCGGATCGTCGTCACCTCGTGCCAGCCGTCGCCCTCGGGTGAACGTTCACGGAACACGCGGACCGTGCGGCTGCGGAGATCGACCACCCAGTACTCGTCCACCGCGCCCGAGGACGTACACCGCCGCCTTGATGCGCTCGTCCGGCGTCATCGACGTCTCCGCGACCTCCACCACGAGCCACGCGGCCGACGGATGCGCGGTCCGGTAGTCACGCGGCGGAACCAGCGCAAGGTCGGGCTCGGGCTCTGAATCCGCCACCACCGCCAGAGGCTTTTCGATGCGCACCCGGGCCCGCCGCCCCAGCTTCTCCACGAAGTGCGCGGACAGCCGGTCGATGACATCCGCATGCCACGCGCTCTGAGGTTCCCGCGCCACGAGCAGCCCGCCGAGGAGCTCGATGCGTTCATCCGTGAAGAAGCCGCGGCAGACGAGCGCCTCGTACTCCTCGCGCTCGAGCGGGCGGAGCTGGGCGGGCTCGAGGTCGGCGATCGGGACGTCCACGCGGAAAGTATGGGCGTCAGCGCGACGCCGCATCCTCCGACGTCGGGATCGGCCGGGGCTGCTGCCTGGGCCAGCGGAGGTAGCCGTCGTGCAGCGCGAACCCGGCGTAGAGCGCGGGCCGGAGCGCAATCGGCGCGCTGCCCGGAAGTGCTCCGTCGATGGGCCGGCCGTCGACTCCGGAGGCCGGACGCCTGGTCGTCGGCGAGCACCGCGCTTTCGGCGATCGCAAACGGCACCAGCGGCGAGCCGGCGGTCGCTTCGGGTTTAGGCGTCACGCGCCCGGCGTCCTCCGGCGGCTCGGAGGGCATCACCCGGCCGTTCGCATCGACGCGGATCCATCGATCGCCGGCGGTGCGCACCAGCACGCCCTGCTTGGTGATGCGTTCGACCTGGACAAAGCCGTGGGTGTACGTGCCCTCGCGCGTCTTCAGCCCGCCCTCGACCTCCACCTGAACGCTGAGGCTGGTCGCGGCAGAGACCTGCTCGCACGTCGTGCGCGTGGCCTGTGGGAGCGCGGCGATCGTCTTCATCTCCCCGGTGACGGGCCGCCAACGGACGAGCTCCAGAACATCCCCGGCGCTTCCGTCGGCGCGCGTCCGCACCGGGCAATGCCACAGCAGCCACACGCCTCCGCGTCCCAGGGGTACCGGCGCGAGCGTGTCCCACGGCGCATCGAAGCGTCTGCCGGTGCGGCGCTGAATCAGCGTCACGCGGCGCGCGAAGCGGTCGTCCGTCCCAAAGCCCATCACGCGGGTCGCACCGGCCAAAAGCTGCGGCGGCGTTCCGTCTTCCCCGACAGACACGGGCTGAAGGCAGCGCCGTTCCCGAGCGTCATCCACCGGCCGGCCACGCGGAGCACGCCGCCCCTTGCGCCGCCGAACTCGGAGCGCGCGCCATACTCGACGCGCCACGCGCCGTGGGAACGATGGTGAGCTGCGTGAATCCGCCCGGAAGGTGCGGTTCGGCCTGAAGCACGAGCGGCTCCGGTCCGGGCTAGGCGGCGAGCCTGCCGCCCAATACGCCGATCCCTCTGCAGCTCGCGGACATGATCGGCGTCCAGCGGAGCTCGACGGCGCCGGTGTCGCAGGCCTGGTAGCCGAAGCCGAGGCGCGGCGAGTGTCAGCGCGGCCACGGTGGCGAGCGGAAGAAGGAGCATGGACGACCGGGAAGCCAGCGTCATGCCAGACTCCGAGCGCACTCCGCCGCGCTTGACGGCAAGCGGGGCTCCGACTGAAACACCCATCATGCCCACCAGGACCCTGGCGAAGAAGAAGACCACCCGTCCGGCGCCAAAGCCGAAGCCCGCGAACCAGGCAGCGAAGAGGGAGGCGCGGGTCTCCGCGATCAAGTTCGCGAGCCTCTATCCGCTCTACGTTCAGAAGGCCGAGAAGAAGGGCCGGACGAAGGAAGAGGTCGACCAGGTGATTGCGTGGCTCACCGGCTACAAGGGCGCGAGCCTGAAGCGGGCGATCGACTTCGGGATCGATCTGGAGACGTTCTTCGCGAAGGCGCCCCAGTTCAACCCCAACGCAAAGTTGATCAAAGGCGTCGTCTGCGGCGTGCGGGTGGAGGAGATCGAACACCCGCTGATGCAGAAGATCCGCTACCTCGACAAGCTGATCGACGAGCTCGCCCAGGGGAAGAAGATGGAGAGCATCCTGCGGCAGTAGCGGGCACCCACCGCGCAGCGTGCTAGCTTGCCGCGCCGGCGATGGCGGCGAAGGCGAAGAAGACGAAGGCGACGACCCCGAAACGGAAGCGGCCGGGTCCGGCTCAGCCCGCGCCAAAGGAGGCGGCACCTCCCCCGCGGAAGAAGAGCGCGCCACGGCACGTGGGGCGGACGATCGCGATCCTCTCGCGCAAGCGTTCGCTGCACTCCACTTCCGGGCTGGTCCGCGCCGCGCGCGAGCGGGGCCACCGGGCGATCGTCCTGGACACACTGCGCTGCAACCTCCTGTTGGAGAAGAACCTGCCGCGGATGCTCTTCCGCGGCGTGGAGGTGCGGGGCATCGACGTGGTCATCCCCCGCATCGGCGCGTCGATCACCTCCTACGGCCTGGCGGTGGTGAACCACTTCGACATGATGGGCGTGCCGGTGCTCAACGCCTCCGGGCCGATCGCCCGGAGCCGGGACAAGCTCCGCTGCCTGCAGCTCCTCGCGCAGAGCGGCATTGACGTCCCGCGCACGGTGATGGCGCGCGACCGGCACAACATCTCCCAGCTCATCGAGGAGGTGGGCGGACTGCCGGCGATCATCAAGCTCATCCGCGGCACCCAGGGCGTCGGCGTGATGATCGCGCAGTCGCTCGCCGAGGTGCAGAGCATCCTCGACACCTTCAGCGCGCTCGATCAGGACATCGTGCTGCAGGAGTTCGTGAAGGAGTCGAAGGGGCGCGACATCCGCGCTCTGGTGCTGGGCGACCGCGTGCTGGGCGCGATGCGGCGCACCGCCCGCCGCGGCGAGTTCCGGTCCAACATCCACCGCGGCGGGAGCGGCAAGCCGGTGAAGCTCGACCCGCTCTGGGCCGCCGAGGCCGTGAAGGCCGCGCAGGTCATCGGCCTCGAGCTCGCCGGCGTGGACATGCTCGAGACGAAGGACGGGCCGAAGATCATGGAGATCAACTCCAGCCCCGGCTGGGAGGGGCTGGAGCAGGCGACCGGGATCGACGTCGCGGGCGCGATCATCGAGCACGCGGTGGCCTTCGCCGCGCAGCAGCGTTCGAGCGAACAACGCCGCTCGATGCTCTTCTGAGCGCGTCCCGATCGCGAGCGCTCGGCCGCTCCACGAGGTTGCGCTTTCACTCGCGACAGGCGCGTTCTCCGCGAGGAGAGGGGGATTGTTCCAGCGGAGCGCGCTCCCTAAAGTGGCGCCCGCTCAATGCGCCCGACCAAGCCGCTCGAGATCGTGGTGTACCAAGATGTGCTGTGCGCGTGGTGCTACGTCGCCGACGCGCGCCTCGTCGAAGTGCGGCGCGTCTTTGGCGACACGGTCCGGTGGATCCACCGCCCGTACGCGCTCCGGCTGCGTGATTCGGTCCCCACCCAGAAGGAGCTGCACGAGTGGGTGGCCGAACTGGAGCGCGCCCGGAGGGAACCGGAGGGCCGCGCGCTCTCGAAGGAGCTGTGGCTGGCGAACGATCCGCCCCGCTCCAGCATTCCCGCACTCGCGGCGCTCGAGGCGGCACGGCTGCAGGGACGGGAGAAGCGCGATCAGCTCGCGGCGGCGATGCGGCGCGCGGCGCTGGAGCTGGGCCTCAACGTGACCCGACCGGACATCACCCTGGAGCTGGCCTCGTCGCTGGGGCTGGACATGAACCGGTTCTTCGCCGCGTGGAAGTCGCCACAGACGCGGAAGCTGATCCTCGAAGAGCACCGGCTCGCCTCCGAACGCGGCGTCCGGGGCGTGCCCACGCTGGTCATCGGCGCGCGGTGGATGCTCTCCGGGCTGCGCGAAGTGGGCGAATATGTCCAGCACATCGCCTCGTGCCTGCAGAAGCACGAGCACGGGGAGCCCATGTCCGGCGGTCCCCAGATGCTGCACTGACCGCACGACGCTGCGGTTCTTTTCAATCGTCGACAGCCGGAATAGACATCGGTGATTCCAGGCGGAGCGGCCGGCTCATTTCAGCGCCTGGGACATCCTGATGCCGACCTCTCGTGCGGTAGCCGTCGTCCTCTTCACGCTCACCCTCCCTGCTGTCGCGCTGGCGAACCGGAACGGCATCGTCTCGGTCTCGCAGTCGCGAGGTTGCAACGACTGTCACTCCGGCGGAAGCACGCCGACCGTCTCGGTCGATCTGGCGAAGACCGCCGTGAAGCCCGGCGAGACGATCACCGCGACCGTCACCGTCTCCAACGCGAACAACGGGACCGGCGGGTTCCTCCTTCAGGTCTCGAAGGGGACGCTGAAGAACCCCGGGCCGGGCGTGAAGATCCTCAGCGGACGCGCCACGCACTCCACGCCGAAGCAGCCCGACGCGAACGACGAGTTCGTGTTCACCGTGGACTGGACCGCGCCGAACACCCAGGGCGAAGTGACCTTCGACGCCTTCGGGAACGCCACGAACGACAACAACGCGGACAGCGGCGATCGCGGGGCGCACACCTCGGCCAAAGTGAACGTGTGCACCGGGCCCTTCTACACGGATGCGGACGGTGACGGATTCGGCACGGGCGATCCGATCACCACCTGTCCCCAGCCGCCCGGCACGACCGTCGATCCCGCGGACTGCGACGACTCGAACGCCAACGTGAACCCGGACGTGATGGAGGTCTGCGGCGACACGGTCGACGACAACTGCAATGGCTCGTTGACCGACGGGTGCGACAGCGCCACTGACGCCGGCACGACCGCGGACGGCGGGAACGGGGGCGGACCGGGCAACAACGGGGGCGACTCTCCGGAGCCGGGCGGCTGCGGCTGCCGAGCGGGCAGCGGATCCTCCAGTGCGTTCATCAGCTTCGGGGTGGCGGCGTTGGTGCTGTTCCTCACTCGTCGTCGTCAGCAGGCATAGGAGCCAGGGCCATGTCGAAGCGTTTCTTCGTCGTCGTCGCAGCCGTCACCGCACTCTGCGCCTCCAGCGCGTGGGCGTACCCCACCGGCATCTTCGGCCTCGGTCCGTTCGGGTGTAACGCCTGCCACTCCGGCGGCACCGACCCCACGGTGACGGTGCAGCTGCCCAAGACCGAAGTGGTGGGCGGCGAGACCATCACCGCCACGGTCACCGTCACCACACCGAACGGCACGCTCGCGGGCTTCAACCTCACCGCGGCGAGCGGGACCATGAGCAACCCGGGTCCGCAGGTCCAGGTCTCCGGCGCCTCCGCCACGCACACCTCGCCGAAGTCGGAGGACAGCAACGGCAACGTCACGTTCACAGTGGACTGGACCGCGCCGTCCACCGCCGGCCAGGTGACCTTCACGGCCTGGGGCAACTCGGTCAACGGCAACGGGCTGAGCTCCGGCGACAAGGCGGCCAGTGACACCGAAACCGTCACCGTGTGCACGATGAAGTGGTTCCCCGACGGAGACTCGGACGGCTACGGCACCGGGCCCGGGACCGTCGCGTGCTTCGCGCCGCCGGGCAGCGCCACCGTGGGCGGCGACTGCAACGACGGCAACGCCAACGTGCACCCCAACGCCGCCGAGGTGTGCGACGACATCGACAACAACTGCAACGGCCAGGTCGACGAGGGCGTGAAGATGACCTGGTACCAGGACAACGACCTCGACGGCTTCGGCGACCCCGCCCACTCAGTCACCGACTGCATGCAGCCGCCGAATACGTCGATGGTGGGGACCGACTGCAACGACGACGACGACCTCATCCGCCCGGGCGCGATGGAGGTCTGCGACAACCAGATCGACGAGGACTGCACCGGGAAGGCGGATGACGACGTGGCCTGCGGGTTCGACGCCGGGATGGATGCCGGCGTGGATGCCGGCACGGATGCGGGGACGGACGCGGGCATGACCGAGGACGCGGGCGTCTCGGAAGACGCGGGCACGTCGGAAGACGC
>JADGHL010000239.1 GCA_019686135.1 Myxococcaceae bacterium | reverse complement strand
TGAGACAGCGGCGCGACGGTGGGCGCAGGGCGCGGCGCCCCGGTCGGGGCGGCTGGGGTACCAGACGACACCGCGGGGCGGCGGATCACCTCCACGCGCGGCGTCATGGGCGGCTTCTTCTGATCGCTCACGGGTGACTCAATCCTCGAGCAGATCGCTCACGTCGAGTTTCCAGCCGTCCGACTCCTTCACCATCCGGACCTCCCTGGCGCTGCCTTCGCTGGGAACGACCGAGACCCAGGCCTCGTTCCCCTGCTGACGCAGCAGGGTCACCTCCTTGAGATCGGGTGCGGTGCCGGTCCCGGAGACGAGGAGCGTCTTCGGATTGTCGGACATGCCGCCGTCCGACGCGTCGGCGATCGCCTTCGCGCGGGCGGTGAGAATCTTCTGGGACTCCGCGGAGAGCGCGCTCCAGGCGGTGTTGACCTCCCCTTTGCGGAGCGCGTTCGAAAACGAGATGTACGCCGACACGGGCGTACTCCAATCCGGGCGGTTGCACGCCACCCACCCGGTGAGGCATGCGAGCGCAGCGACGGCGATGAGCGCACGCGAAAACATGACCGGGTTATGGCGCGTAAATCGCTTCGGGACAATGGAGTCGATGACCGCCCAGGGCCCCGGGCGTCACTCCTCGTACTGCACGACCCGGTTCCGGCCGCCCTCCTTGGCGGCATACAAACACTCGTCGGCCGCGCGGAGGAACGCCTCGGCCGAGTCGATCGCCGGGGTGGGGAAGGTGGCCACGCCGATCGACGCGGTGCACTGCACCTTCTCCTTGCGGCCGTCCGGGCCCTTCCACCACAGATCGAGCGCTTCGATGCCGGCGCGCACCCGTTCGCTGACGCGCAGTGCCTCCTGTGGCCCGGTCTCGGGCAAAAGTGCGATCAGCTCCTCGCCGCCATAGCGGGCGACCATGTCCACATCGCGCAGCGTCTCCACCGCCACGCGGGCGACGGCCTGAAGGACCTTGTCCCCGAACGGGTGGCCCCACGTGTCGTTGATCCGCTTGAAGTGATCGATGTCGATCATCATGCAGGACAGCGGGGCGCGATAGCGGTCGGAGCGCGCGAACTCCACCGCGAAGCGCTCTTCGAAGTAGCGGCGGTTGAAGAGCCCGGTGAGCGCGTCGGTGCGGGAGAGCGCGAGCAGCTCTTCGCGCCTCTGTGCCAGCTCGCGGTTGGCCAGCTCGAGCTCGCGGTTCTTCACCACCAGCGCGTCCTGAAGCACCTTCAGGCGGAGCATCGACTTCACGCGGGCGGACAGCTCGAGCATGTCGAACGGCTTCACCAGATAGTCGTCCGCGCCGAGCTCGAGGCTTTCGATCTTCCTGGACGCCTGGCGGGCGGTCATGAGGATCACCGGGATGAAGCCGAAGCCGCTCTCGCCGGCGTTGGCCTTGACGATTCGGCACACCTCCACGCCCGAGAGCCGCGGCATCTCCACGTCCATCACGATCAGATCCGGGCGCGCCTCCCGGATCGCCGAGAGCGCCTGCACGCCGTCGTGCGCGGTGAGGAACCGATACCCGTGGGCGGCGAGCGCGTTCTGGATCAACGCGACGCTGGCCCGGTCGTCATCGACCACGAGGATCTTGCGGTTCTCCAGCTCGGACGCCGGCGCAGGCGTCCGCCGGGCCACCTCCAACGTCTTCTTGCGCGGACCGGGTGGAGACATCGAATGTCAATCATTGTCCGCCAATTCGCCCTCGGGATGCCAAACCACGACGAGAACGAAGACCGCAGTCGGAAGACGGCAGACGCCGTCACGGCTTCACCAACCGCGCTCGGTACACCGGCTCGTTCCGCTCGAGGTACCGCCGCTCGCGCGACGACGGCACCTCCTCCGGATCGTACGGGTGGAACACCCCCGCTCCGAGCGGGTTGACGAAGCCCGCAGCCTCCAACGTCGCCAGCATCTTCACGGCGCGGTCGTGGACATCGGTGCGCAGGTCGAACCGGCCGCCGGGCTGGAGCAGGTCGAAGAGGACCTTCACGAACTCGCCCTGGAGCAGGGCGCGGTGGCCGTGGGCGCGCTTCCACCATGGATCCGGGAACTGCAGGCGGATCCACGACAGCGAGCCGGGCGCGAAGATCTTCGGCACCACGCGGCGCGCGTCGGCCTCGATGAAGCGGACGTTCCGGAGCCCGGCCTGATCCGCGCGGGCCTGCGCGTCGCGCGCGTACTTCTTGCGCCACTCGAAGGCGACGTACCGGACCTTGGGGTGCCGCGCCGCGTACTCGAGCGCATGTCCGCCCTTGCCGCTGCCCAGCTCCAGCTCTATCGGTCCGTCGAAGCCGAACACCTCGGTCCAGTCCGGAGGGGACTCGAGCGCGGCGAGCTCGATGCCGACAGGGTTGGGGAGGAGGCGGGGACCGCGGGCC
>JADGHL010000028.1 GCA_019686135.1 Myxococcaceae bacterium | reverse complement strand
GTCCATCGCCGCCTTCATGTCGGTGCCGCGGAGGATGTGCCGGCGGGCCTCCTGCTTCTCGTTCATGTCGCCGGTCAGGATCACCGGCAGGCCTGTCTTCTCCAGCTTCTTGATGAGGGCGATCTCCTTCTGGGCCGCCACGTCACGCCAGTGCTCGTTGTGGGGGTGGAGCTTCGTGCTGGCGGGGTTGTGGACGTTGATGAACCACGCCTTCTGGCCCGTCTCCTTGTTCTTCAGGAGCACCACCGGCATCTGCTTCTTGTGGCCCTCGAAGTAGGGAACCGTCACCGAGCGCCCCTTGACGAGCTCCCACTTGTCCTTGCGCCAGGCGATCGAGTTCACCGGGTCGGCATCCGACCAGCGTGCGAAATGTGCCGAGCGGGCACAGCCCATTTCGTCGATGATGGGATGGCGTGGACGAAGCCCTCCGCCAGGACGCAGTCGCAGCGCGCTCGCAGGTCCGCAGCGGCGGGCTGCGCGGCACGGAGCTCCTGCGACGCCTGCGCGCCGTCCCACTCCTCGAGCGCGACGCGTGGACCGACGTGCTGCTCGGGCTCGAAGAGGAGGCGCCGGACACGCTCGACCTTCCGCCCGAATCCATTCCCTACCTTCCCTGCGGCGTCGACGAGATCCTCCGCATGGTCGAAGAGGCGCCGCTTGGCGCGGACGACGTCTTCGTCGATCTCGGCTCCGGCGCGGGCCGGGTCGTGATGCTGGCGCACCTGCTCACCGGCGCGCGCGCCGTCGGCGTGGAGATCCAGGGATTGCTCGTGACACACGCCACCGCTTCGAGCGCCGCGCTCGGGCTGAGCGGGGTGAGCTTCGTCCACGCGAATGCCGCGGACACGGAGCTGGAGGGTTCGGTCTTCTTCCTCTACGCGCCGTTCAATGGAGAGACGCTCAAGCGCGTCCTGCGCCGCCTCGAAGAGGTCGCCCGGAAGCGGCCGATCCGGATCTGCGCGCTCGGTCTGGAGCTCGCGAGCGAAGGCTGGCTGCGGCGCCGCGAAACCTCGAGTCCCTGGCTCAGCCTCTACGACTCGGTGCCCGTGGACGATGCGCCGAACGCGCCGCGCTGACCATCGACGAGCTTCAGCGCGCCGAGGATCGCCTCGTTGTCCGGGCGGTCCAGCAGGTGCGACCCGACGTGCGCCCAGCGGACCACCCCGTCCTCGCCGATCAGGAACGTCGCCGGCCGTGCGATGTTGATGCCGTCCAGCCCGAGCAGCCGGAAGACCCCCCAGGCCTTCGCCACCGCGCGATCCTCGTCGGCGAGCAACGGGAACGGCAGCGGGTTCACCGCCAACCAGGAGGCCACCCAGTGCCGGCCCTGGCAGACCACGCCCGCGACGTCGATGTCGCGCGCCCGGGCCTCGGCGAAGACCGGCTTCACGCGTTCGAGGAAGGCCCTGCAGGCCGGGCACCAGGTCCCGCGCAGGAACGTCACCAGCGTGGGCCGGCCGGGCACGGCGATGGGGCGTGGCGCCCCGGACTGCGGATCGACTGCGGTGTTCACCGGGATTGTCTGTCCCACGGAAAGTGCGTCCGACATGGGGCACCCGTCGCGATGTTCCGGCCCGTGCGAACGCTAGATGCGCGACCCGCTCCGAGGTTTCACCGTCCGCTCTCAGTGCTTCGCGTCGCTGGGTGAGTCCATCACGGCCAACGACGCGGCGGGCCTGGACAACAACGCGAGCAGCTCCCTGGTGGACAGCCGCGCCGCCTGGTCCTTCCCTTCCAGCACTCCCGAGACCAGCGCGCGCTTGTCCTCGTGCAGCGCGAGGATCTGCTCTTCGATGGTCCCCTTCGCGACGAGCCGGTACACGGTCACCGGGCGGTGCTGGCCGATCCGGTGCGCGCGATCGGCGGCCTGGTCCTCCACCGCCGGGTTCCACCACGGGTCGAGGTGGATCACATTGTCCGCGCCGGTGAGGTTCAGTCCGAAACCTCCCGCCTTCAGCGAGATGAGGAACAACGGCGCGTCGCCCTCCTGGAAGGCGCGCACCCGGCGCTCGCGTTCGGCGCGGGGCGTGCGCCCGTCGAGGTAAACGTAGCTGACGCCGCGCGCGTCCAGCACCTCGCGCACCAGCGCCAGGTGCGAGGTGAACTGGCTGAACACCAGCGCGCGGTGGCCTTCGGCGCGGAGCTCGTCGATGAGCTCCAGCAGCCGCTCCAGCTTCGAGGACGACAGCTTCGATGACGGGTCGTACAGCCGCGGGTGCGACGCGAGCAGCCGCAGCCGGGTGAGCGCGGCCAGCACCTGCACGCGCCGTTGTTGCTCCCGGAGCATCGGCCTCGGCGTCTCCAGCTCAGCGAGCGCCGCAAGCCGCGCGTCCTCGTAGAGCGCCCACTCCTCCTTCGACAGCACCACCGGCACGCGCATCTCGGTCTTCGCCGGCAGCTCCTGCGCGACCTGCGCCTTGGTGCGGCGCAACAGGAACGGCTGCAGCACGCGCGAGAGCGCCGGCGCGGCGGTCGGATCGATGCGCTTTTCAATCGGCTGGGCGTAGCGGTCGCGGAACGCCTCCCAGCTCCCCAGCAGCCCGGGGAAGACGATGCGGAAGATCGACCACAGCTCGCCGAGGTGGTTCTCCAGCGGCGTGCCCGAGAGCGCGATCTTGAACTCCCCCCGAAGCTCGCGGGCAGCGCGGGCGCGGTGGGTGGCGGCGTTCTTGAGCGCCTGCGCCTCGTCGAAAACAATCGTCGCGAACGACACCTTCGACAGACGCTCCCAGTCGCGCGCGAGCAGCCCGTAGCTCAGCACCAGCACATCGCGCGGCCCGAGCCGTTCCAGCGTCGCGCCGCGATCGTCCGACTCCGCGTAGAGCTGCAGCTTCAGCGACGGCGCGAACCGCGCAGCCTCCTCCAACCAGTTGAAGCCGACGGAGGTGGGCGCCACCACCAGCGCGGGCCCCTTCTTCGCGCGGTCCAGGAGCACCGCCAGCGCTTGCACCGTCTTGCCGAGGCCCATGTCGTCCGCGAGCACCGCGCCGGCGCCCCACGCGGCCAGCCGGGTCATCCAGCGGAAGCCCTCGACCTGGTAGTCGCGCAGCTTCGCCTTGAGCGACCTCGGCACCTGAGGCGTGAGCTCCTTCGCCGCGAAGATGCGCTCGGCGAGCGCGCGCCACGTCCGGTCGGTGTCGACCTTCGCGCCCTCGTTCTCCAGCGCGTGCACCACGTCCACCGCGGCGGGTCCGATCTCCAGCCCGTTGGGAGAGGACCAGGTGTGATCGCTCAAGCGCTCGAGGTGGCGGCGCAGCGCATCCGCGATCTCCACGTAGCGCTCCTTCTCCACGCGCACGAAGCGCTGCCGCCTGCGCGCCGCGTCCAGCACCACCGCGAGCGAGACGCGCTCGCCCTGCACCGACAGCCCGCCCAGCACGCCGAACCAGTCGCGCTTCTTCTCCAGCTGCACCCTGAGCGCAGCGGCGTCGACGCGGCCGACCAGGCGGATCGGTTCGCCCCGCCATTCCAGCTCCGGCCGCCCGCCCGTCCACCCGTCCAGCGCGGAGAGAAATGCGAGCGCGCGCTGGGCGTCCGGGAGGATCCACACGAAGGGCTCCACCGTCTGTGCGCCCTCCAGCGGCAGCCGCGCGGCGAGCGCTTCCGCCGCGGCGGTCTCGGCGACGAAGTCCCGGCGCGCGTGAACCGGCTCGCCGGCGCGGCGGACGTGCACGTCGCGCGCACCGTCCGCCGGCAGGAACGCCGCGCTCTCCGGCAGCGGGCGGATTCGCAGCTCGAGCCGCACGGACGTGTCGGGCTGCACCTCGAGGCGCAGCACCGGGTGGATCTGCGGCGGCACCGCTTCACCCATCACCGACCGCGGCATCGCCACCGGCACACGCGCCGAGAGCGTCGACAGCTTCTCCACCAGCGCGGCGTGGCTCTCGGGCGGAAAGTCGTTGCCGAAGCGCTGCAGCACTTCCGCGGTGCAGCGCACCTCCGCCGGCACGTCGAGAATCGTGAGCCGGTGGGCGGACCGGTCGTAGAGCACCGGCGGCGAGTGCTCGACGTCGGGCCGGGTCAGCGCCTCGGCGATGTGCTTCGGCAGCGGCGCGCCATCGAGCGCGGGCACCAGCACGACCGAACCGCCGCGATCGTCCGCGAGCAGCCCCACCCGCGCCGACTCCACCTGCAGCGGCTTGCCCGGATCCTCGACGTCGAACACGCGCGGGTGACCGATCAGCGCGGTGAGGAAGGCGCGGCCGGCGGGACGGAACGTCGACTCGGGGCACAGCGAGGCAAGGCGCTGGTCTTGTGGCGAGAGGGACGCGCCGAGGTCCTCCAGCAGCCGCCGCGGATCGATCGCATGCCCCGCGTTCAGCGACCCCTTCTTGTTGGCGCGCTGGAGCCACGCGACGGCGAAGACGCCGCGGTCGAGGCGGTCCAGCTCGAGGCGCCAGGACACCACCGTCGGCGTCGCCGAGCGGCTCGCCTCCTCCACCGCGCGCTCGATGGCCTGCAGCGCGCGCTCCCACGGCGGCCGCGCCAGCTCTTCGATGATGGCGCGGCGCTCGTCGGTGAGAGGTTCGGCGAACCACAACAGCGCCGCGTCGACCGCCGCGAGCGAATGGACGCACGGCTCGGCGCAGGTGCTGCACCGCGCCTCGGCGCCGCGCGGGCCGAAGACGAGCGCCACCTTCGGCCCGACCGGGACGTGGGACGAAGGTCCCAGCCAGCTGCGATCGTCCGTCCACGCGAAGCCGGGCAGCGCGTCGAGATACGCGAAGCCCGCGCCGTTCACCGTCTCGCGCGGGCGGGGCGCGAGCGCCGTCCCATGGCGGCTCCGCAGCTGCACGAGGTCGGAGAAGGGCTTCAGCGCGGGCTCGGGCAGGTGCGCAGGCGGCGTGATGCGCGCGGGCACGTCCTCTCGCGCCGCCTCCACCGCGGCGATCTCCGCGCGCAGGAACTTCAGCGCGGCGGGCGGGATGAGCGAACGGATCCGCGGCGCATGCGCGAGCGCGAAGCCGTAGCGGCGGATGGACTCGAGGGTGGCAAAGTCGGTGAAGCCCTGGCGCCCGAACACGTAGCGCAACGAGGCGCGCTCGCGCTCGGGCACCAGGCCCAGCAGCACGTCGGCACCGAGCCGGTGGACGTGGTCCAGCCGGTGGCGAGTGATGAGCTCCTCGAGCTGCGCGTCGTGCTCGAGCGGCTCGTCGGCGGCGGCGGTGGGCGCAGCGACCCCGGCGTCCCTCCACGCGGCGTCCGCCGACGCGGCGAGCGCGGTGGCGACGCAGTGCTTGCAGAATACGCCGCGCAGACCGAGCGGGCAGGTGCACCGGCCGACCAGCTCGCGTTCGCGCTGGACCTCCAGCTCGACGCGGTAACCGTCGGCTCCCTGCACCCGCGCGGTGACCCGCTGGTCTCCCAGCGAGACCTCCTGCACCCGTCCGCTGCGCGCGTACTCGACGCCGCGGGCGAAGGAGGACGGATCGGCAAGCTCGCGGAGGTAGTCCGCCACGAGCAGCTTCTGTAGGGACGCGCCCACCGCGCAGACCTCTTCGCCCGGGGCCCGCGCGGCGTCAAGGCGTGACGGCGTGGGCAGCCTGGCCGGCCGCCCGGCCGCTCACGGCGCCGGGCAGTTCCGGTTGAAGGGCAGCCACCACGCGGGGATCCGGTAGGCGCGGTACACGTCGTTGCCGAACGCGGTGGGGAACGGCGGCTGGAAGGGCGAGATGAACTCCCAGACGACCTTCCCCGTCTTCGTCACCTCGAACACGCGGCCGTTGGCGCCATCGGTGATCAACGTGTTGCCGTTGAGCAGGCGCTGCGCACCGCCGATGTACCAGCTGAAGAACTTCCGTTCTCCCGCAGTCGCCTCCGGCACTTCGTACTCCCACTCCACCTCGAGCGTGCGCGGGTTGAACTCGATGACCCGGGTGAAGCTTCGGTACTTGTTCGGCCAGTACGGCGGCAGGCCGGGCATCAGCGGCCCGAAGCCGGCGAGCCCGCCGTTGTCGAACACGAGCACGTTGCCCGCGCCCGGCAGGCCTTTGGGGATGATGTGCGCCATGTGCTGGCCGATCAGCTGACCGAGCTTGTGCTCCGGTTCGCCCGGCCCGTAGTTCGGGCCCACGCGCCAGACGATGTCGCCCGACTTCCACTTCCCCTTCGGGTGATCGTGCCGGGCGATGATGGCGATCAGGTTCGAGCTGCGCCCGTCGACGATGATGTTGTCCGGGTGGAAGCGCTCGTCCCCGAGGTCGTACCACTTGTTCGGCCCGACCCAGGACGCGGCGTTGAGGTGCTGCCAGTCGGTCTCGGTGA
Organism: Myxococcaceae bacterium; assembly: GCA_019686135.1. Taxonomy (GTDB): domain Bacteria; phylum Myxococcota; class Myxococcia; order Myxococcales; family Myxococcaceae; genus JADGHL01. The sequence goes on along the minus strand of JADGHL010000028.1, from coordinate 41,164 downwards.
AGCCGCCGCCGATGGAGCCGGGCGCACCCACCTTCACCGTCTTGATCGCCGCCTTCGCCTCCGCGTCGAAGCCCATCTGCTCGAACGCCTGGTACGCGTTCCACGACCAGAGCACGTTCCCGTTGGCGTCGACCTCGTAGAGGATGTCATCCTCCAGCGGGAAGTCGCTGATGTGCTGGGTCTGTGACAGCGGCGGGTTGTCGTGCGAGAGGACCAGCGTCCTGCCGCCGTTGGGGAGCGGAGGCTGGAACGGCGCGAAGTAGCCGACCGGGTTGCCTTCGCGCTGGAAGTCGTGGTGCCAGCGCGCGCCGCCCGGATTGCCGGTGCCGGCCCACGACCAGACCGGGTTGCCGCACCAGTCCATCTCCACCAGTGAGCCCTGCTCCTGATGGTTCGGCAGCCCGCCGCTACCGCCGCCGATGACGTGGCCGCCGGGCAGGAACTTGGCGGGGAAGCCGAACAGCGGCCACTCCTTCACCACGTTCCCGTTCATGTCGATGAGGATCGAGAAGTTCACCGGGCCGGCCGGCGAGGCCCAGTGTCCGCCGAGCGAGCTCAACAGCGTGTAGCCGTTCCAGGCGCGCTGGGGATCGTACACGGTCACGCCCGACTGGCCGTTGCTGTTGTCGAACTGGAACATCGATTGGATCAGCTGATCGAGCGCGCCGTTCGGCCGGGTCAGATCCGCGTGAAGTGTCGAAGCGGCAGGCTCGTCGATCCGCTCGCCGTACCAGAACGACCGCGGGGAGCTCTGCGCGAGCGCAGGCAGCGAGCAGAGGACGACGAACAACGACAGGGAACGACACAGGGACATGGCACGTCACCTCGGGGTCGGAGAGGCCGCCATGCTGTGCACCGGATTCAGTCGCCGGGAATCGCCCCGCGGTCTCGACTACGCTGGGCCCGATGTCCCAACCCGCCGCGCTCTCGTCCGCCGCCCCCTCAGCGCCGTCCGACTTCTCCATCCATCCGGTCCGCGGCAGCCTTCCGGGCGCCGCGCCGCTGGTGAAGGAACCCCGCCGCTGGCAGCGCTTCATCACCGACTCGCTGGTGGAGTCGGTGCTGTCGCGGGACGTGCTGCAGATGACCACGATCGCCAAGCCGGCGCTGCTGCGGCAGCTCTTCGTGCTGGCCTCGCGCCTCCCCGCGCAGGTGCTGGCGTACAACAAGATGCTCGGGCAGCTCCAGGACGCGGGGAACACCACCACGCTCGCCCACTATATGGAGCTGCTCTCCGGTTCGTTTCTCCTCACCGGGCTCAACGCGTGGTCCGACGGCGCGCTCAGACAGCGGGCCTCGAAGCCGAAGTTCATCGCGTGGAACAACGCGCCGGTCACGTCGATGATGGGGCTCTCCTTCGCAGAAGCGCGCAGAAGTGGAGACCTCTGGGGACGGCTGGTGGAGAACGCGGTGGGCGCGCACTTCCTCAGCCACGGGCTGGTGCGTTCGACCTACTACTGGCGGGAGGGCAACGCCGAGGTGGACTTCGTGGTGGAGCACGGGCTCGGCGGGGCTGGAGGCGTTCCGGGCGCGGTACCCGAAGATGAGGATCCTCAGGATCGGGACCGGGGGCATTCCGGTGGAGCAGTTCCTCTCCACCGCCCCGGAGGAGTGGCTGGCGTAGTGACTCAGTCCATTGAGTCATTTCCGGCGCTACGCCGCCCCGCGCCGCGCCCTCCGCGCCGCGAACAGCCGCACCGGTTCCTTCTTGCCGCGCACTTCGATGGGCGCGAGCTCGGTGAGGTCGAAGCCGTCGCCCACCAGCGCGCGGGTCCTCTCGGAGATCAGCACCTCCGCGTCGAAGTGCTTGGTGAGCGCCTCGATGCGCGAGGCGGTGTTCACCGTATCGCCGATGACCGTGTACTCGGTCTTTTGCGCCGAACCGATGTTGCCGGCGACCACCACCCCGCTGTGCATCCCGATGCCGATCCGCACCGGCGGCTCTCCGGCCGCCACGCGTTCGCGGTTCCAGTCCTCCAGCGCCGCCACCATGTCCAGCGCTGCGCTCACCGCCGCGCGCGCGTCCTCCTCCGGGCTGCGGGTGATGGGCACCCCGAAGGTGGCCATCACCGAATCACCGATGAACTTGTCGATGGTGCCGCCGTGCCGCACCAGCACCTCCACCATCCGGTCGAGGAACTGGTTGAGGAAGCGCACCACCTCCGCCGGCGCCAGATCCTCGCTCATCGCGGTGAAGCCGCGGATGTCCGTGAACAGCACCGTGACGAAGCGCTCCTCGCCGCCCAGGGCAATCTTCCCGCCGAGGATCTCCTCCACCACCTGCGGCGCGACATAGCGGCCGAAGGTCTCCTTGACGTAGTGCCCTCGCCGAAGGCCCTCCACCATGCTGTTGAACCCTTCGCCCAGCCGGCCCAGCGCGTCGTTCGCCAGCACCGGCACGTGCGCGTCGAGCTCGTCGCGGCGGATCCGCTCCATCGCCCGGCCGAGGTCCGCGAGCCTCCGCCCGAGTGTGCGCGCGATGAAGCTCCACTGCAGACCGCCGAGGAACAGAAAGGAGACCCCGAGCAGGATCGTCCCGAGCGGGCTCACCACGTCCAGCAGCGTGGCCACCGTCAGCACGCTCACCGGCACCGCGCAGGTGGTGGTCAACAGCACCAGCATCCGGAACCCGAGCGTGGGCGAGTGCAGGCCGGGCACCTTCGTCGCGGGGAAGCCGCCCAGCAGGTCCGGCACCACGCGTTCGGTGATGTGCTGTTCCAGCACGTAGAACTCGCAGGTGAACGCGATGAACCCCACGACCAGCACCGCGGTGAACGCGTGCATCAGGGTGCGGCCGTTCTCCGGCCCGGGCGGAGGGAACGCGATGAAGAGCGAGAACGCGGAGAGGATCCAGACCACCAGCGCGATGCCGGCGAACACGCCCGGCGCGTGCAGCGCGCGGCGGACGGTCACCACGCGCTCCTCGGGCGTGAGCGTCCCCGCATCGAGGTGCCGGAGCGCGCGGGCGATGGGGGTGCAGAGCCACGTGATGGTGGGCAGCACCACCATGGACGACCCGACGATGCAGATGGCCACCCAGATGAACGCGCGCGGCCGCGCCGCCTCCGGCATGGTCGGCAGGAAGGTGACGATTCCGTAGAGGATGCCGACCAGCGAGGCGATCCAATTGGCCAGCGTGTGAAGCGTGGGGATGACCCAGAGGAACCGGGTGGCGCGGCTCATCCGCCCTCCTCCTCCGCGAGCGCCTCCAACTGCCGCCATGCGTCGAGGATCTCCCGGGTGCGGCGCTCCGCGAGCTCACGGAACTCGGGCGCGAGGTGAGCGACCTTGTCCGGGTGGTACTGGGCGATCATCGCGCGGAAAGCCTTCTTCGCCTCGGACAACGGCGTGCCGGGGGCGATCCCGAGGCGCTTCCACGGATCGTCCGCGCCCGCTTGCGCGCGTTGTGGCGGTATCCGTGCGCGCGGTTGCGTGTCTTCGTCGGCGTCAGGATGGGCCTGTGCGCGTTCGTCGTGCGAAGACCATGTCGGGCCTGCCGAACGCTTGCGCTTTCCGGGCCGCAGCGCCGGATCCGGCGGCGGAATTCCGGGGATGTGGCCCGACAGCGCCTCCTGGATCAACCAGAAGTCCTCCGCCGACACGCCGCGCTTCTTGATGGTGGCCCGGACCTCTCCGCCGACGATCAGCATGTAGCCCGTGGCCGCCGCGAAGGAGGCTTCGCGGTCGTTGGGGAAGAAGCGATCGGCGAGGTCGCCCACCGGGTCGCGCCACATCCCCTCGGTGGAGCCCTCGTCGGCGACGACAATCAGATCGACCAGATCGCCGAACTCGCGCTCGATGGAGACGAAAGGCTCGCGCTGCTGCGGCGGCCGGGCGTACCTATCGGTGCGGATCTGCACGACGATGAGCGGGCGCCTGGCGCCATCCACGCGCTCGAAGAGCTTCCGCTTCACGTCGCGGTCGGAGAAGTAGAGGACGTCGACCACCGCGCGCAGGGTAGAATGGGGCGCGGCTCCTTTCCGCAATTTCCTCCCACGCCCGATGGCCCGCCGTTCGCCCACCCTCTGGATCGCCGCGTGCGCGGGGGCGGCGTTGCTCCTGGCGGCGGTCGTCGTGGGGCTGTCGTCCCTGCACCGTCCGGCGCTGCCGCGCGGCGAGACCAGCCGACCGGTCGCCGAGGCGCACGCCGACGCAGGGGCCGCCGCCGGCTGCACCGTCGCCCTGCCCTCGCTCCGCCGCGCCGAGCCGTTCGCCGAGAACCCGCCGGTGATCCTCTGGGCCGTAGGCGACGTCCGCCTCTTCCTCGATGGCAAGCCGGCCTTCTCTCCGCCGGAGGCCCCGAAGCGCTTTCCGCCGGGGAGCCACGAGGTGCGCGTGGAAGCGCCCGGGCGCGAACCGATCACCGCGACGCTCCGCTTCTCTCCCTACCAGCCCGTGTTGATCCACGCCGAGGACGACGGCGACGCCGGGCTGACGCTCGTGCAGGTGGGCGCGGTGTGCACGAGCTGTGAGCCCCCGGTGGTCCCGCTGGATTCCTTCCCGGTCCCGAAGAAGGCGCGCCCGAAGGCCGCTCCGGACGCGCTCCTGCAGAGTGCCGCCGCCGCGCTGCGGACGAGCCGCTGGCAGGAGGCGGCGCTCGCGCTGGGCGCCCTTCCTCCGAAGGCGCGTACGGGCACGCTCTACCACCGGCTCGCCGCTGCGACGTGGACCGGTGCCGTCGCGTTCCAGAAGGCGCGCGCCGAGCTTTCGACCATCACCGGTCCGGATGCGAACGAGCTGGACAGGTTGCTCGCGCGGCTCGCCGCGCTCGCCGCCGAGGAGCAGACGCGCAACGCGCGGGTGGTGATGGCGCGCTGGAACCGGGTCACCGAACAGCACGCCGCGTTGCTGCGCTCGGCCAACGGCATCCCGGGACTGGACCTGGCCGGATCCGAGCGCCGGATGGTGAAGCTCTCCGGCGACTTCAACGCGGCCGCCGCGCGGAAGGACGTCGCCGAACAGGAGCGGATCTTCGCCGCCGCCGAAGAGGTCGCGCAGACACTGCTATCGGAGCTCATCGCGGCCCGGAAGGACGACTGCGCGCTCCGCGCACGCGTGGCCACTGCGCTCGCGGGTGAGGCGCCATGACGCGGCAGTGGTGGCTCATCCGCTGGTACCGCTTCTCACGGAACATCTGGCAGATCCTCGGCATCGCCACCGTGTTCACCGCCGCGGTCACCCTGTGCTGGCGGATGAACTGGCTGCGGATCCACGCCTCCGAACTCAAGGCCTACGACCAGGCGCTCGAGGCGTTCACGCGCCGGGCCGACAAGTCGGAGCGCGTGGCGGTGATCGCCGTCGACGACCAGACGCTGCAGTTCATCGACGGCTACACCAACGACCAGGGCCAGCACGAGCTGCGCGATCGCTACGGAAAGTGGCCGTACTACCGCGGCATCTGGGCGGACCTCCTCGAGTACCTGAAGGTGCAGGGGGCCCGCGCGGTGATCTTCGATCTGGTGATGGACACCACCGCCGAGGACGGAGGCGATCTCCGCCTGCGCGCCGCCATCGAAGCCACGCGCCTACCGGTTTACCTGGGCTTCGCGCTCCAGAAGCCGACGCACCCGCCCGCGGAGCGGCCGAAGGTGGAAGCACGGAACCTTCTGCCCGGCGAGGCCATCCCTCCGGCACCGGCGTTGCCGCCGCCGCCCGACGGCGTGGTCCCCGCCGAGGCCTTCGCGATCGACAGCGAGGTGGCGCCCGATCCTGCGGCGCAGCGCGCGCACGAAGCGGCCCTCTTGCGCTGGAGCTACGAGCGGGTCGCCTTCCCGGTTCAAGGAGACGCGCTGCCCACGCTCGAGCAGACGTACACGGATCTCTCCGGTCACCGTGAGAAGCTGATGCGCGAACCGCTGCCACCCGCGCCGGAGCTTCTCGGCGCAGTGAGCGGCGCCGGGCTGGTGGAACCGGAACAGGACCCGGACGGCGTCATCCGCCGCACGCGCTTTGCGTACACCGACGGGACGAACCGCTACGTCACGCTCCCCATCGCCGCCGCGGCGGATCTCCTTGGGGCGCGCGAGGTCGCACTCGGAGACGGCGTGCTTCGGCTCGGTGCGCGAAGGTTCGAGGTCAACCGCGACGGGAGCGCGCTCATCGACTTTGGCGGACCTCTGGCCGAACGCTTCGACCATTACTCGCTGATCGCCGCGTTGATCGACCACTTCTCTCCGGACGGACCAAGGCACATCCCCGAAGGCGCGTTCCGGGACAAAGTCGTGGTGGTGGGCGGCTTCGCGGTGGCGACCCAGGACGCCAAGGCCACGCCGTTCGCTTCGCTGGATCCCGGCTGCGTCAAACAGGCGGCCGTCCTCGACGCCTTGCTCGGTGGCCGCTTCATCGTCGACGCGCCCCTGTGGCTGGCGATCGCCGTGACCTTCCTCATCGCCTTCCTCTCCGCCGCGATCGGGAAGATCTTCCGCAACTTGTTCGTCAACGTCGGCTGGCCCATCGTTCTGTACGCCGGCTTCTTCGTCGTCTCCGGCCTCGTGCTGCGGCACTGGCACGTCCACCTGCCCGCGGCGATGCCGGTGTGGGCGGGGATCCCGGCGTCGCTCACCTCGGTGGCGTTCGCGCGGCTGTTCGCCGATCGCAAGCGGGAGAAGCTGAAGGCGAGCTTCGTCCGCTACCTCGACCGCACGCTGGTCGAACAGCTCGACGTCTCCAACGAGCTCCCGCGGCTGGAAGGGGAGATCCGGGAGATCACCGCGTTCTTCTCCGACATCCGCGGCTTCTCCACCTTCTCCGAGGGCCTCAAGCGCGAGCCGGAGAAGCTGGTGCGCGTGCTCAACACGTACCTCACCCGGGTCTCCGCGGTGCTGGTGCGCGAGGGCGGCTGCCTCGACAAGTACATCGGCGACGCGGTGGTGTGCCTGTTCGGCGCGCCGCTGCGCCAATCAGATCACGCGGTCCGCGCGTGCCGGGCCGCGCTGGCGGCGCAGGCGGAGGTGGCACGGCTGCGCGAGGAATTCCGCAAGGAGGGCCTCCCCGACGTGTACACCCGCATCGGCCTCAACTCCGGCGAGATGCTGGTGGGCAACTTCGGGAGCGAACAGCTCTTCGACTACACCGCGATGGGCGACGACATGAACCTCGCCTCGCGGCTGGAGGGCGCCAACAAGGCGTACGGCACGTCGATTATGATCGGCGCGCGCACCCGGGAGCTGGCGAAGGACTTCATCGAGGTCCGCGAGCTCGATCGCGTCCGCGTCGCCGGCAAAAGGGAGGCGGTGGTCGTCTACGAGCTGCTCGCCCTCAAAGGCGAGCTGAGCGAGACGAAACGGACGGTCGTCCGGCTCTACGAAGAGGCGCTGGCGCAGTACCGCGCACGGCAGTTCGACGAGGCGCTGGTCACGCTCGCGAAGCTCGAGGCGATCGATCCCGACGACGGCCCCGCGCACACGTTGCGACAGCGTTGCGAGAAGTACCGGGGCGCGCTCCCGCCGGACTTTGACGGGGTGGCAAACCTGGAGAAGTGAACGTAGGCTCGCCGCCCATGAAGCGATCGACGCTGCTGGGACTTGGCGCCCTGGTGGCACTGGGGGCTGGCGCTTCGTGGGCGCTCGGGTCCGGCGACACCATCTACGTCCGCGCCCGCGACACCCGGGTGTTCAAGGATCCCGATGGCGCGCGACCCATCGGCGCACCGCTGCAGCCGGGCGACAAGCTCGTGTGGATCGAGCAGGTCAAGGGCACGAAGTTCCACAAGGTGAAGACCGCGAAGGGAGTCGTCGGCTACGTCCTCTTCAACACCGTCTCCGCGACCGCGCCGAAGACCGAGGTGGTGGTGAAGCAGGACGGCGCGCACCACATCGACGCCCAGGCGTCCGCCGCCTACGGCGCTGCAGCGCGCGGGCTCACCGAGGAGTCGCGCAAGTCCGCCGCGCACGCGCCCGATCCGGAGGCCGCGCAGAAGGCGGTGGAGGATCTGCAGCGGGTCGAGGCGGTGATCGCGAAGAAGGTGAAAGGAGGCGGGCGATGAGGCTCACCCTGGCGCTGGTCGGCGTGATCGCCGCCGCGGGGCCGTGCGCGAACGGGCCTCAGCTCCCCGGTGCGCTGGGGGACGCGGCCCGCTCCCTGAACGAGACCCGCGAGGACGCGCGCGAGGTGGCGAACGCCTCCGAGAAGCTGAAGGCGGTGACCGGCACTGCGGGCGACGCGGTCAACCGGTGTGATCGCCTCCGCACGCAGGACATCGCCCTGGACGAGGAGCGCACGATCGGCGAGGCCGCGGCGATCCAGCTGGCCGCGGCCAACGGAGGCATCCTCATCGGCCGGAACGTGGACGATCCGGCGAACGCGCCGACGATCGCGCTCAACCAGCTGGGCACAAAGCTCGCCGCCCTCTCCGAGCGCCCCCACCTCGCCTGGACGTTCTCCATCCTCGACTCGGACACCGTGAACGCGTGGTCCACTCCCGGAGGGCTGGTGTTCGTCACGCGCGGGCTGCTCAAGAAGGTGGAGAACGAAGCGCAGCTCGCCGGCGTGCTGGCGCACGAGATCGCCCACGTCACCGGGCGGCACGCGCTCAACAAGTACCGCGAGGTGAAGGTGGAACAGTGCCGCAACTACGTGGCGGCCGGCATCGCCGGGAAGGCGGCGTCCGCGGTCACCTCGAAGCTGGCGGCGTCGTTCGGCAGCGACCTTGGCCACCTCGACTTCCGCGGCGCCGAGGACGTGCTGGCGAACATGGGCGCCTCGGTGGCGGCCGCGCTGCAGCACGAGAAGTTCGATCCGAAGCAGGAGACCCAGGCGGACTACGACGCGATGAGCCTTCTGGTGCTGGCCGGATACCAGCCCGCCGAGTACGCGAAGTTCCTCGGCATGCTCCCCGATACCTTCCAGCACGACACGCACCCGCCGAAGCAGGAGCGGATCGCCAACGTGAAGTCGATCCTGAACCAGTTCGCGAAGGATCCGCTCCGCTCTCCCGGCGCGCCGTATGGGCCGGAGCAGGGCTACACCGCAGATCCGATCAGCCCGGCGCTCGCCGCGCTCTAGAGAGCCGCCCACGCTGCGCCACCAGGCGCTGCTGGACGAGCAGGGTCATGCCATGCCGGCCGGCGGCTCAAGCGTGCGCCAGCGCCGCCTCCAGATCTGCGATCAGATCCGCCGGATCCTCGAGGCCGATCGACAGCCGGATCCCGCCCGGGTGCAGCCCGCCCTTCCGCTTGTCCTCGTCCGAGAGCGCGCTGTGGGTCATTGAGTACGGGTGCTCGATGAGCGTCTTCACCTGTCCCAGCGACACCGCGAGCGTGATGCTGTAGGCGGACTGGGCGATCCAGTCCATCATCCGCCCGCCGCGCTCGCCATCGCCTTCGGGGTCGTCAATCTCGAAGTAGATCATCGTCCCCGGCGCGAACTCGCCGGACGGCGTGCGCAGCTGCTTCTCCGCCAGCGCGCGCTGCGGGAACGACGCCAGCCCGGGCCAGGAGACGCGCTTGACGCGCGGGTGCGCCTGCAGCCACTCGGCCACCACGCCCGCGGTCTTCTGCGCCGTGGACATCCGGGTGGCGAGCGTCGGCAGCCCGTGCACGAGGAAGGTCCACGCCGCCTTGGCACTGAGCGCGCCGCCGAAGTCCTTGCGGTACATCAACAGGAGGTTGCGCAGCGGTTCGCGCGTGAGCACCGCGCCGCCCATGTCGGTGCCGAAGCCGCCCAGGCCCTTGGTGAGCGAGTGCACCACCACGTCGGCGCCCAGCGACATCGGCCGCTGTCCCCAGGGTGTGGCGAAGGTGTTGTCCACCACCAACTGCGGCCGATCCTCCGCGTCGCCGAGCAGCGCGCGCACGCGCTCGAGGTCGACCAGCTCGAGGTTCGGGTTCACCGGCGACTCGGCGTAGAGCACCCGCGTTTTCGGCGTGATGGCCCGCTTCACCGCGTCCGGATCGTTGAAGTCCACGAAGGTGGTCTTGATCCCCATCCGCGGGAGCCAGTTCTGCATCAACGAGTACGTGCAGCCGTACAGCACGCGGTGCGCGACGATCTCATCGCCCGCCTGACAGAGCACGCCGAGCGCAGCGGAGATGGCCGCCATCCCGGTGGCGAAGCACACGCAGGCCTCCGCGCCCTCCGCTTCGGCGAGGTTCTCCTCCAGCATCCCGCGCGTCGGTTCGTCGAGGCGGTCGTAGATGTAGATGGGGACCTCGCGGTCCGGGTTGATGCGATCGCACGCGAAGCGGAAGAAGCCGGTCGCGCCGCGGGACGCTCCCTCCAGCCGGAACGTCGCCGACTGGCTCATCGGCGGGACCACCTGGTGGTTGTAGTCCCACTTCTTCGACCGGAACTGGCCGTGGATGAGTCGCGTCTGCAGCCGATAGTCCTTCTTGTCGCTCATGGCGCGGCACCGTCTTACGCGCGCCGCCGGAATTCAACGTGGTTTCGCTCCGTCGCCTGCCTTCCTGCGTCTTGCCGCGGTGCGACAAGCGGATGACGCGCAGCGCCGGCGCGTGCATCGTGAGAGCCCGGCCCGCTACGACGGCCCGACCCACAGCGCCATAAAAAGGTCGTCGACGTATTGGCCGGGCGCGATCTTCAGGCGCCTCGTCTTACGGCCCTCTTCGACGAAGCCGAGCGATCGATACAGCGCGATCGCGCGGTGGTTCGACGAGCGCACGTGCAGCTCGATCTTCTCCACGCGCGGATCCGAACGCGCCCAGGCGATGAGCTCGTTCATCAGCGCCCGGCCGACGCCGCGGCCCTGGTGGCCCTCGTGGACGGCGATCGACAGCCGCGCCAGGTGGCCCGTCACGGCGAGAGGAAGCGGCTCCAGGAACGCGTGCCCGACGACGGTGCCCGCCTCCTCGGCGACGAGGTAGTTGCCTTGGCCGTGCCCGTTGAGCTGGGTGATGGTCGCCACGAACGCAGCGTCGTCGATCTCCTCCGGCCTCTTCGCCAGCATCGCCGGAACGCGCGCGATGACGCGCTCCGCCGCTGCGAGCAGCGGGGCGTCCTCCGTCCGTGCCTTGCGAATCGTGTACATCCCCGCTCCGTCGACTCAGGGACAGCTCACGTAGCGCAGCGTCCCGGTGACGGGATCGCCCATCACGAACTGGCTCTTCCAGTTGCCGAGGAGGAACTCCGGCGGCGTCCCGTCGTGGTCGTAGAGGACATAGTCCCCGAAGTCCCGCATCGGCGCCACGCAGCCGGACTGCGCGAGGAACGCGGAGACGAGCTGCGGCGAGTCGAGGTACTGCGCCCACACCTCGTCCGGGATGAAGGGCTTTGCGCTCAGGTTGCCGGCGTTGCCGTCGTACAGGCCGCAGTGCGATCCGCCCTGGAGCTGGTAGCTGACGGTGGCGAACCGCGGCGGGCCCGACGAGCCGTCGCCGATCTGGAAGCCGTAGATCCACCTCGAGAAGTAATCGCCCTCCCGGGTGATGTCGACGGTGCCGTCGCTGGCGAGCCCGACGCCGTTGATCTGAATCAGCTGCGCGTCCGGGTCGCGCGAACGCACGAAGCTCACCGCGGCCTCGAGGTTGTCGCGCATCGTCAGGGCCGCGGGGTTGCCCAGAAGCGGCGGAGCGACGGGCTCCGTCGAACAGGTGCCGTATATCCCGCCGTCGAACACGCACGCGGTGCAGTTCGGGCAGTCGGAGTCGAGGAGGCAGCCCGGGGTGACGCAGAGGCCGATCGGCACCTGCGTGGTGGCCGTGCAGGTCTTTCCGGCCGAGCAGTTTTCGTCGTTCCGGCAGCCGGTCACGCACTGGCTGTCTCCCTCCGGCGACTCATGGCAGTAGCTATCGGCGGGGCAGTCCGCGTCCTGGTTGCACGAACGCGCCGCGCAGGTACCGCTCGGGCGGCAGCGGCCGGAGGCGCACTGGTCGTCGCGGTGGCAGCGTGTCGGATCGCACACGTGGTCCGCCGAACAGATGCCCTCCTCGCAGTCGTCGTCGGTGACGCAGCCGCCACCCTGGATGACGGGCGGCAGCGGCTCCGGAGGGAGATCGAGATCGCGCCCGCAGGCGAAGCCGAGCGCGCCCAGGGCGGCGAGCGCGAGGGCGATGAGGTGGACCGGCCGCATCAGAACGTCCCTCCGACGCGGAGCATGGCGCCACCCGGCGAAGGCGCCGCGCCGACCTCGATCGCCTTGAACCGTTCGTACCGCCCTGGATCGTCGCCGAGGAGGAACAGCGTGGCGGCGGTCACGCCGGCCGCGGCCGCCACGCCGCCCGTCACCCACGAGAACGTCTCGTCGCGCTGGATGCGCGCGCGCAGATCGCTCGCCTTCTGCCAGTCGTCCCGGTCGGTGGGCGCGTCGACGCCGTCGGTCACCTGCGCCCGGTGGAACAGAAAGGTGCCCGGACGATCTGCGGGGCCGTAGAGCTGGTCGGCGTGCAGCTGGAAGTACGCCGCCGCGCCCACGCCGGCCACCGCCACGCCGGTGGCGATCCATGCGCCGATCCGAAAGCGCCGCGCCCGCGCCTCGTACCGGGCGATGAAGTCCGGGCTGGGGACCAGCGTGACCGCCTCCTCCTTCACCTCGCCGGGCGCAAGCCGCACCGTGCGCCGCCACGCGATGAAGCCATCCTTCTCCACCGCCACCAGGTGCGCCCCGGGGCGGAGCGGGAGCTGTCCCTGCATCGGCGTGGTCCCCACCACCGTCCCGTCGATGGTGACCGTGGCGTTCGGTTCTGTGGCGCTGAGCACCAGCGTGCCCGGCGTCGCGGTCACGAGGCCCTCCACCAGCCGCGTCACCGCCGCGGGCACCCGCGCGAGCAGCTCGGTCTCCGACCCGGCGCGTTCAATCACCGACGCCTCGCGGCGCGCGCCCCGCGCGTCGATCAACGTCAGCTCCAGCACGAACGTCGGCCCCTCGGCCCCGCCGTCGACCCGGGTCAGCACACCGGAGACGAGGTGGTCCACGCCCAGCGCGCCCGCCAGCTCCACCAGGCAATCCGATTGGTCGTCCGCGCAGCCGAGGAGTTGCTTCTGGCGCTCCAGCGAGAGCACGCTGCTGACCGCATCGCTGGTCATCACCTCGAACGCGCCGAGCGACTGCAGCTCGTGCGCGGCCACGCCGGTGGCCGCCTTCGCCAGCTCGCTGGAGGCGCCGTTGGCCTGAAGGTCGTAGACGGCCAGCCGGGGCCGTTCGGCGGCGGACGCCGCGCTCGTGCCGCCCAGCAGAACGAGCGCCACAAGGAGGCGAAGCGATCGGAGCTTCGTCATGGCGCACGCCACTAGACCGAGGCCTTGTGCAGAGCGCGGTGCACCGCCTCCAGCGCCTTGCGCGCCTCGAGCAGCTCCGCACGCTCGCGGGTGAGCTCCGCGACCTGGCGCGCCAGCGTGTCCCGCTCGGAGGTGAGCGCGTCCACCGAACGGCGCAGCGTGGCGGCCTCTTCGCGCGCGCTCTCGAGCTCGCTGCACAGCCGCTCCTCTTCGGCGAGGCTCTCGGCCAGCGCCGCGTCGCGCCGGGCGATCTCCTGCTGCAGCCCCTCGCGCTCCTTCACCTCCGCCTCCACCTGCGCGCGCGCATCCTGCAGCGCGAGCAAAGCGTCGTCGCGTTCGCCCTCCAGCGCGGCGAGCTCGCGCTCCAGCTCCTGGAGCAGCTTCACCCGCCCTTCCATCTCCCGGGAGAGGCGCCGCGACTCCTCCATCCGCAGCCGCGCCTCCTCGGTGGCCTTCTCCGCCTGACGGCGCGCGCTCTCCAGATCCTGGGTCAGGGCCAGGTTCATGGCGCGCAGCTTCGCCAGCTCCGCCTGCAGCGAGCCGATCCGCTCCACCGCGAGCACGCCCGCCTCCGCCACGCTCGGCGGGAGCGGCTCGGGGCGCGGGTTCTCGCGCACCGCGCGCAGGCGCTCCTTGAGGCGCTCGCGCCGGGTCGCCGCGTCTTCAGACAGCTCGGGCGCAGGGCGCTCCGGCGCCGGCGTCTGGACCTCCACCGCGTGGTCGGGCGGTTCGGCGAACGCGCGCACGCGTGGTGCGTCCTCCACCGGATGGGCGGGCGATGGGTCCCGGACAGCGGGCCCGGCCGCAGCGTCGGGGATGCGGGCGTTCTCCACGAACGACTCCGCGTGTGCAATCACCGCCGCCTCGTCGACCGTCGTGCCCAGCACGGCGGCGGTGGCCTGCGCGACGATCTGCTGCGCGCGCGGGGCGAGCGTCCGCGGCGCGCCGGGAGATTCCTCCAGCAGCGGGGGCTGGGCCGCCGCGCTCTGGGCGATCGCCCGCTGGACGGCTTCGACCGCGGTGGGCCTGGGCGGGCGCGAGGTCTTCGCCTTCACCGCTGCCTTGAGATCGGCCGCCGGCGCTTCGGCGGGCGCCGAAGCCTGGTTCACCTCCGCGGCGGCGGCTTCGGCCGCTTCGACCAGCGCGCCGAGCCGCAGCCGGGGCCGCGCGCGGGAGACGTTGTTGTCGAAGGCCTTCTTCATCGCGACTCCATCAGCTGACCTGGCGCGAGGCGCCGGCCTCGCGGGCGGGGGAACGGGTGATGCGCTCGAGCGCCTCGGTGATCATCGCCTCGATGTCCTGCGCGCCCTTGCACTCGGGGTCGGCGACGAACACCGGCACGCCTTCGGACGAGGCCTGCGCGAACTTGGTGCACTGCCGGACCACCGTGGGGAGCAGGTACTCGGGATAGTGCTCGCGGAGGGCCTCCACCGCCTCCTTCGCCAGCTTGAAGGTGGCGTTGAAGGCGTTGATGACGATGAACACGTTGGCCAGCATGTGATCGAGGTCCTCCTCGAGGCTGTGCACCGTCTCGAAGAGGAGCTTGAGGCCGTGGAACGAGAGGAAGTCGGCCAGCACCGGGACGAAGAGGTCGTCGGTGGCCATCAACGCGTTCAGGTTGAGCAGCCCGAAGGACGGCGGCGCGTCGAAGACGATGACGTCGTAGCGGGCCTCCACCTCGCGGAGCGCGTTGCGGAGCTTGAACTCGCGGCCGGCCATCGGCATCAACGAGAGGTCCACCGTGCTCATCGAGAGGTTGGAGGGGATGAAGTCCAGGTTGGGCAGCGGGGTGTGCTGAATCACCTCGGTGAGCGGCGTCTTGCGCACCAGGACGTCCAGCAGCGTCTTGTCGAAATCCTCGCCTTCGAAGCCGAGGCACTTGGTGGCGTGCCCTTGGGAGTCGAGGTCGACGAGGAGGACGCTGTAGCCCAGCTCCGCCAGGCGGTACGCATAGGACGAGGAGAGTGACGTCTTCCCGGTGCCGCCCTTGAAGTTGAGGAAGAGCTGCTTCCGGTGGCCGATGGGCCGCGGGTACTTCTGCAGCGTGCCGCGCAGCTCCCACAGATCCGCAGCGGTGTACGGATCCTTCTTGAGCGCCGCCTGAAGGGTGCGCAGCGGCACGCCGAGCATCTCGGCGACGCGCTTCGCGGTGTACGTGGGCGTCTGCATGGCTGCCTCGGTGCCGCGTTACGCGGCGAAGAACTTCTTTCCCCGCTTCACGGCCTGGCCCCGCGCCACCAACAGCTCGCAGGCTTCGACCACCTGCGGCGCGGGTTCGTTGGTGATGGACGCAAGCTCCGCGACGGTGCGGCCGCGTATGGAGACGCGCAGCTCGTTGGCGAGCTGCGCACAGAGCCGTTCGCCGGGCGCATCCGCGCGCGCGACGGACGGTGCCTCCGCCGGCGCGGTGGCGGACGCCGCGCCGCCCGCATCCGCTGTTCCGCGGTGAGGCTCAGCGACACGTACGTCGGCGCGGGCCGCGCCCTCTACGGCGGGAACCGGCGGCAGGTTCGCCCGCGGCGGCACCGGAGCGGTGGGCCCGTCAGGGCGGCGATCGACGTGGACGGTGAGCACGCGGCGCTGCACCGGCTTGACCGGCAGCGACGCCAGGCGGCGCACCTCGCGCCGGCGCTGCGGATCGTCCAGGTCCACCACCGCGGAGAGGTCCTCGCCGAGGATCCGCGAGAGGCTCTCCGCCGCCGCCTTGCGCACCTTGCGCTCGGGGTCGCGGAGTGCGGTCAACAGCAGCGCCCGCGCGTGCTCGCCGCCGGAGGCACCCAACACCCGCGCTCCCAGCGCGCGGACTTCGGCGTCCTCGTCGCGCACCGCCTGTTCGCCGAGCGAGCGCGCCGCCTCGCCCTCCAGCCCCAGCGCCAGGAGCGACGCGCGGCGCCGCACGGCGCGGTCCGGGTCCCTCATCGCCGCCGACAGGTGCGGACCGGCCTGGGTGGGGTCGAGCTTGAGCAGCGCTTTGAGCGCAGCCACGCGGACGTCCGGCGAGGGCGCATCGAGCAGCGGCAACACCACTGCGGCGCCCTCCCGCTCCGCCAGCTCGCCGAAGGCAGACAGGAGCGCCACCTGCACGGAAGGTTCGCGCTCGGCGTGGAGGGCCGCCGCCAGAGCCGGCGCCGCTGCGCTCTGCCCCAGCGCCCGGAGCCGCTCCGCCGCGCGTGCACGGGCGGATGCGTCCGGCGCGGAGAGCTCGCGCAGCGAGAAGCCGAAAAGCGTCTCCTCGGCACGGCCCGCGAACGAGGACGACGCGGAGAGCCGTTCGACGTCCTCGGCGGAGACCTGCAGGCGTCCCTCGGCCCAGAACCGCTCCGCGTGCGCGGCCACCCCGTTCGCCTCGGGCGCAGCCGTCACCACCGCCGTCTTCGCCGTCGCCGCCTGCGCCGCGGGCCCCGGCACGACGTGCGCCGCCCACGCCGGCTGCGGACGCACCGGCGCGGCGTACCCCACCGAGGACGCGAACTCGAAGCTGGCGTCCTCGATGGACTTCGCCTCGACTTTCGCCTCCACCTTCGCCTCCGCGCGCACCTCCGCGTGCGCCTGCACGGCGTTGAGCGCCTCGGCGCGCAGCTGGGAGATGAACGCGGCGAGGTCGATGGGCGTGTCCTCGGAGCCGGCGGCGTGGAGCCGCGCGGATTCGATCAGCTGTTCGAGCACCGAGGTGCGCTCCGCCCTCAGCGTTGCGTTCAGCCGCGCCAGCTCGTCGCGTTCGCGGTGCGCACGACTCAGCTCGACCTCGATTCCGGCGACGTAGCGGCGCAGCTCGATCTCCCGCTGTCCGGCGGCGGCGAGCTCGGCCTTGAGCCGCTCCACCTCCGCGCGCGCAGCGGTGACGTCATTCTCGAGCTGCTTCGAGCGGGCCTCGAAGTACACGATCTTTTCGAGCGCGCTCTTGAGGAGCGCTTCCGGTCGCTCGTCGCTCAAACTGCCCCTCCCTGCGGAAGCCTACGCGCCAGCAGGCCCCGCAGCCGGCTCCCAATGTACGACGGGCGGGGAGGCGTCGTAAACCCACGAAGTTACAGGAAAATTCTTCAAGCAGAACACCCGTTCAGGCGACACGCCTCTGGGGCCGATTTACCGCCTCCAGAGCGCAGTTTCCGCCTTACGGGATGAACCCCAGCTCGCGGAGTTGAACGTCGAAGTGTTCCGCGGTGGTGAAGACCCGGCCGTGGATGCCGAGCGCGCTCGCCGCGGCGACGTATTCCGGGATGTCGTCGAAGAACGCCGCGCGGGTGGGCGGGGTCCGCGCCTGAAAAAGCGCCTCGTGGAAGATCTCCGGCCGCGGCTTGGCGGCATGCACCTCGTGGGAGACGACGCAGGCGGTGAAGTGGCGCAGCACCGGCACGCGCGGCAAGAGCCACTCCCAGTGCAGCGCGTTGGTGTTGGAGACCAGCACGAGCTTCACGCGCTTCGATTCGGCGAGCTGGTCGATGCGCGGGAACACCGCCTCGTTCAACGTGAAGTGGCTCGACCACAGCTCGAAGAACTCGGGCATGGGGATGTTCACGCCGCCGAGCAGCCGGCACACCTCCTCGCGGATTGCGTTCGGGCTGAGGGCGCCCTCGTTGATCATCACGGACAGCTCGCCGCGGAGCGCCTCGGTGAGCGGGGCCGGATCCGCGGCCGCGCGCTCGGCGAGGTTGCGCACCAGGAGCGCGTTGTCGTGGAACACGAGCACGTTGCCGAGGTCGAGCAGCAGGGTGTCAATGCGGGGCAGCGCCATTTCCCCGACTTAACCGAACCCGGCGCGGCAGGCAGCGGCGGATCGCGCGCTCATACTCTGGGCACGCCTGCGACCCTCTCGGACTGGCTGGCGCAGCCGCCCGAGGCACGCCTCGAACTCATCGATGGCCAGCTCGTCGAGAAGGCTCCCCCCGACTACGAGCACGGGCGCACCCAGCTGGACCTCGCGCAGCAGATCCGTCCCTGGTGGATGACGGCTATCGGCACGACCTTTCGGGCTGGCGCCGCGCTCGTGTTCTGGAGATGCCACGCGGCCGCCCGGTCACCATCCGCTCGGATTGGATCTGCGAGATCCTCTCGGAGACGAACGCCAAGAACCGACACGGTGAAGAAGCTCCGCCGCTAACCACCAGGCCGGCGTGCCGTACGACTGGATCGTGGACCCGTCGAAGCGGACGCTGACCGTTCACCGTTACGAAGCGGCGGGTACCTCACCCTGCTCGCGGCAGAAGCGGGCGAGATCGTTCGCGCAGAGCCGTTCGATGCGATTGAGCTCCGGGCGGCCGCGTTCTTCGGGGAAGAGGAGGAATAAGTCCGCGCTCGCGGGACCTATCTCCTGAGGCGGCGCGATCGGCCGAGCTCGATGCTGTCTTTGTTCCGCGGCTTCTTCTTCCGCGGCGCCGGTTTGCCGATCGGATCCGGACACACCGCGCGCAGCTTGCAGGTCGCGCACTCCGCGCCGCTCCACACCGACTCGAAGAGCGCGGTGGTGCGGTCGACCACGTCGAAGTCTTCGGTGACGAAGCCCAGCTCGAAGTTGCGGCGGTCCTTATCCTTCGCGCCCAGCCCCGCGCCGGTGAGGTTGGCGCTGCCGAGGTAGACCCACGCGCCGTCGACCAGCACGCACTTGAAGTGCACGCGCGGGCAGATCTTCAGCATGAGGCCGCCCTCCACCAGCCGGCGCTTTCGGTCGAACGCGGCGCGGAACGGGCGCGACGGGATCTCGGCGTGGAGGATGCGCAGCTCCACGCCCCGGCGCGCGAGCTCGGAGAAGAGATCGAGCACCGGGCGGAACGTGCCGTCGGGCCGCTCCACGTACATCGCCTTGAGGTTCGCGGTGGCGATCCACACGGACTCGCGGGCGTGCGCGAGCTTGTCGAGGATCACCTCCCGGTAGAGCGCGTCCCCGAACAGAAGCTCCGCGTCGATCGGCCGCATCGCTCCTCAGAAGGTGAGCGCCACCGACAGCCCGGGGATGACGGTGAACAGCTGATCGGCGTTCGAGTACATCAGCTCGATGGATGCGCGCAGGCCCTGGTAGCCGCCCTCCGCGCCGAGCGTCGCCGCGAAGGGGAAGGCATCCGGGAACCCCCGGCCGGCGTAGATGCCGCCGAAGCCCACGCCGGTGTACACGCTCCAGACCCACTTCTGTCCCGGCGGCAGCGGCATGTACCGCGCCATGAACAGCATCTGACCGTTCGCGGAGAACCCGTCCGCCCCGAGCAGCTTGCCGCCGGAGACCGCCACCCGCGCGCCGATCCACGACGGCCCGCCGCGCAGCCGCCACTCGAGGTCCGCGCCCAGAAGCGACAGCCACAGCGAGTGGTTCTCCAGCGGCACGCGGGGCGCGGTCACCTGCTCGACCATCGGCGCGCCCGGATCGAGCTTGTGGACCAGATCGATCGACACGGTGCGCACCCAGTCCAGAAGCTGCGACTCGGTCATCCCGGTGCGCGACGCGGAGAAGAGCGGTTCGCCACCGGCGGGGCCGAGGACCTTGATGGTCATCGCGTACTGGTCGCCGAATTTCGCCACGTTCCCGACCACCAGTCCGTCCGCGCCGAGCGCGCCGGCGATTTCGGTGAGACACGAGGTCGCCTCGTCGCTGCAGCCGAGCAGCTGCTTCGTGCGCTCCAGGCCCAGCAGCGCGGCGACCTCGCTCTGGGTGAGGACCTGAATCCGCCCCTCGCTCCGGCGGCCCGCTTGTTCGGAGAGGAAGTCGTTGAGGAACTGCGCCTTCTTCGGGTCGACGTCCACCGCCTCCAGCCCGGGCGCGGCGAGCTTGAGCACAGCAGGTGAAGGAGCGGCGGAGGTGGTGGAGACGGAGGACGTTGGCGCAGCGGTCAACAGCGCGGCGGCGAGGAGAGCGGCGACCATGTGCTCCCTTGATACCTCAGGTCGGACGCGCCTTCGTCCTGATTCCGCGGACTTGAGACGCCGGAAATCCGCCGAAATTCACATGTCGATCTCGCGCGGCCTCGTTCGACGTGTCATGGAAGCGGCACTCCCGCCGGTTCTCATATCAGAGGAGCAAGACATGCGGTTCATGGTGATTGTGAAGGCGAACAAGGACTCCGAGGCGGGCAAGATGCCCAGCTCCGAGCAGCTCATCGAGATGAACAAGTACAACGAGGAGCTCGCAAAGGCGGGGATCATGCTCGCGGGTGAAGGACTCCACCCGAGCTCCCGCGGCGTGCGGGTGCGCTTCGAGGGCAAGAAGCGCACGGTGATCGACGGCCCGTTCGCGGAGACCAAGGAGCTGGTCGCCGGCTTCTGGCTCTGGCAGGTCAAGTCGCGCGAGGAGGCGATCGAGTGGCTCAAGCGCGCGCCGTTCGACGACGGCGCCGAGGTCGAGCTGCGCCAGGTGTTCGACGCTGCGGACTTCGGCGAGGCGTACACGCCCGAGGTGAAGGCGGCGGAGGAGCGGGTCCGCCAGCAGGTGGAGGCGCACCGGTCCTGAGGCGCTCCGCGGATGAGGCCGCGTCCTCTGGATGATAAGGAGGGCGCGGCCGCATTCACTGGAGCCCGTCGTGACCACCACCGCTGCGCCCATCGCCGCGCGAAGCCCGTACATCGTCTCCCCCGGGTTCGACGCGGTCTTCTTCTTCGGCTCCACCGCCTCGGTGTTGATGGCCTGGGCGGCGGCGTCGCTGTTCCACGTCAACGGCTTCTACGTGCTCGCCGCGGTGGCGGTGGTCTCCAACGGTCCGCACCTGGTGGCGACGTGGACGCGCGTCTATTTCGACAAGCGCGAGTGGCGGAAGCGACCGTGGCAGATCTTCCTCGGGCCGGTGGTCATCACCGCGGCGGTCGTCGCCGTACTGCAGGGGATGGGCTTCAAGGGGAGCCGCGTGCTCAACACCGCGCTCCTCTATTGGGCGGTGTGGCACTTCGTGCAGCAGAACTGGGGGCTGCTCCGCATCTACCAGAAGCGCTCGGGCGAACCGGACAGTTCGTGGGCGCTTCGGCTGGAACGGCCGATGCTCTACGTCTTCGTGGCGTGGTGCATGCTGCACCGGCTACAGACCGGGCCGCGGCGGCTCTTCGGCACCGAGGTGTATTACGTGCCGATACCGCTGTGGGCGGTGAACGTGCTACTCGTCGTCTCCTGCCTGCTGGCGGCGGCGTGGATCGTCCTGCGGCTGCGCGAAGGCAGGGTCGCGTGGACGACGAGCGCGCTCCTTCGCGGCGGCTTCCTCGCGTGTGCGGCGTTGGGGTTCTTCGTCCCGTTCCTGCTCATCACCACCGACGACACCTCCGGCTTCGCCGCGGCGGCGTGCTGGCACGGGCTGCAGTACATCGGGATCGTCCACTTCTACCACCGCAACGCGTGGAAGGGCGGCGTGCACCCCGACGCGCGGCTGGTGAGCTGGCTCACCCAACCCGGCTGGCTGCGGTTGTTCGGCTTCGCGGTGCTGCTGTGGGCGCTGGCGGCGTCCGGTTACGGCGTCATCTACGTGGGCTCGCTGCTCACCCGCGGGACGTCGTGGAACATCTACACGTGGGGGAGCGTGGTCTGGCTCTCGCTCACGTTCTCGCACTACTACCTCGACGGCGTGATCTGGAAGATCTCCCGCGATCCGAAGGTCGCCCAAAGGCTCGCCGTCGCCGCGTAGCGGGTCAACGCATGCTCACGCTCCAGGTCGATCCCCATCCGCTGCTAGATGTGGCGGCGTTCGTCACCACCTTCCCTCGCCCGCTGGGCGAATCGCCCTCGCCGGCCGCGCTGGTGTCGGGGCTGCGCCTGGACTTCGCGGCTCCGGTGAAGGGTTCGGAGGCGATCCGTTCCGCGGTGCGGGATCTGCTCCGGCACGGCGGCTACAAGCCGACCGGCCGCGGCAAGCCCGCGAGCGAATACCTGGTCCGCGCCTCCACCGAGGGACAGCTTGCGTCGATCAACCTCGCGGTGGACGCGTGCAACGTGGTCTCGCTGCACTCCGGGCTGCCGATCAGCGTCGTCGACCTCGACCGCGCCCGGCCACCGTTCCGGATCGGTCTTGCACCCGAGGGTGCGTCGTACGTCTTCAACGCCTCGGGGCAGGTCATCGACCTGTCGGGGCTGTTGTGCCTCTTCGACGCGGAGGGGCCGTGCGCGAACGCGGTGAAGGACTCGCAGCGGACGAAGACGCACGCCGGCACCACGCGGACGCTCTCCATCATCTGGGGGACGAAGGCCGCGGACGGTCACGCAGCGCGCGCGTCCAACTGGTATCAGGAGCTCCTGCGTGCCGAGGGCGCCGCCACCGAAGCCGTGCAGGTCGCTGCTCCAGCGATGAGCCATCTGTAATGCTGCCGTTTCACCCGAGTGTACGCGCCGAAACGACCCTCTCGAATTTCTGATAGATTTCGCCTCCTTCAGAAATCTTCGGTAATGGCGCCGAAGAAGGGTGGGGAGTTGACATGCAACAGTCGTTGAAGTGGGCATTCCTCGCACCCGCGCTGGTGTGGCTCGCCGCGTGTGGTCCCGGGAAAAAAGAGGAACCGCAGTGTCCTGCTGGGCAGACGTCGTGCGACGGGGCGTGTACCGACACACAGACCGACGGCGCCAACTGCGGAGCATGCGGAAAGGTCTGCGGAACCGGAACCGTGTGCAAGGCGGGCACGTGCACGGCGACGTGCGGCGACGGCGTGAAGGCAGACATCGAGGCGTGCGACGACGGGAACCTCGATCCCGGCGACGGCTGTGACGCGACGTGCGCGATCGAGAAGGGCTGGTCCTGCCAGGGCTCGCCGAGCACCTGCACCACCGGGTGCGGCGACGGCGTGGTTGCCGGCATGGAGGCCTGCGACGACGGCAACACCGACAACGGCGACGGCTGCTCCGCGTCCTGCGGCATCGAGGAGGGGTTCTCGTGCTCGGGTGAGCCGAGCGCGTGCGTCACCACCTGCGGCGATTCGATCGTCGCCGGCGACGAGACCTGCGACGACGGCGACACGGACGCCGGCGACGGCTGCAGCGACACCTGCGCCGTCGAGACCGGCTACACCTGCTCCGGGGCGCCGAGCGTGTGCACCACCACCTGCGGCGATGGCCTGGCTGCCGGCGCCGAAGTCTGCGACGACGGGAACCTCGACAATGGCGATGGCTGCAGCAGCACCTGCGCGGTGGAGAACGGCTTCACCTGCACCGGCACTCCGAGCGATTGCACCACGACCTGCGGCGACGGCATCCCGGCGGGGACCGAGACCTGCGACGACGGCAACACCGACGCTGGCGACGGCTGCAGCGACACCTGCGCCGTCGAGACCGGCTACACCTGCTCCGGGGCGCCGTCCAACTGCGCCACGAAGTGCGGCGACGGGCTGATCGTCGGCGCCGAGACCTGTGACGACGGCAACCTCGCGGTGGGCGACGGCTGCGACACCACCTGCTTGATCGAGAACGGCTGGAGCTGCTCCGGCGAACCGAGCACCTGCATGACCACCTGCGGTGACGGGATCCTCGCGGGCATCGAGACCTGCGACGACGGCAACCCCGACGCGAACGACGGGTGCAGCGACACCTGCACCGTCGAGGCGGGCTACACGTGCTTCGGCATGCCCAGCACCTGCCAGACCATGTGCGGCGACGGCGTCATCACCGGCGCCGAGGCGTGCGACGACAACAACACCACCGCGGGCGACGGCTGCGACGCCAGCTGCGCCGTCGAGTCCGGCTTCACCTGCAGCGGGACGCCGAGCGTCTGCGCGCCTCCGTGCGGCGACGGTCTCATCGTCGGCGCCGAGGAATGCGATGACGGCAACCCCACCAGCGGCGATGGCTGCAGCGCTCAGTGCGCGGTGGAGCTCGGCTACGTGTGCTCGGGCACGCCCAGCATCTGCAACGCGCAGCTCACCTGTCAGACCGGATCGACCCTCGTGGCCCTCGGGGCGTCGGATCTGCCGCAGGTGGTCAGCAACGCGAGCCCGGCCAGCTCGGTCATCAACGTGTCCAGCGGCGGCGTGGTCACCGACGTGGCGGTGGGCGTGAGGTTGCCACACGCCTATGACGGCGACGTGACCCTCACGCTCACGGATCCTTCGGGCACCACGGTGGACCTCTCCGTGGAGAACGGGTCCAGCGGCGACAACTACACCGATACCTGGTTCAACGACGCGGCCACCACCTCCATCACGGACGGGAGCGCGCCCTTCACCGGCCAGTTCAAGCCGGAGCAGCCGCTGTCCACCTACTTCGGCGCGGCGGCGAACGGAGACTGGACGCTCTCGGCGACCGACTCCTTCTCGTCGGATGACGGCACGCTCGAGAAGTTCACGCTGCTAGTGTGCGTGTGCACGAACTGCGAGATCGGCGCGGCCTGCGGCGACAGCGTCGACAACGACGGCGACGGCGACACCGACTGCAGCGACGCGGACTGCGCCAGCGCCGCCGCGTGCGCCGTGTGCGGCGACGGTCTCATCGTCGGCGCCGAGGAATGCGATGACGGCAACACCAACAGCGGCGATGGCTGCAGCGCTCAGTGCGCGGTGGAGCTCGGCTACGTGTGCTCGGGCACGCCCAGCATCTGCAACGCGCAGCTCACCTGTCAGACCGGATCGACCCTCGTGGCCCTCGGGGCGTCGGATCTGCCGCAGGTGGTCAGCAACGCGAGCCCGGCCAGCTCGGTCATCAACGTGTCCAGCGGCGGCGTGGTCACCGACGTGGCGGTGGGCGTGAGGTTGCCACACGCCTATGACGGCGACGTGACCCTCACGCTCACGGATCCTTCGGGCACCACGGTGGACCTCTCCGTGGAGAACGGGTCCAGCGGCGACAACTACACCGATACCTGGTTCAACGACGCGGCCACCACCTCCATCACGGACGGGAGCGCGCCCTTCACCGGCCAGTTCAAGCCGGAGCAGCCGCTGTCCACCTACTTCGGCGCGGCGGCGAACGGAGACTGGACGCTCTCGGCGACCGACTCCTTCTCGTCGGATGACGGCACGCTCGAGAAGTTCACGCTGCTAGTGTGCGTGTGCACGAACTGCGAGATCGGCGCGGCCTGCGGCGACAGCGTCGACAACGACGGCGACGGCGACACCGACTGCAGCGACGCGGACTGCGCCAGCGCCGCCGCGTGCGCCGTGTGCGGCGACGGTCTCATCGTCGGCGCCGAGGCATGCGATGACGGCAACACCAACAGCGGCGATGGCTGCAGCGCGACCTGCCAACTGGAGTTCGGCTACAACTGCTCCGGCGAACCGACGGTCTGCACGCCGCTGGTGAGCTGCCCCGCAGGGTCCACCTTCCATGCCTACCAGGCGACGGCGCTTCCGCTGTCGTTCAGCGACATGGCCCCGGCGTCGTCGACCATCCAGGTCACCACGCCCGGGACCGTGGTGGATGCAGCGGTGCGCGTGAACATCGACCACAACTGGACGGAGGATGTCGACCTCACCCTCGCTGCGCCGGATGGCACCACCGTCGAGTTGTCCACGGACAACGGGGGAAGCGGAGACGACTACGTGGACACGCTGTTCACCGACGGGGCGACCGACAGCATCATCAATGGCACGCCGCCCTTCACCGGGAGCTTCCAGCCGGAGCAGCCCCTGAGCAGCGTCTCGAGCCAGACCGCTGCCGGCGACTGGACGCTCCACGCAGTGGACGATGAATCAGGCATCGACGGAAAGATCCTGGGGTACGATCTCTTCCTCTGCGTGACGCCGTAGGCCTGCGCGACACGGGTCGTTGAAGCGGCGGCGGTCCTCTTCGGGCCGCCGCCGTTTTCTTTCGCGTTTCGCGCGGAAGAACCTACGCCCGGACGATTGGCTTGTACTTGATGCGGTGCGGCTGCAGCGCGTCCGCGCCGAGGCGCTTCTTCTTGTCCGCCTCGTAGTCCTGGAAGTTGCCCTCGAAGAAGAAGACCTTCGAGTCGCCCTCGAACGCGAGGATGTGCGTGGCGACGCGGTCCAGGAACCAGCGGTCGTGGCTGATGATCACCGCGCAGCCGGCGAAGTCCTCGAGCGCGCTCTCCAGCGACCTGAGCGTCTCCACGTCGAGGTCGTTGGTGGGCTCGTCCAGGAGCACCACGTTGGCGCCCTGCTTGAGCGTCTTCGCGAGGTGCACGCGGTTGCGTTCGCCGCCGGAGAGATCCTTCACCCGCTTCTGCTGGTCCGCGCCCTTGAACGCGAAGTTGGCGAGGTACGCGCGCGAGGCGATCCGCCGCCCCTGGCCGATGTCGATGAAGTCGAGCCCGTCGCTCACCTCTTCGAACACCGTCTTCTCCGGCGAGAGCGTCTCGCGGCTCTGGTCGACGTAGGCCAGCTTCACCGTCTCGCCCACGCGGAACTCGCCCGCATCCGGCTTCTCCTGGCCGGTGATGAGCTTGAACAGCGTGGTCTTCCCCGCGCCGTTCGGGCCGATGACGCCGACGATGCTGCCCGGCTGGAGCTTGAAATTGAGGTCCTCGAACAGGATCCGATCGCCGAAGGACTTCTTCACGCCCTTCGCTTCGATCACCAGCCCGCCCAGCTTCGGACCGGGCGGGATGTAGATCTCCCCGGTGACCTCCTTCTCCTTCGGCGCCGCCGCCAGGAGCTCCTCGTAGCGTGCGAGCCGCGCCTTGCCTTTGGCCTGCCGCGCCTTCTGCGACAAGCGCACCCACTCCAGCTCACGCGCCAGCTGCTTCTGCCGCGCCGACTCCTGCTTCTCCTCCGCCTCCAGCCGCTTGCGCTTCTGTTCCAGCCACGAGGAGTAGTTCCCCTTCCACGGGATGCCCTCGCCGCGGTCGAGTTCGAGGATCCAGCCGGCCACGTTGTCGAGGAAGTAGCGGTCGTGCGTCACGCAGACGATGGTGCCCGGGTACTCCTTGAGCGCCTGCTCCAGCCACGCCACCGACTCCGCGTCGAGGTGGTTGGTGGGTTCGTCCAGAAGCAGCAGGTCCGGCTTCTCCAGGAGGATCCGGCACAGCGCCACGCGCCGCTTCTCGCCACCGGAGAGCTTCGTCACGTCCATGTCGCCGGGCGGCAGGCGCAACGCGTCCATGGCGATCTCCAGGGTGCGGTCGATCTCCCAACCGTTCACCGCGTCGATCGCGTCCTGCAGCTTCGCCTGTTCGGCGAGCAGCTTGTCCATGTCCGCGTCGGGGTTGCTGAACGCGTTGGAGACCTCGTTGAAGCGGTTCAGCAGATCGCGCACCGGCTTGAGGCCGAGCTCCACGTTGCCCTTCACGGTGAGCGTGGGATCGAGCTTTGGCTCCTGCGGGAGGAAGCCGATCCGCGCACCCGGATCCGGCCGGGCGGTGCCGAAGTACTCCTTGTCCTGCCCCGCCATGATCCGCAGCAGGGTGGACTTGCCGGCGCCGTTCGGACCGATCACGCCGATCTTCGCGCCCGGGAAGAACGAGAGGTAGATGCCTTTGAGGATCTCCCTGCCGCCCTTCACCTTGCGGAGGTCCTGCATCGTGAAGATGTAGTTCTCAGCCATGATGGGGCGCCGATAGCGCGTGCCCCTTCTGGGCGCAACTGCCGCCTCCTCCCCGGGCAGTCGACCTGCCGGGTCCGCGTCAGTGCGCGGCGTCGTACGCGGCGATCACCTCGGGCGGTGCCTGCACCAGCTCAATCAGCACGCCCTCTCCGCTGAGCGGGAACCGTTCGCTGGCTTTCGGATGGATGAAGGCGACGTCGTGGCCCGCCGCGCCCTTGCGGATCCCTCCCGGCGCAAAGCGCATCCCCTGCTGCTCCAGCCAGCTGACCGCGGCGCGAAGGTCGTCCACCCACAGGCCGAGGTGGTTGAGCGGCGGGTCGTCCACCTTCGGCATCTTCTCCGGATCGACCGGCTGCATCAGGTCGATCTCCACCTTGAAGGGTCCGCGGCCGGCGACGGTGATGTCCTCGTCGACGTTCTCGCGCTCGCTGCGGTAGGTGCCGGCCTCGCTCAGGCCGAGCGTGTCGATCCACAACCGGCGCAGCGCCGCCTTGTCGCGGCCGCCGATCGCCACCTGCTGCACGCCGAGGATCCGGAAGGGTCGGGGGGTCATGGCGCGGGAAGCTCCCAGACGCGGGGCACGGGCTCAAGGGCTCACGTGGCGTGGCCGAAAAGGAGCGAGAACCGGGGCGCGCCCCTGTGTGGCCTCCAGGTCTCTCCGTTGCGGGGAAGCCAGAGGACGTATGCCTCGCCCGAACCGCCCTCGTAGTGGATGGAATGGGTACCGGCTGGAAGCTCGAAGCCCCGGGGATCGGCCGGGGCGCCGTCCACCGTCAGGTTGGCGTGAGCGGGATTGCCCTCGTCCGAGACGAAGTAGCGCCCGGCCCGGGGCGCGATGAACTCGAGGTCGCCCGTTCCTTCGTGCAGGGGGATGCGCATGCCCCAGAGGAACAGATCGCCGTCGTACGGCTGATAGTGGGCCGAGAGGAACGCCTTGAGAGCGGGCGGCAGACCGTCGAACCGGAGATCCCGGAGATGGACCACGCAGCCCGACCGGATCAGCTCCGAAGGCACGTCGCGCGTGAGCTCGGCAGCGTGCGTACGGCGGAGGAGCGCGTCGGTATAGAAGAGGTAACGCACGTGCGGCCTGGCCACGTACCCGCCGCTGTTGTCATACACCGGCATGTCGGGGCCCGTGAGCCGGGCGACTTGCGCGAGCACCTTCAGCTGATCGCCATTGCTGCGCGAAGTGGCCTGCGAAAGCGCCGCGCCCATCCAGATCAACCCCGCGATGGCCCCCAGGACGACCCCGGTCCGGGCAGTTCTGCCCTGCGCCCACAGGCTGCGCCCCAGAATGCCGACTCCCCGTCCGCCGAAGACCGCGAGGATGATCAGAAAGCCCGCGAAGCTGTACGGAAACGGTGCGCGCTGAAGGACGATGGAAGCAAACGTCGAGAGGGCGGCCGCCACGAGGGGAAAGTCCTCGTGAAGCACCGCGCGGATCCGCGCGGACGCGAGGTCCCGGAGCGTCCCACCCAGCCCGACGGCCGCGAAGAGCAACAGGGGCACATCGCGCTGGACCACCCCGGCGAGATACTTCGTCGCCGGGAAGTCGCTGTAGTGGCGTTCGTGCTCGGCCGCCCAGACGAAGCACCACTGCCAGAACGCCGGAGCGGCACCGGAAAGGAAGAGGTACAGAGCCACGGCCGTCGTCCCGGCCAGCGCGCCCGCGACAGTCCCCAGACACCGCCTCTTCACGAGCGCCTCGCCGCGCCGCAGCTCGAACACGTTCGCCGCAACGGGGATGAGGAGCACCACGCCGTAGAACGCCGCCTTCTGCGTGGAGAAGGCGCACCCCACTGCTGCGAGCCCTGCCCCGACCCCCGCGAGAAACGGGCGGCGGCGAAGGCGCAACAACGCCAGGGCCACCACGAGGAGGACGGCCCCGAGCGAGTCAGGACGGATCTCGATCAGGAAGCTGATCAGCGACGGACTGAGCAGGACGAAGAGCGCCGTCGCGACCGCCGCCAGCCGGCTCACCTCGCGGTTGAGGCGGGCCGCCGCCACAGCGCCGATCAGCGCGAACCCGACCATGATCGCCCGCAGCTTCAGGATGGCCAACGGGTCGTCGCCCGCCCACCAGAAGACCGGCGACAGCAGCAGGTAGACCAACGGGAAATGGACTTCGAAGAAGTCTCGGTACGGAACCTGGCCGTGCGAGACGAGCCACGCCGCGTGCGCGTACTGGAACTCGTCGATGCTGAAGGCCTTGTGGAGTCCGAGCCAGCGAGCCTGGAGGGCGGCCCACAACACCACCGCGCCCATCAGAAAGAACGTGACGATCCAACTCGTGCGCGACCCGATGGTGCGCTGAACTCGCAGGTCCAACACCTAGCCTGTGTAGTCGCTCGAGCCGGAGGGGGCTACCTCAATCCGGGGACGCGCCGCCGTTCACCTCCGCGCCTCCGCCTCTCTCGGCGAGCCAGGTGGCGATCTCCTCCAGCGCCAGCACGCGATCCGGCTGCACCGCGTCCAGCGCCGCCCGCGGCAGATCCGCGCGCGCAGCGTCCGAGGGCTCCTGGACGATGGCGCAGCCGCCCAGCCGTTTGATCAACGCCAGCCCCTCGGCGCCGTCCCGGCCCGCTCCGGTCAGCACCACGCCGGTCACCTTCGGGCCCAGCGCCTCCGCGGCCGTGCTCATGGCGACGTCGATCGACGGGCGGGCGTGGTGGACCGGATCGTCGACGCTGAGGCCGAAGTGGGCGTCCTCCACGTGCACGTGGTAGCCGGCGGGCGCGAGGTACACCCGGCCGGGGAGGATGGGCTGTTTGTCCTCCACGTCCCCCACCGGCAATGAACAGCTCCGTTGCAGCACGTGCTGCAGCACGTCCCGCACGCCCTGCGCCCGGTGGAGCACCACCAGCACCGCCGCATCGAACGTGGCCGGGAGCGCGCCGAGGACGATCTGCAGCGCGTCCACGCCACCCCACGACGCGCCCACCACGACGAGCCGGGGCGCGTTCATGACCGCCTCCGGTAGATGCGCTCCTCCGCGTCCACCGTCTCGTAGCGCGTCTTCGCCAACGCCCTCGGCAAGCTCTCCCGGCGTCCGAGGCAGAGGAAGCCCTTGCGCCGAAGGCTCTGGAAGAACAGCTCGTGCACGCGATTCTGCAGCTCCGCGCCGAAGTAGATCATCACGTTGCGGCAGAGGATGACGTTGAACTCGTTGAAGGAACCGTCGATCGCCAGGTTGTGCTGCGCGAAGAGGATGTTCCGCTTGAGCCCGTGCCGCGGCGTGGCCCCGTCGTACGCAACGCGGAAGTAGTCGCTCAAGCTGCCCTTGCCGCCCGCCGCCCGGTAGTTGGCCTCGTACTCACCCATCAGCGCCGCATCGAAGACGCCCCGCCTGGCCTTCTCGATCAGGTGGGCGTTGATGTCGGTGCCGTACAGGCGGCAGCGCTCGAACAGCCCCTCCTCGCTGAGGAGGATGGCGAGCGAGTAGACCTCCTCCCCGGTGGCCGCCCCTGCGCACCAGATCCGCACGAAGGGCGCGGAGAACAGGTGGGGAACCACCTTCTGCCGGAAGGCGAGGAAGAAGGACGGGTCCCGGAACATCGACGTCACGCACACCGAGAGATGGTCGAGCAGCCGCACCATCGCCTCGGGTTCGCGGAGGATCTTCTCCTGCAGCGCGGAGATGGAGCCGAGCCTCTCGTCGCGCACCATGTTGCGGATCCTCCGCCGCAGCGACGAGCGGGCGTAGCCGCGGAAGTCGGCGCCGTAGCGCCGGAACATCGCCTCGAGCAAAAGCTCGAGCTCGAGGCCCTCCACGTCGAGCTCGTGGGCGGCGGGGTTCATGGCGCCCTACGCGTGCGCGCTCCGGTGCTTGCGGCGCCACGCCCACACCCGGAGGATCGAGATCAGCTGCTCCGGATCCACCGGCTTGGTGATGTAGTCGGACGCGCCCGCTTGGATGCACTTCTCGCGGTCGTCCTTCATCGCCTTGGCGGTGACGGCGATGATGGGCAGCTCGGCGTGCTCGGGCCGCGCGCGGATCGCCCGCATCGTCTCGTAGCCGTCCATCTCCGGCATCATCACGTCCATCAGCACCACGCTGAGGTCCGGGGTCTCGTCCACCAGCTCCAGCGCCCGCCGCCCGTTCTCCGCGAAGAGCACCTCCACGTGGTACCGCTCGAGGATGGAGGCGATCGCGAACAGGTTGCGCGCGTCGTCGTCCACCACCAGCACCTTCTTCCCCGCAAGCTCGGGATCGTGCAACTGGGCCTGGCGGAGCATCCGCCGCTTGGACTCGGGCAGGTTGGACTCCACCCGGTGGAGGAAGAGGCTGGTCTCGTCGAGCAGGTGCTCGGGCGAACGCGCGCTCTTGACGATGATGGAGTCCGCCAATTGCCTGAGCTCGGTCTCCTCCGCTTCGGTGAGCTCCCGTCCGGTGTAGACGATGACCGGCAGATCCGGCCGCGTCAGCCCGCGCAGCCGGTGAATCAACTCCACCCCGGTCATGTCCGGGAGCCCGAGGTCGATGACGACGCAGTCGATGTACTGGTTCTGCGCCACCTCCAGCGCCTCGCGCCCGGTGGACACGGGGATAGACTTCACGTCGCCGTTGCCGATGAGGCTCACCACCGCGTTGCGCTGCCGCTCGTCGTCTTCCACGATGAGCAGCGTCTTCAGCGGGCGTTCGATGAAGCTGCGCGTGCGCCGCAGCGCTTCGGACAGCGCCTCGCGATCCACCGGCTTGGTCAACACCGTCATCGCGCCGGCCTTAAGGCCGCGTTGCCTGTCCTCCTTCGCCTCCACGCCGGAGATGATGTGCACCGGGATGTGCCGCAGCTTCGGGTCGTGCTTGAGGCGGTCGAGCACCATCCAGCCGTCCATCGCCGGCAGGAGCAGATCGAGAGTGATGGCGTCCGGCGGGTGCCGCCGCGCGAGCGCCAGCCCCACGTCCCCGCGCAGGGCCACCAGCCCCTTGAACCCGTTCTCGCGCGCCAGATCGAGCAGCAGCCGCGCGAAAATGGGATCGTCCTCGATGATGAGGAGGGTGCGATCGCCCGGACGGATCTGGTCGCGATCGTCCTGCAGGTCGTTGGCGGCGAGCAGCGAGGGGTCCACCTCCTCGGAGGCCGGTTCGATCTCCGGCACCGGCGGAGGCGGCGGGACCGAACGAGGCGCAGGCGGCGCCTGGGTCGGCCGCGGCCCACCGAACGGCGACGGCGTGCCCTCAGGGGTGACCGGGCCCTGGCCGCGCGGCACGCGGGCGGTGCGCGGGAGGTAGAGGGTGAACGTGCTCCCGCGGTGCTCTTCG
Source organism: Myxococcaceae bacterium (assembly GCA_019686135.1). Lineage (GTDB taxonomy): Bacteria > Myxococcota > Myxococcia > Myxococcales > Myxococcaceae > JADGHL01. Next base: position 8,348 of record JADGHL010000028.1, on the reverse strand, counting down.
CTCTCCACGCGGATCTCCCCACCGAGCAGGCGCGACAGCTCGCGGCTGATGGACAATCCCAGCCCGGTGCCGCCGTAGCGGCGGTTGGTGGTCCCATCCGCCTGCTGGAAGGCCTCGAAGATGATCTGCTGCTTCTCCTTCGGGATGCCGATGCCGGTGTCCTGCACCGAGAACGCCAGCACCTCGTCTGCCTCCGACAGCGAGGGATGGCCCGGGCTCCACCCGCCGGTGACTGGCGCGACGGAGAGGATGACCGACCCGCGCTCGGTGAACTTGAAGGCGTTGGAGAGCAGGTTCTTCAGCACCTGGTGCAGCCGCCGCGCGTCGGTGAACAGCGACCGAGGCAGCCGCGGATCCAGCCGCACGTCGAACTCCAGGTTCTTCGAGTTCGCCACCTCCCGGAACGTGCGCAGCACCTGCTCGCGCACCGAGGCGAGATCCACCTCCTCCACGTCCAGGGTCATCGTCCCGGACTCGATCTTCGAGAGGTCGAGGATGTCGTTGATCAGCGCCAACAGGTCGCTGCCCGCGGTGTTGATGGTGCGGGCGAACTCCACCTGCTTCTCGGTGAGGTTGCCCTCGGCGTTCTCCGCGAGAAGGCGGGAGAGGATGAGGAGCGAGTTGAGCGGCGTGCGCAACTCGTGCGACATGTTGGCGAGGAACTCGGATTTGTAGCGGCTGGTGAGCGCCAGCTGTTCGGCCTTCTCCTCCAGCGCGCGCTTGGCCTGTTCGATCTCGCTGTTCTTCCGCTCCACCTCCTCGTTCTGGATCTGGAGCATCCGCGAGCGCTCCTCGAGCTCCTCGTTGGTCTGCTGCAGCTCCTCCTGCTGCTGCCGCAGCCGCTCTTCGGAGGCCTGGAGGGTACGGGCCTGCGCCTCCAGCTGCTTGTTGGTCTCGGTGAGCTCGGCCTGCTGCGTGCGGAGCTCCTCGGCCATCCCCTGCGATTGGCGGAGCAGCTCCTCCGTGCGGGTGGACGCGCCGATGGTGTTGAGCACCACGCCGATCGACTCGGTGAGCTGGTCCAGCAGCGACAGGTGCGTATCGGTGAACGGGTACAGCGACGCGAGCTCGATCACCGCGCGCACGTCGCCCTCGAAGAGCACCGGCACCACCACGAGGTTGAGCGGGCGCGTCTCCCCCAACCCGGAGGAGATGGTGATGTAGTCGCCGGGCACGTCGGTGAGGAGGATCCGCTCTTTCTCCAGCACCACCTGGCCGATGAGCCCCTCGCCCGGCTTGAACCGGTTGGCGAGGTGTTTGCGCTCCTTGAAGGCGTAGGATGCCACCAGCTTGAGGATCCGGTCGTCGTCCTCGCCCTCCACCAGGTAGAAGGCGCCGGTCTGCGCGCGCACCAGCGGCGCCAGCTCCTTGAGGATCAGCCGGGACACGGTGTCCATGTCGCGCTGGCCCTGGAGCATGCGGGTCATGCGGGCGACGTTGGTCTTCAGCCAGTCCTGTTCGGTGTTCTTCCGCGTGGTCTCGCGGAGGTTGGCGATCATCTGGTTGATGTTGTCCTTGAGCGCCGCCACCTCGCCCTGCGCGGCGACCTGGATGCTGCGGGTGAGGTCGCCCTGGGCCACCGCGGTGGCCACCTCCGCGATGGCGCGGACCTGCAGCGTGAGCGACTGCGCCATCGAGTTCACGTTGTCGGTGAGATCCCGCCACGTCCCGGCCGCGCTGGGCACCCGGGCCTGACCGCCCAGCTTCCCTTCGATGCCCACCTCGCGCGCCACCGTGGTCACTTGGTCGGCGAAGGTGGCCAGAGTGTCGATCATCCCGTTGATGGTCTCCGCCAGCGCGGCGATCTCCCCGCGCGCCTCCAGCGCCAGCTTCCGCTTCAGATCGCCGTTGGCCACCGCGGTCACCACCGCGGCGATCCCCCGCACCTGGTCGGTCAGGTTGGAGGCCATGAAGTTGACGTTCTCCGTGAGGTCCCTCCAGGCGCCCGCCACGCCCTTCACCTGGGCCTGGCCGCCCAGCTTCCCTTCGGTGCCCACCTCGCGCGCCACGCGGATCACCTCCGCGCTGAACGCGCCGAGCTGATCGACCATCGTGTTGATGGCGTTCTTGAGCTCGAGGATCTCGCCGCGGACGTCGACGGTGATCTTCCGGGAGAGGTCGCCCTGACCGATCGCCTTGGTGACCTCCGCGATGTTGCGCACCTGGGCGGTGAGGTTGGAGGCCATCCCGTTCACCGAATCGGTGAGGTCCTTCCAGGTGCCGCCCACGCCGCGCACCACCGCCTGACCGCCCAGTCTTCCCTCGGTGCCCACCTCGCGCGCGACGCGGGTCACCTCCGCCGCGAACGAGCTGAGCTGATCCACCATGGTGTTGATGGTGTCCTTGAGCTCCAGCAGCTCGCCGCGCACGTCGACGGTGATCTTCCGGGAGAGATCGCCCGCGGCCACCGCCTTGGTGACCTCCGCGATGTTCCGCACCTGCGAGGTGAGGTTGGACGCCATGAAGTTCACCGAGTCGGTGAGGTCGCGCCACGTTCCGGCCACGCCCTCCACCTTCGCCTGACCGCCGAGCTTCCCTTCGGTGCCCACCTCGCGCGCCACGCGCGTCACCTCGGACGCGAACGAGCTGAGCTGGTCCACCATCACGTTGACGGTGTTCTTCAGCTCGAGGATCTCCCCCTTCACGTCGACGGAGATCTTCCGGGAGAGGTCGCCCGCGGCCACCGCCTTGGTCACGTCCGCGATGTTCCGCACCTGGGAAGTGAGGTTGGACGCCATGAAGTTCACCGACTCGGTGAGGTCCTTCCACGTCCCCGCCACGCCCTCGACGCGGGCCTGACCGCCCAGCTTGCCCTCGTTGCCCACCTCCAGCGCCACGCGCGTCACCTCCGACGCGAACGAGCTGAGCTGGTCCACCATGGTGTTGATGGTGTTCTTTAGCTCGAGGATCTCCCCCTTGGCATCGACGGTGATCTTCCGGGAGAGGTCGCCCGCGGCCACCGCCTTGGTCACGTCCGCGATGTTCCGCACCTGGGAGGTGAGGTTGCCGGCCATCCCGTTCACCGAATCGGTGAGATCGCGCCACGTGCCGGCGATGCCCTCGACGCGGGCCTGACCGCCGAGCTTCCCTTCCGTGCCCACCTCGCGCGCGACGCGCGTCACCTCCGCGGCGAACGAGCTGAGCTGATCCACCATGGTGTTGATGGTGATCTTGAGATCGAGGATCTCGCCGCGCGCGTCGACGGTGATCTTCCGGGACAGATCACCCGCGGCCACCGCCTTGGTCACGTCCGCGATGTTCCGCACCTGCGTGGTGAGGTTGGACGCGAGCATGTTCACGTTGTTGGTGAGGTCGCGCCACACGCCGGCCACGCCCTCCACCTCGGCCTGACCGCCCAGCTTCCCTTCGATGCCCACCTCGCGCGCGACGCGCGTCACCTCCGACGCGAAGGAGCGGAGCTGATCGACCATGGTGTTCACCGCGGTCTTGAGCTCGACGATCTCCCCCTGCGCCTCGACGGTGATCTTCCGCGACAGGTCGCCCGCGGCCACCGCCTTGGTCACCTCCGCGATGTTGCGCACCTGGCCGGTGAGCGACGCGGCCATCGAGTTCACGTTGTCGGTAAGGTCGCGCCACGTGCCGGCCACGCCCTCCACCCGCGCCTGGCCACCCAGCTTCCCTTCGGTGCCCACCTCGCGCGCGACGCGGGTCACCTCCGCCGCGAAGGAGCGGAGCTGATCCACCATCACGTTCATGGTGTCCTTCAGCTCGAGGATCTCCCCCTTCACGTCCACGGTGATCTTCCGTGAGAGATCGCCCGCGGCGACCGCCTTGGTGACCTCCGCGATGTTCCGCACCTGGGAGGTGAGGTTGGAGGCCATCCCGTTCACCGAGTCGGTGAGGTCGCGCCACGTGCCGGACACGCCCGCCACCCGCGCCTGACCGCCCAGCTTTCCTTCGGTGCCCACCTCACGCGCCACGCGCGTCACTTCCGACGCGAACGAGCTCAACTGGTCCACCATCGTGTTGATGGTGTCCTTGAGCTCGAGGATCTCCCCCTTCACGTCCACGGTGATCTTCCGGGAGAGATCGCCGGCGGCGACTGCCTTGGTCACCTCTGCGATGTTGCGCACCTGGGACGTGAGGTTGCCGGCCATGCCGTTCACCGAATCGGTGAGGTCGCGCCACGTGCCGGACACGCCCGCCACCCGCGCCTGACCGCCCAGCTTTCCTTCGGTGCCCACCTCACGCGCCACGCGCGTCACTTCCGACGCGAACGAGCTCAACTGGTCCACCATCGTGTTGAAGGTGTCCTTGAGGTCGAGGAACTCGCCGCGGACGTCGACGGTGATCTTCCGGGAAAGGTCGCCGGCCGCCACCGCCTTGGTCACGTCCGCGATGTTGCGGACCTGCGCGGTGAGGTTGGAGGCCATCGAGTTCACCGAGTCGGTGAGGTCCTTCCACGTGCCGCTGACGCCCTTCACGTGGGCCTGGCCCCCCAGCTTCCCTTCGGTGCCCACCTCGCGCGCCACGCGCGTCACTTCCGAGGCAAACGAGGAGAGCTGTTCGACCATCGCGTTGACGGTCTTCGCGTTGCGGAGGAACTCGCCCTTGAGCGGCCGGCCTTCGATCTCCACCGACATCGTCTGAGACAAGTCGCCGCGCGCCACCGCGCCGATGACGCGGGTCAAGTCGCTCGTCGGCTGCGCGAGATCCGTGATGAGCGAGTTGAGCGCATCGGTCATCGCCAGCCAGTCGCCTCTGGCCGACGGCAACCGCGCCCGCTGCGCGAGCTTGCCCTCGCGGCCCACCACCTCCGCCATCCGCTTGAGCTCCTGGGAGAGCCCGGCGTTGAGTTCGATGATCTCGTTGAGCGTGTCGTAGACCTTCCCGCGAATGCCCGCCTCGTCGCCGGGCAGCCGCACCGAGAAGTCGCCCCGCTTCACCGCCTGAAGCGCGGTCAGCAGCGCTTTGAGATCGACCCCCGGCTCGGTCGTTGCGGTCGATGTGGTCTGTGCCATGGGTACCTCTGGGATGCCTCAGCAGATCCTTCAACCTCTCCGTAGCGCTCCCTTGTCCTCGGCCACTCCCACGCGCCGGGGCTCCGCCGCGGAAGCGACGGGCTGCGCGGTGCCAGCCGGTCCGGACGCTCCCTCGCCGGCCGCGACCCCCGGGCAGGGCCCATTCGCACTCATGCAAACCGGGGCTTAGGCGCCGCATGCCGGATGCGCAGGAGCGCGCGGCCGGCAACGCCCATCACTCAACGGCGGCAACGGACACGGGATGAGGCTTCGCCGTGTACTGAGCAGTCGAGGCGCGCGGCACACGACGGTCGGTGCGGATGCGCCTTCGGGCGGATGGACGCCACGGTGGGCGAACGGATCAGCCCCGCCGCGCGGCGATGGTCATCCGCATCCCGAACTTCGGCCGGAGCGTCACCGCGGGATCGCGCTCCACGCGGTGGCCGGGCACCAGGTCGAGCCGGAAGCGCTGGACGATCATCGAGAGGACGAGCTGGGCCTCCATCAACGCAAAGCCGTTGCCGATGCAGATGCGCGGCCCGCCGGAGAACGGGATGAAGGCGAACCGCGGCAGCGCGTTCGGGGCCGCGCCCACGAACCGCTCCGGATCAAACCGCTCCGGATCCGGGAACAGCACCGGATCGCGGTGCATCACCAGCGGCGATACCGCCACGAAGGAGCCGCGCGGGAGCCGGAAGCCGCCGACCGCCTCGTCCACCTCCACGCGGCGCACGAGCATCCACACGGGCGGGTACAGGCGCATCGACTCGTTGATGACCGCCAGGACGTAGCCCAGTTGGGGCAGGTCCTCGAACCGCGGCGTGCGGTTCCCCAGCGCCGCCTCCACCTCCGCCTCGAGCTTCGCGCGGACGGAGGGGTGTTGAGAGAGGAGGTACAGCGTCCACGTGAGCGCGTTGGCGGTGGTCTCGTGCCCGGCGAGGAAGATGGTCATCACCTCGTCGCGGAGCTGGGCGTCGCTCATCGCCTCGCCGGTGTCCTCGTCACGCGCCGCCATCAGCATCCCGAGCAGGTCGTCGCCGAGCTGGCCGCTTCGGCGCCGCTCTTCGATGATGCGCAGCACGATCCCATCCAGCTGCCGCCGCGCGCGCGCCAGCGCGAGGTTCATCGGCGTGGGGACCGACAACGGCAGCTGCAGCAGCCGGGTGGTGCGCGGCATCACCTGATGGAGCAGCTCGTTCAGCGCCTCTGCCACCACGGGGCTGTCGGGGCCGATCTCGGTGGAGAGCAGCGTCCACCCGACGACGCGCAGGGTGAGCGCCATCATCTCCTGCGAGAGGTCGACGATGCCGCCGCGCGCTGCCTCCTTCTCCCAGCGCTCGAGCAGCTGCCCGGTGAGATCCACCATCGTCGAGGCGAACTGCGCGATGCGCTGGCGGTGGAAGGCCGGCTGGGCCAGGCGGCGCTGGCGCAACCAGAAGGCGCCCTCGCTGGTGACCAGGCCGTTGCCGAGGATGGCCCGGAGCGCGTCGTAGCCGCGGGTCTGCTTGGAGAAGTGGCCGGCGTTCTCCTGGAGGACGTACTTCACGTGCTCCGGGCGCCGGACGAGGTAGACGTCGCGCGGGCCCACCTGCATGCGCACCACGTCGGAGGGGATCTGCGCCGCGCGGAGGAAGGTGCCGATCGGATCGCGCCTGAGCGCAAGCAGCTGCCCCAGCAGCGGGACGCCCGGGAGCAGGGGCGCCTCGCGCAACGGCGGGGCCGCGGCGGGGGTGGAAGCGTTCACCGGCACGGCGTCGGACATGGCGGACCTCCGTGAAGACTATGTCGGTCCGCGCGGCCGGGCGCCACACGAGGGGCGGGCTGGCCGTCGCAGCGCAAAGGGCTATGGTCCAGCGCCCGATGAACGAACCGGTGCTGGACATTCGGAACGTGTCGAAACGCTACGGCGACTTCACCGCGCTCGACGACGTGTCGCTCCAGATCGGCGCGGGGGAGATCTTCGCGCTGCTCGGCCCCAACGGCGCCGGGAAGACCACGCTGATCGGTTCGGTCTGTGGCCTCGTGCGCAAGACCAGCGGGACCATCCGGATCTTCGGCATTGACCTCGACCGCGATCCGATCAGCCCGCGGTTCCGCGTGGGGCTGGTGCCGCAGGAGATCAACTTCGACCCCTTCTTCACCGCGTGGGAGCAGCTGGAGATCCAGCAGGGCTTTTTCGGCCGGCCGCGCGACGAGGCACGGATCCGTGAGCTCCTGGAGGCGCTCAACCTCCAGGAGAAGGCGCACGTCCCCTCGCGCGCGCTCTCCGGCGGGATGAAGCGGCGGCTGCTCATCGCCAAGGCGCTGGTGCACCGGCCGCAGCTGGTGTTCCTCGACGAGCCCACCGCCGGCGTCGACGTGGAGCTGCGGCGCGATTTGTGGGCGTACGTCCGCAAGCTGCGCGCCGAGGGGACCACCATCGTCCTCACCACGCACTATCTGGAGGAGGCGGAGGAGCTGGCGGACCGCGTCGGCATCATCGACCGCGGGCGGCTGTTGCTGGTGGAGGAGAAGACCACGCTGATGCATCGGCTGGGCGAGCGGCGCCTGGTCGTCAAGTTCAGCGAGCCGGTCACGCAGCTGCCGGAGCTGGCCGTTTCAGCGGGCGCGATGCTGGCGGACGATCGCCGTTCGCTCGCCTACGCGGAGAAGCCCGGGCGCGCCAGAAGTGGCGATGTGCTCCGGTCGCTCTACGCGGCGCAGCTCCCGGTCACCGACGTCGAGTCCCGCGCCGCGCGGCTGGAGGACATCCTGCTGCAGGTGCTGAAGCAGTCGGAGAGGCACGCGGCGGCGCCGCCTGCCACGGAGGTCATCGCTGCTCCTCGCCCGTAGAAGCCTGAGCCTTCGCCCGGTCGAGCAGGTCCGACAGGTTCAACTCGGCGCTCCAGTGTTCCACGTACGCCATGTCCATCCAGGGTCCGGACACTCTGAGCACTTCCACGACGTCCCGCCACTGCTGAGTCGAGACCTCTCCTCCCTCCCTGAACCAGAGAAGCTTTCTCACCACCGTGTCTTCGGGGGACTTCACATAGAGCGACTGGCCCGGATCGAGCTCAATTCGCCGCCTCCGTTGGAACTCACTCGGGTCGAAGCGGCCGGGACGCAGGACGAAGAGGCCAATCTTCATCGGCGTGGAGTGTGCGACCTCTTCAACGACCGTCATGATTCAGCGCGCATCCTCGGGTACCTGCCCGTAGAGCCGCTCGGCAATGGCCCGCCCATAGAGCCGAACAGCAAGGCGCACGCGAAGCTCGTCCTCCCCCGCGGCTGGGTAGCGGCTCCGGAGGCCGATGAGGGCCAGCTTGCGAACCGACGAGGTGAGCTCGGAGGCTGCACGGGACCTCTGAGCTGGCGTCATTCGCTGGA
>JADGHL010000118.1 GCA_019686135.1 Myxococcaceae bacterium | reverse complement strand
GTGCGTGGGGTGGGGGTTATCGCAGGCCTTTGGGCGGTTTGTGCGTGGGCCGGGCAGGCGTTCGTTCCGGAATTGCGCGGCGGACCGAGCGTCCTCTCCGGTGCCGAGGACCTTCGTGTCGAATATCGCGGTGACAACGACCTCTTCGCGTTCGTCGGCCGCCCCAATGGCATGGAGAACGATCGCTGGTACACCAACGGCTCCAAGCTCTCGGCCCGCTGGGCCATCGATCCGCAGACCCTCGGCCTGGGGCCGCAGTCGCGCCTCTTCCTCTCGGCCTCGCTGGGGCAGCTCATCTACACGCCGCGGTCCACGTCCATCCAAAGCCCTCAGGAGCTGGACGGGGACCGCCCCAATACGGGCTGGCTGGGCCTCTCCTTCGGCGCCGATGCGGTCATCCGCCAGGCCCCGCTCACGGTCGTCGGCCGCGAGAATGGCCACTCGAGGTTCGGCGCGGAGCTCTTCGCCGGCGCCGGCGGCCCCTGGTCCTTCGCGGGCTGGACCCAGGCCACGGTCCACCACATGGCCGACGGGCTCACCGGCCACCACGGCTCCTTCCCGAGTCCGCAGGGGTGGGACCACACCCAGACGCAACCGTACGCGGCGATGGATTTGTCGGCCTTCGCGGAGACCTCGCTGTTCGCTCTTCGTGCCCGGCGTACCGTCGCGGGCGCTGCGCCGTCGCTTCAGCTGCTCACCGCGGTGCGCGCGGATGCCGGCGGATCGCTCGATGCGGGGGCCCTCAATGCCACCCTCGTTGGCGGGTGGACCGGCGATCCGGTCGATCCGGAACGGGTGGGCGTCCCCTTTGCGGCGTTTCTCTTCGCCCGCGCCGAGGGTCGCGCGGTGGCCTGGAACGCCAGCATCGACCGTCCGGTCCGCGGCGCCCGGCGTTCCCGCCATGAGCCGTGGGTCGGCGAATTCTCAGCGGGCGTCGTCTTCCGGTTGTGGCACGTGGAGCTGGAGTTCTCTCAGCTGTACCGATCCAACGAGACGGCCACGCTGCCTCGCGCGTTTCAGACGGGGCAGTGGATCGGCGATGTCGCGGTGGCGATCACCTTCTGGTCGCCCGCGGCTTCGCCCCCGCACGACGCTGCGGGCGCTCCGGGCTCGCGGTCTTCAGGCGCTTTGGCGCCTGCAGCTGCCAGGCGTCGGTGACCAGCTGCTTCACCTGTCCCCAGTCGGTCCGCTTCCGATCGAGCCGCACGCCGATCCACCCGCTCGGCCCCATGTACGGGGGGACGAAGAACACGTCGGGATCGAGCGCCACGAGCTCCGCCTGCACTCCGGGGGCCGCCTTCGCCCAGATCGCGATCCGGCCATCGCCGTGGTGGTCGTTCATGAAGTTGAGGAAGGTCTTGTTCCGGACCTTGAACACGGCGTGCGCGTACCACGGCTGCTCCTCCACCCCGGGGAGGGCGCACGCGATCTTCCGGAGCTTGTGCAACAGCTGCTGCGCGCTGGGCATGCGGCCGAGTATCGCCCTGCCCGGGCCCGCGTGGCGCGATCAATCCGCCGGGCCCATCGGCTGCACTGTCGCCACCTTGTGGTCATGAGACATCCAGACGTTCACGAGGGGATGCGCGTCTACGCCCGCTCGGGCGAGTTCCTGGGCCGGGTCATCGCCGTAGGGGAGACGCACTTCGAGATTGAAAAGGGCTACTTCGTCCACCACGACTGGAACGTGGAGAACGAGGATGTGGCCGAGGTGACGGAGGGCCGGATCGTCCTTCGACGGTCGAAGGCCGAGCTGGAGGAGCTCCACCCTCAGAGCGGCACCGCGGTCCCTCCGCCCTCGGGCGACCTCTCCGCAGAGCACACCCAGTGAGCGGCTGCGGCGCCAACTGAGCAGTTGCACCCACCGGTTCGGCTCGGCGTAGGGTCTTCCGCCATGAACCCTGGGAGGTGGGTGCGCACGGTGGCGCGCCGTGGACTGACCTGGTTGATCGAATCGCTGAAGCACCCGGAAGGGTGGGCGGGGCTCTTGCTCGTCGTCGCCATCGCGCTCGGGCTCGGCGTGTTCGGCGTCCCAGACTTGGCGGAGATCGGCGAGGCGGAGGAGGAGGTGGTGCTGCAGCCGACCGAAGTGGATCTGAAATCGCGGCTGACGGTCGAACCGCGCGACGGCTTCGCCTGGGTGGCGCTGGGGCACTCGCGGTTCGACAAGGGCGAGCACGACGCAGCGCTGGCCTCCTACGCCGAGGCGCTCAAGCTCGACAAGGCGCTCGCGTCGGAGCGCATGATCGACAACCTCATCGCCTGCTTCGGCACGCCCCTGCCAGGCGGGCGCCGAGGCGCTGATCCGCGATCACGAGCTGACGCAGGCCATCCCCGGCCTCCGCGAGCTGGTCCGCCGCGGCCGCTACCGCGTCCGCTACGCCGCGATCCGCACGCTCGACCGTCTGAACTCGGCGACGAAGGACGACTACCTTGCCCTGTGGATCCGCGATCTGTCCTCGCCCAACTGCGACGTCCGGCGGAACGCGGTGGAGCGGCTGGGGCGGCTGGGAGATCGCCGCGCGCTCGAGGAGATCCGCGCCGCCCGGAAGAAGGATGACGAACAGACGCCCTGGTACCGCTTCACCTGCCTGGGCCGGCTGGCGATTGACGCCGAGGAACAGATCCTCGCCCGGAACTGACGACGGGTGAGGCGAACCGTCCCAGATGGGCTATGGACCGTGGGCGCACCATGGTCGAAGAGCTCGTCCTCATCCGCCACGGCCCCTCTGCCCACGTCCACTCCGGAAGGATGGACGTGGAGGGCTTCCGCCGCTGGCGCGCGGCGTACGAGGCGGCCGGGTTGTCGGTGAGCGCGTCGCCGCCGCCGCGCCTGAAGGTGCTCGCCGCCCGCGCCGGCGCGCTCGTCACCTCCAACGCGCCGAGGGCGATCGAATCGATGCAGCTGCTCGCGCCGGAGCGCACGCCGATCGTCTCGCCGCTCATCCGCGAGCTGGAGGTCTATCCGCCGAACCTGGGCGGGGTGCGCCTGCCGCTTGCGGGCTGGGCGCTGGCGTTCGTGGGACAGTGGTTCTACCGCAAGGTGACCTTCGCCCCGCGCGCGCCGGAGGCCGAGCTCGCCCGTGCCCGCGAGGCGGCGGCCTTTCTGGGCGAGCTCGCGCGCGCGCAGAGCCCGGTCGTGGCGGTCACTCACGTCGGCTTTCGCGCCCTGGTGATGAAGCCACTGGAAGCGGACGGCTGGCGGCGGGCCGCCACCGACGGGCGGACGCGCCACTGGAGCGCGTGGACGTTTCTTCGGGGCGGGTGACGGCTCGGCTACGCTTCTGGCTGCGTGTACCGGGATCTTTCCGGCGACAGGGCGGCAGAGGCCCGGCTCGACGAGGTCGGCGCGCTCACCCCCGCGCTCTCGGCGATGGGCTTTACGAAGGCGGGCCTCGTCGCCGTGGGGCGGGAGGGCGCGGTCGAACAGATCTGGCACTCGCGCGACGGCGACGCGTTCGCCGAGCCAAGCTGGTTCCCCGGCAAACGCCCGCACCTCTCCTTCCGCACGCTCTTTCGCGACGGGACGATCGTCGAGACCTCCTGGCCCCGCGAAGGGGTGGTCCGCTTCATCCCGTTCTGGAGCCGCCAGCACGCGCCGGGGACGGGGTACTTCTACGAAGCCCGAGCGGGGATGCCGCACGAGCTGTGGCAGCGGCACCGGGAGCGGATCGTCGCCCACGCCGCGGCGCGCGGCACTTCGGTGATGTCGCACAATCGGATCGAAGTCTTCCTCGCACTGGCCGAACGGGCGGTGCGCATCGCCCGCATCCGCACACGCCTCGCCCAGGTGCTGGGGCTTCTGGCCCTGACCGTGGCGGCGATCCCCGTCACGGTGCGCCCCGACATCTTTCCGTCGTGGTGCCTGCCGCTGACGGCGCTCGTGTGGGCCGCGGTCACGTGGGGCGTGTTCGCAGGGATGGTGCGCAGCAGCACGCCGAAAATCGAGCCCGCGGAACGTCTGATCGAACGGGTGCGGCCGAAGGTGGGACGGGCGCCGCGGTAGTTGGGAAGCCAGAAAGCAGCTCCGGCCGTAGATCGAGCGGCGTGCTGCCGGACATTGCCGCCCGTGCTTTCTGGCGGTCCGGAGTCGACGTGGCTGGTTGAGCGCGGCGTCGCGAGGTGTGGCGCGACCACGGCGTCGGCGGCCGCAAGCATGGTTCGGCGAGCTTCGACCGCGTGCTGCCGACGCATGAAGCGGCGCGCTTCAGCCTGGCGGCAGGAGGCGTCCTGCGGGCAGTCGAGCGCGGCGTCGCGAGCTGTGGCGCGACCGCGACTTCGGCGCGGCGGCCGCAAGCATGGTTCGGCGAGCTTCGACCGCGTGCTGCCGACGCACGGAGCGGCGCGCTTCAGCCTAGCGGTAGGAGGCGTCCTGCGGGCAGTCGAGCGCGGCGTCGCGAGCTGTGGCGCGACCGCGACGTCGGCGCGGCGGCCGAACTTCAAGCGCGTGCTTCCGAACGTGTGAAGCAGCGCGCTTCAGCCTGGCTGCCAGGAGGCGTCCTACGGCCAGTCGAGCGCGGCGGCCCGAGGCGTGGCGCACCCGCGGCCCCGAAGTGTCCTTTGGCTGCTGGGCGGAGCAGGGCCCGAGCGGGCAGTGCTTGACCCGAGTGGATCCGGGGTGGATAAGAGCCGCACGTTCTACTTATTGGCTGGGTCCCGCCCATAAGCGCGGCCACCGGCCCAACCCGGAGGAAGTTATGGCTCGCGAAGTGGTGATCGTCGGAGCGGCGCGTACGCCGATCGGCTCGTTTCAGGGAAGCCTTGCCTCGCTGACTGCGCCGCAGCTGGGGGCGGTGGCCATCAAGGCGGCCATCGAGCGGTCGGGCGTTCGGGCGGACAAGGTCGACCAGGTGATCATGGGCTGCGTCCTGCAGGGCGGGGTCGGCCAAGCGCCGGCGCGGCAGGCGGCGCTCGGCGCGGGGCTGCCGGAGTCGGTGCCCTGCGTGACGGTGAACAAGGTGTGTGGCTCCGGGCTGCAAGCGGTGGTCCAGGCGTACCAGGCGATCGCCCTGGGAGACGCGGACGTGGTCGTGGCCGGCGGCATGGAGTCCATGTCCAACGCGCCGTACTTCACCCACGCAATGCGCGGCGGTGCCCGCATGGGCCACGTGGAGATGAAGGACCTGATGATCCACGACGGCCTGTGGGACGTGTACAACCAGCAGCACATGGGGATGTGCGCGGAGGCCTGCGCCGCCGAACAGAAGATCTCCCGCGCCGCCCAGGACGAGTACGCGCTCGAGTCCACCCGCCGCGCGGTGGAGGCGGCGAAGGCGGGCCACTTCAAGGCGGAGATCGTCCCGGTCCAGGTCACCGCCAAGAAGGGCGAGGTGACCACGGTCTCCGAAGACGACGGCCCGAAGAACGCGCGCCCGGAGAAGATCCCCACGCTCAAGCCGGTGTTCAAGAAGGACGGCACGGTCACCGCGGCCAACGCCTCGTCGATCAACGACGGCGCCAGCGCGCTGGTGCTGATGTCCGCGGACCGCGCAAAGGCGGAGAGGCGCACGGTGCTGGCCAGGGTCGTGGATCACGCCGCCGCGGCCCGGAAGCCGGTGGAGTTCACCATCGCCCCGGCGGATGCCATCAACAAGCTCCTGCAGAAGACCGGGAAGAAGACCGACGACGTCGACCTGTGGGAGATCAACGAGGCCTTCGCGGTCGTGTCGATCGCCAACAACAACCTGCTCAAGCTGGATCCGCAGAAGGTGAACGTGCGCGGCGGAGCGGTGGCGCTCGGTCACCCGATCGGCGCGTCGGGCGCGCGCGTGCTCACCACGCTGCTGTACGCGATGAAGGATCTCGACAAGAAGCGCGGCGTCGCGTCGCTGTGCATCGGCGGCGGCGAGGGCATCGCGCTGATGGTCGAGCGCCCGTAGTGGCCAGGACGGGTCGCGCTTGACCGTGCGCCGCCCCGGCGGGATACACGGCGCATGAATAAGCTCGTCGCCAGTCCTGACGAAGCGGTGAAGGACGTCCGGGACGGCGCGGTGATCATGAGCGGCGGGTTCGGCCTGTGCGGGAACCCGGAGACGCTGATCGCCGCGCTGCACCGTAAGGGCGTCAAGAATCTCACCATCATCTCCAACAACTGCGGCACCACCGATCTGGGCCTGGGGCTTCTGCTCAAGGCGAAGCAGGTCCGGAAGATGGTGGCCAGCTACGTGGGCGAGAACAAAGAGTTCGAGCGCCAGTTCCTCTCGGGTGAGCTGGAGGTCGAGCTCAACCCGCAGGGCACGTTGGCCGAACGGATCCGCGCCGGGGGCGTGGGCATCGGCGGCTTCTACACGCCCACCGGCGTGGGGACGAAGATCGCCGAGGGCAAGGAGACGAGGGTGATCGACGGGCGCGAGTACGTGCTCGAAATGCCGCTCAAGGCGGACTTCGCGATCGTCCGGGCGTGGAAGGGCGACAAATACGGGAACCTGGTGTTCCGCAAGACCGCGCGCAACTTCTCCCCGCTGATGTGCATGGCGGCGAAGGTCACCATCGCCGAGGTCGAGCACCTGGTGGAGGTCGGAGAGCTGGATGGGGACGAGATCCACGTCCCGTCGATCTTCGTGAAGCGGATCGTCTACGGGCAGAAGTACGAGAAGTGGATCGAGAAGCGCACCGTACGCCCGCGGAAGGAGGCCTGACCCATGCCACTGACGCGTGAACAGATCGCGCAGCGGATCGCGCAGGAGCTCCGCGACGGCTACTACGTGAACCTGGGCATCGGGATGCCGACGCTCGTGGCCAACTACATCCCGCCGGGGATGGACATCCTGCTGCACTCGGAGAACGGGCTTCTGGGGATTGGCCCCTGGCCGGTGGAGGGTGAGGAGGATCCGGACCTCATCAACGCCGGGAAGGAGACGGTCACCGCGGTCAAGGGCGCGGCGTTCTTCGACTCCGCCACCAGCTTCGGGATGATTCGCGGCGGCCACATCGACATGGCGGTGCTCGGCGCCATGGAGGTCTCGGAGAAGGGCGACCTCGCCAACTGGATGATCCCCGGAAAGATGGTGAAGGGGATGGGCGGGGCCATGGACCTGGCCGTCGGCGCCAAGCGCGTCTTCGTGGCGATGGAGCACGCAACGAAGGACGGCAAGCCGAAGATCCTCGAGCGCTGCTCGCTCCCGCTCACCGGCAAGGCCTGCGTGCACTACATCGTCACCGATCTCGCATTCATCGAGGTCACGCCTGAAGGCCTGCTGCTCAAGGAGGTGGCGCCGGGGGTGACGAAGGACGATGTGCAGCGCCTGACGCAGCCGAAGCTGAAGGTGTCGCCGGAGCTGCGTGAGATGAAGGTCTGAGCGGGTCCGGAGCCGTTGGAGGTTTCCGGCCCCGGGCTTCCCCGCGTCAAGCGCGTTGCTATAGTCGCGCGTGCATGGCCGACAAGGCGAACAAGTCCGCGTCGAAGACCGGCGCTTCGCAACGGCGCCACGATCGGCTACACCACGAACTTTTGGTCGCGTATCGCAGCGTCGACGGCTTCATCACCGACTGGGCGACGAACATCTCCAGGGGCGGGATCTTCATTAATACCCGCAAGCCGCACCCGCCCGGGAGCCTGGTCCGGCTGATCATCTCGCTGCCGGACACGGCGTTCCCGTTCGACCTCACCGGCCGCGTCACTCGCGTCAACGAGTTCGACAACCCGTCCAATCAGGTGCCGGGAATGGCGATCGAGTTCGTCGACGTTGACGAAGAGAAGAAGGCCCGCATCGAGCGCTTCGTCGAACGGCTCCGGAAGGAGCTGCCCGATCCGCCGGAGCCGCGGGCCGCTCAACGCAAGTAGTCGCCGGGATCCGCCACGTCCTCCGCCGTTCCCTTCGAAGCGCATCTGCGCATCCGCCGCCTCTCCAAGCTGGGTGAAGGCGTCGCCGAATACGAGGGCCGCACGGTCTTCGTCGAGGGCGCGCTCCCCGGCGAGGCGCTCCGCGCGCGCGTCGTCCCCAACGGGAAGGTGCTCCGCGGCGAGGTGCTGGAGCTCCTCGAGCCCAGCCCGGATCGCCGCCCGCCGGCGTGCCCGCTCTTCGACCGGTGCGGCGGTTGTGACTGGCTCCATCTGGAGGAGGGTGCGCAGCGCGCCGCGAAGGAGGAGATCGTCCTCTCCGCCCTCGAGCACCTGGGTCAGGTGGAGCGCGCCGAGGTGACGCTGGTGCCCTCCGTGGCGTCTCCGAAGGCGTTCGCCTACCGCCGCCGCGCGGTGTTGCACCCGACGAAGGACGCGCTCGGCTTCTACGAGCGCCGCAGCCACGCGTGTCTGCCGGTCGATCGCTGCCCCGCGCTCGTTGAAGCCCTGCGCGAGCTCCCGGGGAGGCTGGCGGAGGCCCTCGGAACGGTGAAGCACGATCTGGAAGCGGTCCATCTCCTCGCTGCGGGCGACCGGGTCTCGGTGGGGCTTCTGCTCCAGGGCGCGGTGAAGCCGCGGCATCGCGAGGTGACGGAGAAGGCGGTGCGCACGCTCGGGCTCGTCGGCGCGGTGCTCACGCCGAAAGAAGGATCGCCCACGCTGGTGGGCCGGCCGGCGCTGAGGCTGCCTGCCCCGCTGCGCCCCGACGTCCCGCTCTTTCTCCGGCCGGACGCGTTCAGCCAGGCCAATGAACAGGCCAACGACGCTTTGGTGGGTGCGGCGGTGGAAGCACTGGGCGCGTCGGAGGACGACGACGTGCTCGAGGTCTACTCCGGGAACGGGAACTTCACGTTCGCCATCGCCGCTCGCGCCCGGTCCGTGCTGGGCGTCGAGTCCAGCGCGGTGTCCGTCGAGCTGGCGCGGCGCTCGGTGGACGAGGCGAAGCTCTCCAACGTCCGGCTGGTGCTGGGCGACGCGAAGCGCGTGGTGGACGGGTTTATCCGCGAGGGACGCGTGTTCGACCTGCTCTTCGTGGATCCGCCACGCACCGGCGCGCCGGGGATCGCCTCGTGGGCCCACAGCCTTCACGTGCGGCGCGTGGTGTACGTGGCGTGCGATCCCGCGGCGCTCGCCCGCGACGCCTCCGAGTTGAGACGCGCGGGCTTTTGGCCAGACACGCTGCAGCTCATCGACATGTTCCCGCAGACGCATCACGTGGAGGCGGTGATGTCCTTCGCGCGCCGAGCCGATGGATAGCTGCCTGCGGATGAGCGGCTCGTCCGTTGGGAGTACGCCGCGCGCGTGAGCAGAACGCTCGGCCAGGTCTCCGAGCAGGAGCCGGAGGCGACTTCGGTTAGGCTCCGCAACTGCGATGCACCGAATCCTCGCATGGATCTGCGCCGCCGGTGTGGCCCTGCTCGCCGCGGGGTGCGGGGAGAGCGGCCCGGTCACCGTGCACCTCTTCGCTTTCGACCGTGCCACCGGGACCTATGGCGAGCGCGACGTCCGGCTGGACGATCTGGACGACCTCACCCAGATGCGCGGCGCATCGGTGGAGTTCGTCGGCGGGGCGACGCTGGTGACCGATCTTCTGGAGGCCTCGGCCGACCCGACCGGTGACCAGATCCTCCGCGCGGAGGGTGGCGGTCCGGTGTCCTGCAGCTTCACCGAGCGTGACGGGGTGTTCCACGCCGACGACTACGAGTCGCTGGACATGGCGTCCTCCTATTTCGCCCTCTGGCAGGCTCGTGAGCTCTTCGTCGATCTCGGGGTCGACCCGGCACAGCTGGGAACGATCCGCGCGTACTACCACCCGCGGATCGAGTTCCTCACCCGGCTGGTGCCGACTTTCTGGAACCTCACCGACAACGCGGCCTACGCGCCGTCGTTCGACGGCTTCCTCATCGTCCCGCACGTGGCGATTGCCGGGACGCCGTTCAGCACCAACCTGGGGATCATGACCCACGAGTACGGGCACCGGGTGTTCAACCGGCTGGTGGATCACGGCTCGACCGTGCCGGTGTCGGTGAAGAAAGGCTGGAGCGAAATCGCGCAGCGGCAGATCCGCGCGGTCGATGAAGGGCTGGCGGACGTGTTCGGGCATCTGATCACCGGGCAGAGCGACTTCATCCGGCCGTCGCTGGGCGACGATGACTTCGGGATCGATCGCGACATGTCCGTACGGCGGGTGATGAGCGAAGCGGCGGTCACCGACCTGCTCACTCCGCCCGCGGACGGATCGCTCGAGGTGTACGACGCCCACCTGCTCGGTGCGGTGGTCGCCGCGGCGCTGTGGCGGCTGGGCGAGGATCTCGGCGACCACCGCCGCGTGGCGCTGGCGGTGCTGGACGCCGAACGCGATCTTGGCGACGCGATCGCCCAAACTCCGAAGTATGACTTCAGCACGCTCGAGCTCCTCGGCCGGATCGCCTCGAAGTTCGACGGCGAGGACCGGACCACGGCGTGCGCGATCTTCCGGGACCGGTTCGCAGCGCTGATCGCCGCCGACACCACCCACTCGATGGGAGCGTGCCCGTGAGAGTGCTGCTCCCAAGTGTAGCGTTCGCCGTCCTCGCGGTGCCCCGGCCGGCCCACGCGGTGCTGTTCGTGGAGGGTCTGCTGGTCGCAGATGACCTGGGTCGCGGAGGCAGTGCGCGGGGAGGGGACGCCGCCGCCGATTCGGAGGCGACGTCGGAGCTCCCGCCCTTCGACGCGACGCCGGTCGCGCTCGACCCGAAGCTGCGGATCGAGGCGCACGCGGCGCTCTGGTTGATTGAACAGGCCGGACGGCTGCGCACCACTCACCCGGCTCTCGGTGTGGGGCTCGGCCAGGGCCTGTCGGATCGAATCCGCTGGCACGTGGGCGCGCTTTTGGCCTTTGGCCGGATCGGCACGCCCGCGTTCAACGTCTTCAGCCTCTACCCGATGATCCATGCGCGCGCCCACTACGGCTGGGCGCTCGGCGGCAGCTGGCTGTTCGTCGGCGCAGGACCGTCCATCACCGCCGTCGCGGCGTGGACGTCGATCTCCGGCACCACGACCGACACGTCGTTCACGATCGCCGGCGGCCCCGAACTCGCGTTGGGGCTGCAGACGGAGGTCGCCGGCAGGCTGGTGCGCTTCGAGGTCGCGTTGACCTCCCGCGGTCTTCGCGCGCTGCGGATCGATGGCCGCGCGGGCCTGAGCGTGGGTTTCTAGAAGCGGTAGTAGAAGTCGACGCCCAGGCGCGGACCGATCCCCGTCAACAGGCTCGGGCCCACGCCCAGGTCGACCCGGACGTTGAACCCGCCGGGGCTGTACTGGTAGCCGGCCATCACCTCGGCGGAGGTGAGCGCGTCGAAGTCGTGGGCGGTGTCGCCGATCCCCAGCACCCACGAGGTCGGCGTCCCCACCATCAGGAAGAAGGCGTGCCGCGGCTGGAAGACGTACTCCCCGGTCGCCCGCAGCCCGAACCAGGAGAAGCGGCCGCTCCGGGCGTTGCCGATGGTCAGCTCCGGATTGAACGACGAGAACGCCCACACGTTCCAGTTCGCGGACAGGTGGATGGCGACCCGCTCCGCCACGGGCATCGACGCGTCCAAGCCCAGCGTCCCGCCCATGAGGTTGCCGCGCAGGAGCAGGACGATCGGCGCGAACCCACCCCACGCCGTGGCGCTCACGCTCAGGTTCGGAGCGTCGACCAGCCGATACTTGAGCCCCACGTTGAGGACGACGAAGTCCAGCAACAGCGCGCTGTCGACCTGGAGGCGATCGGTGATCCCGTACGACGAGGTCCGGATGCCGATCTTCCAATGCCCTTTCTGCAGCGTGTACCCGGTGTCCTCCACCCGCGGCGCCTCCCGGGTGATCTCCGCGCGGCCGGGGTAGGGCAGGGCGAGGCCTAGGAGGAGGACGACGATCGCAGCTCGACGCATCAACACCGACGAGTAGACCACACCGCGCGCCGGCCGTTCAGACAGCGCCTAGCCCCGCCGCACGCCCGCCATGCCGGATGCAGACGACGCTCGACACCTCCCTGTGTGCGCGGTTACCTGTGCGCCGATGGACGCGCGCATCGTCGAGTTCGCGGAGGTGCTCCGGCAGAACGGCCTGCGCGTCAGCCCGTCCGAGGTCCAGGATGCCGCGCTCGCGACCGAAGCCGTCGGGCTCGAGGATCGCGACGCGTTCCGTTCGGCGCTCCGGGCCACCCTGGTCAAGCGCGAGGTCGACCGGGAGACCTTCGACCGCGTGTTCGACTTCTACTTCTCGGGCGCGGCCAGGAGCTTCGAGGCGCTCGACGCGTCGCTCGCCCAGCGGATCCGCGAACAGGGGCTCCTGGAGGGAGATGACCTCAAGAAGCTCGTCGCCGCGCTCGGCGATCTCGGCGGGCAGCTTTCGCCGCTGACCCAGGCCGCGCTGGCCGGGGACGCCGCGCGGCTCGCCAGCCTCTTCCGCAACGCCACCCTCCAGCTCGATCTGAGCCGGCTCCAGACGCCTCTGCAGGCCGGCTTCTACGCGCGCCGGTTGACCGCCGCCGCGGGCGGAGACGCGCTCGAGAGCGATCTGAAGTCGCTCGCCGGAGAGCTGAAGGCGCGCGGGCTCTCCCCCGAGGGCGTGGAGATCGTCGCCCGGGAGCTGGGCGAGGTTCTCAGGGCGGTCGAGGAGGCGGCGCGCAAGGAGATCCACCGGCAGATCCGGGCGCGCGTCCGCCGGCAGCCGGGCGCGACCCTCTTCGATCGCGAGCTGCACACGCTCTCGCCGGAAGAAGTCGAGAAGGCCGAGGTCGCGGTGCGCCGGCTGGCCGAGCGGTTGAAGTCCCGCCTCGTCCGCAAGCAGCGCTCGTATCGGCGCGGTCAGCTGAATGTGCGCCGCACACTGCGCGGCAACATGACCTGGGGCGGGGTGCCGATGGTCCCGTACTTCCGGCGCCGGCGGCCGCAGCGGCCCGACGTGGTCGTGCTCTGCGACATCTCGGACTCGGTGCGCAACGTGTCGCGGCTGATGCTGCTGTTCACCTGGACGCTGCAGTCGCTCTTCTTCCGCGTGCGCTCGTTCGTGTTCGTGAGCGACATCGGCGAGGTGACCGAGCACTTCCGCCAGCTGGACCTGGACCAGGCGGTCGACGTCGCCACCGCCGGGAAGGACATCTCGCTCTACGCGAACTCCAACTACGGCCGCGCGTTCGCCCTCTTCGCGCGGGATCACCTGGGCGGGCTGTCGCGCCGGACCACGGTGATGGTGATCGGCGATGGCCGCAACAACTACAACCCCAACAGCCTCTGGGCGCTGAAGGACGTGCGCCGCAAAGCGAAGCGGCTTCTGTGGATCTGCCCGGAGGACGAGCGCAACTGGGGCATCGGCGACAGCGAGATGCCGGCGTACGCGAAGATCTGCCACCAGGTGGTGACGGTGAAGACGGTGAACGACCTTCTGGGACTCGCGGACGAGCTGATCCCGGCGGCCTGAGGCGAGGACGAGCACACGATGACGACCCGAAAGCGGAAGGACATTTTCGGCTTCGAGGACGCTCCGCCCTCCGCCATCCCCGACGAGATCCTCGCCGGCGACGACAAGACGCTCCGGCTCGCCGCGCCCATCTTCAGCGCCGAGGATCTCGAACGGTACATCCGCTACGAGCGTGCGCTGCTCGATCGGCTCGACACGGCGCCCATCCATCCCGAGGCACGGGACGAGCACTTCGCGTCGTCGCACATGGGTGCGCTGGAGGCCTCCGGGCTGACGAGCGCGCAGCACGCGCAGCTCTTCGCAGTGGTCGCGAAGTTCTGCAACCACGTGACCTCGCGGCGGGCGCTCGCGGAGAAGCAGGCGGCGCTGCGTGCACGTCTGGCGGAGCAGGAGTCGCGGGGCGAGGAACCGTCCGAAAAGGATCGCGAGCTCGACCAGCGGATCACGACCGAGCTTCTGCGGCTGTCGTCGCTCCAGCCGCTCGAGCGCCGCTACGGGAAGGAGGCGGTCGCGCTCCTTGTGGCGAAGGAGGCCGAGCTCGTCGATACCCACTGCGAGATCGTCCGCCGGATGGCGCGGTCATGAGTGGCCGCGCCGGACCCGTGACGGTTGAATTCGAGGGAGCGCTCGCGCATAAGCGCAGGCCATGAAGCGGTACTTCATCCACACCTTCGGCTGCCAGATGAACGTCAACGACACCTTGCGGATGAGCGAGGTGCTCGGCCGGATGGAGTACGTGCCGACGCCGACGCCGGAGAACGCGGACCTCATCATCCTCAACACCTGCGCGATCCGCGAGAAGGCCGAGGAGAAGATGCTCTCGGCGCTCGGGCGCTATCGGCCGATCAAGCTGTCGCGCGGGGCGCTGATCGGCGTGGGCGGCTGCGTGGCGCAGCAGGAGAAGCAGAAGCTGCTCAAGAAGGTGCCGTACATCGACTTCGTGTTCGGCCCCGACGCGATCGCGAAGCTCCCCGAGATGGTCCAGAAGGTGCGCACCGAACGCGCCCGGGTCGTGGAGACCGCCTGGATCGACTCCGAGGAGTACGTCTTCCCTCGCGCCGATCCAGAGACCTCCCGCGGCAAGGTCACCGAGTTCGTCACGGTGATGAAGGGCTGCGACAACGTCTGCAGCTTCTGCGTCGTCCCCCACACCCGCGGACGGGAGGTGAGCCGGCCGTTCGTGGAGGTCCTCGGGGAGGTGCGCGATCTGGTGAGCGTCGGCGTGCGCGAGGTGACGCTGATCGGCCAGAACGTGAACTCGTACCGCGGCGGGATCTCCTTCGCCCAGCTCCTGCTCCGGGTCGCCGAAGTGCCGGGGATCCTCCGGGTGCGGTTCACCACCAGCCACCCGCATGATCTGTCCGACGAGCTGATCGACGCCTTCCGGACCCAGCCGAAGATCGCGCCGCACTTCCACCTGCCGGTGCAGTGTGGATCGGACGAAGTGCTCGAGCGGATGAAGCGGGACTACACGATCGCCGAGTACCTCGAGCGGCTCGAGAAGCTCCGCGCGGCGCGCCCGGGGATCGCGGTGACCACCGACATCATCGTGGGCTTCCCCGGCGAGACCGAGGAGGACTTCGAGCAGACGATGCGGTTGACCGAACAGGTCCGCTTCGAGAACCAGTTCTCGTTCATCTTCTCGCCGCGGCCGAAGACGGTGGCCGGCCTCAAGGAGGCGGAGTGGGGGGCGATCCCCCACGAGGTGAAGATCGCCCGGCTCGAGCGGCTGCAGAAGCTGCAGCGGTCCATCAGCGGCGAGATCATGCAGGCCCAGGTGGGCAAGGAGGTCGAGGTGCTCGTGGAGGGCGCCTCGAGGTTCGACAGCGGCCGGCGCTTCGGCCGCACGCCGGAGAACCGCACGGTGAACTTCGACGG
Organism: Myxococcaceae bacterium; assembly: GCA_019686135.1. Classification (GTDB taxonomy): domain Bacteria; phylum Myxococcota; class Myxococcia; order Myxococcales; family Myxococcaceae; genus JADGHL01. The sequence goes on along the minus strand of JADGHL010000118.1, from coordinate 326 downwards.
CGACGCGCCGGCAGGGAGCGTGGTGAAGGTGAAGGTCGAGCGCGCGTCCCCCAACGCCCTCTCCGGCGTGATGACCACGATGATCGAACCGCCGCCCGACGTGAAGCCGCCCGTCCGCGAGTCGTTCGCACTGCCGGTCCTCGCAGAAGCGTGAGCGTCGCGCACAGAGTCCGTTCCACGCGCCGTGGCCGCGTCGCCATAGGGCTGCAGGGTCGCTCCATCGTGGTGGCCGCTCCGTGCGCAGGGCCCGCTCGCACGAAGAAACCGCTCGCACGAAGAAACCGCTCGCACGAAGAAACCGCTCGCACGAAGAAACCGCTCGCACG